>NZ_JBIAZT010000007.1:0-333782 GCF_042899365.1 Micromonospora sp. NPDC000089
GCCTCAAGCGATACATCGCCCGCGAGGTCTACGAGGTCCTCACCAACCCCACCCAACCACCACCGGCCACACCTTGACATCCATAGGAGCATCCCGCCGCCGATCTTGCACTTCCTGCCCCGACAATTGCCGCACAAGGGGCGAACGAGGGGCCGAAAGTGCAAGATCGCGCGAGTGGGGGGCGGGAGGGAGGGGCGGGGTTAGATGGTGCAGTTGATCAGGACGGGTTCGGGGTGGAGGGTTACCGCGAAGCGGGCGTGGACCTGGTCGCGGATGGTTCTGGCCAGGGTGATCAGGGCGGCGGTGCTGGCCGCGCCGGTGTGGTTGGTCAGGGCCAGGGTGTGCTTGCTGGAGATGGCGATGCCGTCCGGGCCGGGGTGGCCCTTGGCGAAGCCGGCCTTGTCGATCAGCCAGGCGGCGCTCACCTTGACCACGTCGCCGGCGCCGGGCCAGTGCGGTGGCTCACCCAGGTCGGCGGCGCGCTCGCGGAGCAGCTCGTACGCGGCCCGGTCCAGCACCGGGTTGGTGAAGAACGAGCCGACCGACCAGGTGTCCGGGTCGTCGGCGTCGAGCACCATGCCCTTGCCGGCGCGCAGCTTGAGCACCGCCTCCCGCGCGTCGGCCGCCGGCACCCGCTCACCGGTCTCGACGCCGAGGGCGCGGGCCAGCTCGGCGTAGCGCACCGGGACCGACAGCGGCGAGCGCTCCAGCCGGAAGTCGACCGAGAGCACCACCCAGCGGTCGCTGTACTTGAAGACGCTGGACCGGTACGCGAAGCCGCAGTCGGCCGCCTCGATCCGGCCGACGCTGCCGGTGTGGCGGTCGTACACCTGGACGCCGGTGACCACCTCGGCGACCTCCTGGCCGTACGCGCCGACGTTCTGGATCGGGGTGGCGCCGGCCGAGCCGGGGATGCCGGAGAGGCACTCCAGCCCGGACCAGCCGTTGGCGACGGTGGTGGCGACCAGCTCGTCCCACGGCTCGCCGGCCTCGACGCGTACCGTCACGGTCTGGGCGTCCTCGGCGACCACCCGCAGCCCCCGGGAGCGGACCAGGACGACGGTGCCGGGGAATCCGGCATCTCCCACCACGACGTTGCTGCCGCCCGCGAGGACCAGCACCTGGTCCTCGCGGTCCTGCGCCGCACGCACCTTCTGTACGATCTCATCGGCGCTGGTGGCGGCCTCCAGCCGGGCGGCCGGCCCACCGAGCCGCAGGGTGGTGTATGCCGCCAGTTCGGTCCGATCGGCGGGTCCGGCACCGGTTGTCGGTTTGGCGTAGACGTCTGACACGCCTTTCACCCTAGGCTGAGGGGTAGCCGCGGCACCCACTGGTGGCCCGGTCACCCCCGGGAGGAAAGCGATGAGCAGACTGCACGGCACGAAGGACTTCTGGATCGGGGCGCTGCGGACCGACGGGCCGGCGTTCGCGGCCGCCGTGGCCGAGGCGCCGCCCGAGACACCGGTGCTGTCGTGTCCGGGCTGGACGGTCACCGATCTCACCCTGCACCTGGCCGGCCTCTACCACTGGGTGCACTCGTTCGTCGGCTCGGGCGAGACCGCCCAGCCGGCCCGCCGGGACGCGGCCGAGGCGCCCGCCGGGGTGACCCCGCTGCAGCTGTGGCAGCACGGGTACGACCAGCTGATGACCGTTCTCGACGCCCTCGACCCGGAGGCGCCGGCGTGGAACTGGGCGCCGCAGCCGAAGAAGGCCGGCTTCTGGATGCGCCGGATGGCCCACGAGACGGCGGTGCACCGCTGGGACGCCCAGCTGGCCATCGCGGCCGGCGACCCGATCGAGGCCAAGCTGGCGGCCGACGGGGTGAGCGAGGTGCTGGACACCTGGCTGCCGGCCGGCCGGCGGCGGACGGCCGGGCAGTGGCACGGCGTGGTGCAGCTGACCGCGACCGACGCGGCCCAGGAGTGGTATCTGCGGCTGCGCGGCGAGGGCATGGCCCTGCTGGACACCGCGACCATGTTCGGCCACGACGACCACCACGCCCGGGCGCAGGTGACCGGCACGGCCAGCGACCTGCTGCTGGCGCTCTGGGGTCGGGTCAGCTTCGACACCCTCGGCGTAGCCGGCGACCGTTCGCTGCTGGAGGGCCTGCGCACCGGCTGAGTCGTCGTACCCCCGCCGGTTGAGCGGCCGTTCCCTCCGGGGGCGGCCGCTCTTTCGTGCCGCGGCGAGGTTCGGGAGAGCGCTCTCTTGACAGTGGGACCCGACACCCGACACGCTGTCGTGAGAGCGCTCTCACAGCGCTCCGCGCTCCGCCCGACCGCGCCCGAATCCCACCACCGACGACTGAGAGGGGTCCGAGACCCATGGGTGTCACACCGCGCCACCGCTTGACCGCGATCGCCCTCGTGGCCGCCACCGCACTGCTCACCACCGCCGGCTGCGGCGGTGGCGACGACGCCGCCGCCGAGGGCGGACCGATCACACTGACCGTGGACGTGTTCGGCCAGTTCGGCTACCAGAAGCTCTACCAGGAGTACATGGCCGCCCACCCCAATATCAAGATCGTCGAGCGGGGCACCGGCGGCAACCTCGACGAGTACTCGCCGAAGCTCACCCAGTGGCTGGCCGCCGGCAAGGGCGCCGGCGACGTGGTCGCCATCGAGGAGGGGCTGCTGGTCGAGTACAAGGCCAACCCGCAGAACTTCGTCAACCTGCTCGACCACGGCGCCGCGGACCTCAAGGGCAACTTCCTGGAGTGGAAGTGGAACGGCGGCCTGACCGCCGACGGCAAGCAGCTCATCGGCCTCGGCACCGACGTGGGCGGAATGGCGATGTGCTACCGCAAGGACCTCTTCGCCAAGGCCGGCCTGCCCACCGACCGCGACGCCGTCTCGAAGCTCTGGCCCACCTGGGCGGACTACATCAAGGCCGGCCAGCAGTACACCGCGAAGAACACCGGAGCGGCGTTCCTCGACTCCGCCACCAGCATCTACAACACCATCCTGCTGCAGAACGCCGGCAGCAGCACCGGCTACACCTACTACGACACGGACGAGAAGCTGGTGGTCGACAGCAACCCGGCGGTCAAGCAGGCGTACGACCAGACGATGGACGTGATCGGCGCCAAGCTCTCCGGCAGGTACGGCACCTGGTCGGAGGAGTGGGTCTCCGCGTTCAAGCAGTCGAAGTTCGCCACGGTCGCCTGCCCGGCGTGGTTCACCGGCGTGATCGAGGGCAACGCCGGCCCGGCCGCCAAGGGCAGGTGGGACATCGCCCAGGCGCCCGGCAACGGCGGCAACTGGGGCGGGTCGTACCTGGCGGTGCCGAAGCAGAGCAGGCACCAGGCCGAGGCGATCGAGCTGACCAAGTTCCTCACCAGCGCCAAGGGCCAGATCGGCGCCTTCCAGGAGAAGGGCCCGCTTCCCTCGTCCCCGCAGGCGCTGGACGACCCGGCGATCGTCAACTCCACCAACGCGTACTTCTCCGGCGCCCCGGTCGGGAAGATCTTCGCCGCCGGCGCGAAGAACCTGAAGCCGGTCTACATGGGCCCGAAGAACCAGGCCGTCCGCACCGAGGTGGAGAACGCCGTACGCACCGTCGAGCTGGGGCAGCGCAGCCCCGAACAGGGCTGGTCCGACGCCGTCGCCAACGCCGAGAAGGCCGCCGCCAAGTAGCCCGAGCCAGCCGTGCGGGCGGCCCCGGGGTGCCGGGAGCCGCCCGCCCGGCGGAGAAGGAGTCAACGGCATGGCCGTCCATCTCGACGCCCGGCCGCCGGTCACCCCGGCGCCGCGGCACGCGCACCCGTCCCGGGTCGTCCGGCTCGCCCGGTTCGACACCCGCTACTCGCCCTACCTGTACATCGCCCCGTTCTTCCTGATCTTCGCGGTCTTCGGGCTCTACCCGCTGGCGTACACGTTCTGGGTGTCGCTGCACGACTGGGACCTGCTCGGCGCGAACCCGACGTTCATCGGGGCGGGGAACTACACCCAGCTGATGGGCGACCCGGACTTCTGGCACGCGGTGGTCAACACGCTCGGCATCTTCGTCATCTCCACCGTGCCCCAGCTGCTCGCCGCCCTCTGGCTGGCGAACCTGCTCAACCGCCGGCTGCGGGCCCGGACCGGCTGGCGGATGGCAGTGCTGGTACCGAACGTCACCTCGACCGCCGCGGTGGCGATCGTCTTCGCGGTGCTCTTCGGCCGCGAGTTCGGGATGATCAACTGGCTGCTCGACCACGTCGGCATCGCCGCGATCGACTGGAAGTCGAACCGGTTCGCCGCCTGGGTGGCCATCTCCGCCATGGTCGACTGGCGTTGGACCGGCTACAACGCGCTGATCTTCCTGGCCGCCATGCAGGCGATCCCGCGCGACCTGTACGAGTCGGCCTCGATCGACGGGGCGGGCCGGGCCCGGCAGTTCTGGTCGATCACCGTGCCGCTGCTGCGGCCGACGATCATCTTCGCCGTCATCATCTCCACCATCGGCGGCCTGCAGCTGTTCACCGAGCCCCGGATGTTCAACTCCGGCACCAACGCCATCCGCGGCGGACCGCTGCGGGAATCCCAGACGGTGACCATGTACATGTTCGAGAACGCCTTCGCCCCGCACTACAACTTCGGCTACGGCTCCGCCGTGGCGTGGCTGCTGTTCGCGCTGATCGCGGTGGTCGCCGCGGTCAACGTGCTGGTGCTGCGCCGGCTCGGCAGCGGGCGGGGAGGCGCCCGATGAGCAGGGTCTGGTCGGCCGGCCGGCTCACCTACCTGGCGCTGGTCCTCACCGCCGGGATGTCGATCTTCCCGATCTACTGGATGTTCGTGGTGGCCAGCCGCAGCAGCGACGCGATGGGCCAGGTACCGCCGCCGATCGTCCCCGGCGGGAACCTGGGCGCCAACATCGCCCGGCTGCTCGCCAACACCGACGCGCACTTCGTCACCGGCCTGGTCAACTCGGCGATCGTGGCGTGCACGGTCACCTTCTCGGTGGTGCTGTTCTCCACGCTGGCCGGGTTCGCCTTCGCCAAGCTGCGCTTCCGGGGGCGCAACGCGCTGCTGATGGCGATCATCGCGACCATGATGGTGCCCACCCAGCTCGGGGTCATTCCGCTGTACCTGCTGATGACGAAGCTGAACTGGAACGACCGGCTGCCGGCGGTGATCGTCCCCGCGCTGGTCACCGGCTTCGGGGTGTTCATGATGCGGCAGTACGCCGGCCAGGCGGTCAGCGACGAGCTGATCGAGGCGGCCCGGGTGGACGGCTGCCACACCGCCCGGATCTACTGGAACGTGGTGCTGCCCGCGCTGCGCCCGGCCGCCGCCGTGCTGGGCCTGCTCACGTTCATGACCACCTGGAACGACTTCCTCTGGCCGTACGCTGTGCTGAACGATCCGGAGAATCCGACCGTGCAGCTCTCGCTGCGCGCCCTGTCGGACGGGTACTACCAGGACATGTCGCAGGTGTTCACCGGCACGGCCATCGCGACCCTGCCCCTGCTGCTGGTGTTCGTCGTGTTCGGCCGCCAGATCATCGGCGGCATCATGGAAGGCGCGGTGAAATCGTGAGCGCGAGGAGTGAGCCGGGTTTGCGAGCCCCGCAGTCGCGAACGGAAGAAGGGCACAGCGTGAGTGAGCTTCGATTCCCGGAGAACTTCGTGTGGGGCGCGGCCACCGCGGCGTACCAGATCGAGGGCGCTGTCCGCGACGACGGTCGCGGCCCGTCGATCTGGGACACCTTCAGCCGTACGCCGGGCAAGGTCTTCGCCGGCCACACCGGCGACGTCGCCTGCGACCACTACTTCCGGTACGCCGAGGACGTCGCGCTGATGGCCGAGCTGGGGCTGGCCGCGTACCGGTTCTCGGTGGCCTGGCCGCGGATCCGGCCGGACGGCGCCGGGCCGGTGAACCCGCGCGGCCTGGACTTCTACGACCGGCTCACCGACGCGCTGCTGGATCGCGGGATCGACCCGATCGTCACGCTCTACCACTGGGACCTGCCGCAGGCGCTGCAGGACCGGGGCGGCTGGACCAACCGGGAGACCGCCGAGCACTTCGCCGAGTACGCGCTGGTGGTGCACGGCCGGCTCGGCGACCGGATCCGCACCTGGACCACCCTGAACGAGCCGTGGTGCTCGGCGTACCTCGGCTACGGCAGCGGGGTGCACGCTCCCGGCGAGCGGGACGCCGGGGCGGCGTTCCGGGCCGTACACCATCTGCTGCTGGGGCACGGCCTGGCTGCCCGGGCGCTGCGCGCGGCCGGCGCGGAGATCGTCGGGATCACCCTCAACCCCGCCGACGTACGCCCCGCGGACCCGACCAGCGCCGCCGACGCGGCCGCGGTACGCCTCGTCGACGGCCTGCACAACCGGATCTTCCTGGACCCGCTGACCGGCGCCGGGTACCCGGTCGACGTGCTGGAACACGTCGCCCGGCTGGTCGAGCCGACGTTCCTGCAGGACGGGGACGAGAAGGTGATCGCGGCGCCGCTGGACCTGCTCGGGGTCAACTACTACGCCCCCACCTACGTGGCCGGGCGGCCGGACGGGGCGGGTGGCGGCGGGGCGTACCCGGGCACCGACGGCGCGGTGGAGTTCCTGCCGCCCGCCGGTCCGCTGACCGACATGGGGTGGATGATCGAGCCGGCCGGGCTGACCCGGCTGCTGGAGCGGATCGCCACCGACTACCCGGGGCTGCCGCTGCTGATCACCGAGAACGGCGCCGCCTTCCCCGACAGGGCCGGCGCCGAGAGCGGCGGGGCGGGTCAGGTGCAGGACGACGACCGGATCGCCTACCTCGACGGGCACCTGCGGGCGGCGCACGAGGCGATCTCCCGAGGGGTCGATCTGCGCGGCTATCTCGTATGGTCGTTGCTGGACAACTTCGAGTGGGCCGAGGGCTATCGGAAGCGGTTCGGGATCGTCGGAGTCGACTACCTGACCCAGCGGCGCACGCCGAAGTCCAGCGCCCGGTGGTACCAGGAGGTGATCTCCCGGAACGGGCTGTGACGAGGTGGTGGTAACGGGGATGACGACCGCTCAACGGCCCACCCTGGAGGCGGTCGCCCGACGGGCCGGCGTGTCCCGGGCGACCGTCTCCCGCGTGGTGAACGGCTCCACCACCGTCGCCGAGCCGATCCAGGAGGCCGTCCGCCGGGCCGTCCAGGAGCTGGGGTACGTGCCGAACCTGGCCGCCCGCAGCCTGGTCACCCAGCGGACCGACTCGATCGCGCTGGTGATGCCGGAGGCCGCCACCCGGGTCTTCTCCGACGACCAGGTGTTCCCGGGGATCATCCGGGGGGCGGCCCAGGAGCTGGAGGCGGCCGACAAGCAGCTGGTGCTGATGCTGGCCGGCTCGCCGGCCGGGCACGACCGGGTGGAGCGGTACACCACCGGACGGCACGTGGACGGGGTGCTCTTCGCCTCGCTGCACGGCGCGGACCCGCTGCCCGGCCGGTTGGCCCGGCTCGGCATCCCGGTGGTGTGCAGCGGCCGGCCGCTCGACGCCGCCGGGGTGCCGTACGTCGACGTGGACCACGTCGGCGGGGTCACCGAGGCGGTCCGGCATCTGATCCGGAACGGCCGCCGACGGATCGCCACCATCGCCGGTCCGCAGGACATGGTGGCCGGCATCGAGCGGTACGTCGGCTACCGGGACACCGTCGCCGAGGCCGGCCTGCCGGAGCTGGTCGCGTACGGCGACTTCACCCGGGAGTCCGGGGCGATCGCGATGCGGACGCTGCTCGCGGACCATCCGGACCTGGACGCCGTCTTCGCCGCCTCCGACCTGATGGCCCACGCCGCCCTGCGGACGCTCCGCGAGGCGGGTCGCCGGGTGCCGGACGACGTGGCGGTGATCGGTTTCGACGACATCGAGACGGCTGCCTACACCGAGCCACCGCTGACCACGGTCCGGCAGCCGATAGTGGAGCTGGGCCGGCAGGGAACGAGGTTGCTGCTGGCGCTGGCCGCCGGCGAGCGGGTCGAGCGGGCCGTGGTGCTGCCGACCGAGCTGGTGGTCCGCGAGTCGGCCTGAGCCCCGACGCTGTTCCTCCCTGGGCCTGTCCCAACGGCATGGCCCGCTGCGCACGTGCACCGGTTCCGAGCGCGCGCGGCGCGCCCCGCATTCCGCTACCCACAGCAACGTGCGGCCTCTCCCCCTCGGCACGCCGTCGCCCCCCCTTTGCTCTGCTGCCACGAACGCGACAGTAACTGTCGGTTAAAAACGGTGCGGGCCAACGGCCGCGCGGGTTTCGTGAATTCCCAGCTGAAGCGGGTGTTGCGTCCGTGGCAGCAGAGCAAAGCGTCGGAGCGAGTGGATCGGTGCTCGACAGACCTGTGACGGTGCGTGACACGTGGCGAAAGTAACGCAACGTAACCGGCGAGGTATTTCGTTGGCTGGCCCGGCCCGTCGGCGCATAGCGTCCTCGGCATGGCTGAAACGCAGGGCGCCCAACGGCGAGTCACCCCGTCCGGACCGGTCGCTCACCCGGCGGCGGGGCCACCGGTGGTCCGGACCGCGCGGCCGGACGACGCGCCGGAGGTGGTGGCGCTGCGCGCGCTGGTGCATCCGTACCTGTTGCGCGGGGTGGAGTCGACCCGGCGGATGATCGAGCAGCCGCCGCCCGGCGAGGACTGGACCGCCTGGGTCGCCGAGGCGGACGGTCGGGTGGTCGGCTGGGCGTCGGCGTACCGGAACGGCCAGACCTCGGAGCCAGACTTCGGGGAGATCTCCACCCTGCACGTCCACCCGGACCACCGTGGTCGGGGCGCCGGGACGGCGCTGCTCACCGCCGCGCTGGCGCACCTGCGGTCCATCGGGGCCCGCCGGGTGCTGACCTGGGCGCTCGCCGAGTCGCTGCCGTTCGCCCGCCGGCACGGCTTCACGCCGAGCCGGCAGGCGCGCTACTCCGCCCTCGACCTGCGACCCGTCCCCCCGATGCCCGAGACTCCGCCGGGGGTGCGGCTGCGCGCCGCGGCCGAGGTGGACCCGCGCCGGCTGTACGAGGTGGACGCCGCCGCCTCGCCCAGCGAACCGGGCGACGTGCCGACGGACGCGATGAGCTACGACAGCTGGCACTACGAGGTCTGGCAGGACGCCGGACTGGACCGCGCGGCCAGCACGGCCGTCGAGGTCGCCGGGGAGCTGGTGGCGCTCAGCCTGGTCAAGCGGGACGGGGACCGGATGTGGTCGGCCTTCACCGGCACGGTGCCGGAGCACCGCGGCCGGGGCCTGGCCCGCCTGGCCAAGCGGGCCGCTCTGCACCGGGCCGCCGCCACCGGGGTACGCGTCGCGTACACCTCGAACGACGAGGCGAACGCCCCGATGCTCGCGGTCAACACCCGGCTCGGCTACCGGCCGGTCGGCGCCCAGTGGTCCTGCCTACGCGACCTGTAGACGACCGGCGACCCCAGCCGGCCGCCCGGCTGGTCGCGGTCAGCCCGCGGTGAGGATGCGTTCGGCGGTGGCGTGGGTGTCGGCGCCGAAGAGCACGAGCCGCGCCTCGGTGACGCTGGTCGGGGCGGCGGCGCGCAGCACGGTCAGCGCCTGGCGTACCGCGTCGTCGACCGGCCAGCCGTAGACGCCGGCCGAGATCAGCGGGAAAGCCACGGTGGCCGCGCCCAGCCCGTCGGCGACCGCCAGGCTGTTGGCGTAGCAGTCGCGCAGCAGGCCGGAACGGTCCTCGCCGGGCGAGAAGACCGGCCCGACGGTGTGCACCACCCAGCGGGCCGGCAGGTCACCGGCCGTGGTGGCGACCGCCTGGCCGGTGGGCAGCCCGTCCGGGTAGCGGGAGGCGCGAAGTGCCCGGCACTCCGCCAGGATGGCCGGCCCGCCCCGGCGGTGGATCGCGCCGTCGACCCCACCGCCGCCGAGCAGCGAGGAGTTGGCCGCGTTCACCACCACGTCCACCCGCTGCGCGGTGATGTCCCCCTCGACAAGGGTGATCTCCATGTCAGTGCTCCCGGATGTGCTGGCCGAACGAGCGGCGGGTGAGCAGGGTGGCCCCGGCCACGGCTGCCGGCATCACCAGCACCGCGCCGAGCGGGATCAGGAAGCAGACGAACACCGCCACGCCGAAGCCCAGCGCGGTGGGCCGGTCCACCTTCAGTCTGGCCCGCCGGTCCGGCAGGCGCAGGCCACGCCGGGAGAACGGCGCGCCGACCAGCTCCACGGCGAGCAGCCAGCCGCCCACCGCGGCCCCGATCACCGGCACCACCGTCTGCCCGACCACCGGGATGAAACCGGCGGCGAAGAGCGGGACGCCTACCAGCACCGACATCCCGACCAGCCGCAGCGAATCGCCCGCGCTGCGGCGCAGCGAGGCCCAGAAGGGCACCTCGACCGCGTCCGGGGTGCCACCGAGGCGCTCCTCCACCCGCTCGGAGATCTTCTCGTAGAACGGGTCACCGATGGCCAGCGTGACGGCGGTGAAGGTGAGCACCCCGAGCAGCCCGCCGATGCCCAGGAAGGCCAGCCCGGCGATCACCCGTACCAGGCTGCGTGAGGTGGTCGACCAGTCGTCGGCGAACGGGGTGACCAGTGCGGCGAGGTCGTCCACCGTGTACACCAGGGCGGCGAACGCGGCGACGAACAGCGCGCCGGAGATCAGCGCCGGCAGGACGCCGAGCAGCATCAGCCCCGGGCTGCGCACGTAGAGGCCGAGGCCGCGCAGCAGGAGGCCGACCCCGGCGAGGAACCGACCGACGGTGCCGGTCACGGGCGCGGCGATGCGGGGTGCGTTCACGACCGCAGAGCCTAGTGGCCGTGCGCACCCCGGGCCGGTCGGCGGATCGCCCTTTACCGCTTCGCGCCGGTGACCCTCGTCGGCCGCCCGGCCGGGCAGGATGGTGGGGTGCGGGCGTCCCGGCTGATCTCCCTGGTGCTGCTGCTGCAGTCCCGGGAGACGATGACCGCCGCGGAGCTGGCCCGTGAGCTGGAGGTCTCCGAGCGGACCGTCTACCGGGACGTGCTGGCGCTCTCCGCCGCCGGGGTGCCGGTCTACGCCGACCGGGGGCGGGCCGGCGGCTACCGCCTGCTCGGCGGCTACCGGACCCGGCTGACCGGGCTGACCCGGGACGAGGCGGAGGCGCTCTTCCTCGCCGGCCTGCCCGGCCCGGCCGGCGAGATGGGCCTCGCGGACGCGGTCGCAGGCGCCGAGCTGAAGGTGCTCGCCGCGCTGCCGCCCAGCCTGCGCGACGCGCCCGCCCGCACCGGGCAGCGGTTCCACCTCGACGTGCCGGGCTGGTTCCGCGAGTCGACGCCGCCGCGCTGGCTCACCGAGCTGGCCCGGGCGGTCTGGCGGGACCGGGTGGTCGAGCTGCGGTACCGGCGCGGCGAGCGGGAGGTGACCCGGCGGGTCGAGCCGTACGGGCTGGTGTTGAAGAGCGGCACCTGGTACGTCGTCGGCCGGGTCGACGCCGTCATGCGGACCTACCGGGTCGACCGGGTGGTCGACGTCGTGGTGGGCGAGGAGGGCTTCGTCCGGGACGAGGGCTTCGACCTGGGCGGTTACTGGCGGGAGCAGGCCGAGGCGTTCCTGCGGCAGCTGCTGGGGGCCGAGATCACCGTTCGGCTCAGCGCCGCCGGCCTGCGCGCGCTGCGCTTCACCGCCGAGGCCCCCTTCGCGTACGAAGAGGCGGTGGCCGCCGCCGGCGAGCCCGACGGGCAGGGGTGGGTGACCACCCGGCTGCCCGTCGAGTCCGTGGAGGTGGCGTACGACCTGCTGCTCCGGCTCGGGCCGGAGGTGGAGGTGCGCGACCCGCCCGAACTGCGGGCCCGGCTGACCGACGCGGCCCGCCGGCTCGCCGCGCTCTACGACGATCAGCGGTAACCGGTGTCGTCGGCCGGCTTCCCGGTCAGGAACACCTCGTCGTGGTAGCGGGACCAGTGCGGTCGGGTGCCGTCCAGGTCGGTGAACCCGTACACCTGGGCCAGACCACCGCTGTCCACGGACTTCCCGTTCCACCGGGCCCGGTCCGGGTCGGCGGCCACGGCGGCGACCGCGCGCCCGACGAAAGCCGGGGTCTCCGACATGACGAAGTGCGGATCCGTCGCGACACCGTCCCGCCAGTTCGCCTCGGTGACGCCGAAGTGCTCCAGCATCGCCTCGGACCGGAGGAACCCGGGGGTTAGCGCCACCGCGGTGCACCCGTGCGGCTTCAGCTCGTGCGCCTGGGTGAAGGCGAGCCGGTTGACCGAGACCTTGGCCAGGTCGTAGAAGACCGACAGTCGGTAGTTGGCGTCGTTGTAGTCCTTCGTGCCGTCGCCGATCTCCACCACCAGCCCACCGGGGCGGCGGATCAGCAGCGGCAGCGCGAAGTGGCTGGTGATGATGTGGGTGTCCACCGCCAGCCGAAGCGTGCGGAAGCCGGCCTCCAGCGGCTGCTCCCAGACCGGCTTCTCCCAGGTGATCAGGTGATCGCTGCCCCACACGTCGTTGACCAGCACGTCGAGCCGACCCTGCTCGGCGTCGATCCGTTCGACCAGGCCGCGTACCTGCTCGGGGTCGAGGTGGTCGACCCGCACCGCGATGCCGGTGCCGCCGGCCGCGGTGACCAGCTCGGCGGTCTCCTCGATGGTCTCCGGCCGGTTCAGCTCGGAGCGGCCGGCGCGGGTGCTGCGGCCGGTGACGTAGACCGTGGCGCCGGCCGCGCCGAGCTGGACCGCGATCTGCCGGCCCGCGCCCCGGGTCGCTCCGGCGACCAGGGCGATCTTTCCTTCCAGTGGCTGCGTCGTCATGCGGTCGAGCGTGCCAGCGATACCTGACAGGTACCGTCCGGTTTGGTGAACCCGCCGCGGTGGGCGACGTCACCCGTTCAAGAACCCCGAGACGCGGTCGCGCAGGTCGGCGCGCTCCGTCCAGAGCACGCCCGGCCGGTCGTACACGTACAGGGTGGCGTGCGGGAGCGCGGCGGCCAACTCCTCGGCGACGGCGGCCGGGTGCAGGTCGTCGCCCGCGCAGCCGATCACCAGGGCCGACGCGGTGACCGCGGCGAGGGCGCCCGCGTCGCGCAGCGGCGCCTGCTCCGGCAGGTCGGCCAGCCCGGGGGCGAGCCCGTCGCGCAGCAGCTGGTCGAGCCGCTGCCGCAGGTACGCCCAGCCGGCCGGGGTGTTCCGTACGGCCGGCGGGATCTCCAGCGAGACCACGTCGGCGAGCGCCGAGGCGTCCCCGTCGCCGACCGCGTCGAGCAGGTCGGTCAACCGCTGCCGGGCGGCCGGCCCGCGCGGCGTGTCGAGCACCGCAGGCAGGAAGAAGACGACCTTCTCGAACCGGTCGGGGCTCTCCACCAGCAGCCGGCAGAGCGCACCGGCGCCGAGGCTGGCCCCGAACGCCCGGGTGGCGTTGCCGAGGTCGGCGACCGCGCGCAGGTCGCGGGCCAGGTCGAGGTAGCTCCACGGGCCGGGCGGGGCGTCCGATCGGCCGTGCCCACGGAACTGGAAGAAGACCTTGCGGCCGGTGACGCCGCTGCCGAACGGGCGGGTGGTGGCGATGCCGTTGCCCAGCCCGTGGGCGAACACGGTCACCGGGTCACCGGTGCCGGTGACCAGCCGCTCCAGCCGTACCCCGTGCGGGGTGGTGACCAGCTCGGTCTCCGGCTCGGGCAGCGCCGGCCGGCCGGTACGCGGCCCGCCCGGGCCGGGACCCCAGGTGCGGGGGCCGCCGTCGGGCGGTGGGGGCCAGCGGAAACCCCTCACCAGAACCCTTTGCCGTCGTGCAGGTCGCGCAGCCCGACCCGGACGTCGAGTAGGTAGATCAGGCCGGCCGCGATGCCGATCAGCCCGAAGATGCTGAGCGCGCCGAAGCCGAGCAGGGTGAGCAGCATGCAGACCGCCAGGATGGCGATCCAGCCGCCCTTGGGCAGGGTGCCGATCGCCGGGAAGGCGTCGGCCCGCTGGGTGATCGCGTGCACCAGGGAGACACCCTGCAGGATCAGGGCGAACACGAGCAGGATCCGGTCGATCACGAAGACGACGTCGAACACGAAGATCGGCGCGGCGATGGCCATGCCGGCCAGCATATGCCGACGGCCCCGCAAACGTCCGGCAGGACGCCTGCGGGGCCGTTCACGGCCGGAGTGTCACTCGGCGGCCGGGCGGGTCCGCTTCGTGGCCTTGGGCAGCTTGGCCGACGGGGTGTCGGTCACGTCGGCCTTGGTGGCCCGGGTGCGCGGGGTCTTCGCGGCGGCCGGCTTGGCCTCCACCACCTCGGCCACGTCGGCCGGGGTCGGGGTCGGGGTCTGGGTCTGGGTCTCGACAGCCGCGGTCGGGGTGGCGACAGCGTCGGCCCGCACCTCGGCCGGGACGGTGGCGTCGGTGGCCTCGATGTCGGCGTTGACGGTGTCGGCGGCCTCCAGCACACCGGCGCCGACGACCCGCTCGCCGCGGGCGATCAGCGCGCCGTACGCGGCCAGCGCCCGCTCCTGGGCGACCTGGGCGGAGGCCAGCAGGGTGGCGGCGTTGCGGGTGGCGGTGCCGCGCAGGGTGTCCAGGTCGAGGTCGGCCGGGACGGCCTTCTCGCGCAGGCCGGTGGCGGTCTGGTTGGCGGTACGCAGCGTCTCGGTGGCCTTCTGGCGCAGCTCGAAGCCGGTGACGACGGCCTTGCCACCGAGGCCGGCGACCACCCGGGTGCCGTCGGTGACGACCCGGTTACCCAGCTCGCCCACCACCGTGGGGAGCTTGCGCAGCTGCTGGTATGCCAGATCGCCCGCGCCGGCGGCGGCGTAGAGCGGGGCGGGGATGCGGTTGGTCTTCGGCTGGGTCATGACTTCTCCTCCTCGGTCGCGGCGGCGGCCGTACTGCTGGGCGGGTTGGCGGACGGGGTGCTGCTGGTGGTTGGCGCGGGGGCCGGGCCGGCCTCGGTGACGGCGACCGACTCGAGGACCGCCTCGGTCGGGGTGCCCGCCGGCGTGGTGGGCCCGGTGGCGGCCGGCGTGGCGCTCGCCGCGGCGGACGGCGTCGCCGGCGTGACAGGCGTCGGGCCGAGTGGGCCGCCGGCACCAGCTGGCGCGACGGCGCCCGTACCGTGGGCCGGGCCGGCCTGGTCAGCGGCGGCGCCCGCCTCGGCGGCGGCCGCGGTGGCCTGGTCGGCGGTCGCGGTGGCCTCGGCCAGGCGGGCGTTCTCCCGGCGGAAGGTCTCGTAGATCTGGGTGAGCGACTGCTTCTGGGCCATCGTCAGGTCGGCGTCGACGGCGATCGCCGCGAGCACCCCCTGACCCTCCTTGTCGTCGAGCAGCCCGGCGCGCAGGTACATCGCCGGGGTGGAGACCCGCAGCGCGCTGGCGAGCTGCTGGAGCACCTCGGCGCTCGGCTTGCGCAGCCCACGCTCGATCTGGCTCAGGTAGGGGTTACTGACGCCGGCCTGCTCGGCCAGCTGCCGCAGCGAGATCTTGGCGTTCCGACGCAGGTCACGAATGAACCCGCCGACGTCGGGCAAGTCCTTGGAAGCGGCCATGTCTCCACGGTAGCCAGCGCTGCTAGCTCCAGCAAGCAGATCGCTAGCGGAAGTTAGCAAGGTAACAGTGGGCCCTTGCGGTCCGGTTGTCCGATCCGTAGCTTGCTCGTCGTGACGAAGATCGACATCAACGGGGCGAGCCTGGCGTACGAGGAGGCGGGCACCGGCACGCCGGTGGTGCTGCTGCACGCCGGCATCGCCGACCGCCGGATGTGGCGCGCCCAGCTGCCCGCGCTCGCCGACCGGCACCGGGTGATCGCGCTCGACCTGCGCGGGTACGGCGAGTCCGAGCTGCCGCCCGAGCCGTTCGCCCACCACGAGGACGTGGTCGGCCTGCTCGACGCCCTCGGCATCGACCGGGCGGCCCTGGTCGGCTGCTCGTTCGGCGGCGCGGTGGCGATCGACACCGCGCTGTCCCACCCGGACCGGGTCTCCCGCCTGGCGCTGTTCAGCAGCGCGGTCTCCGGCAACGAGTGGTCCGAGGAGACCGAGGAGCTGTGGGAGAGCCTGATCGGCGAGGTGGACCCGGAGGACTTCGCCGCGGCGGCGACCGCCGAGGTGCGGTTCTGGGTGGTCGGCCCGTTGCGCCAGCCCGCCGACGTCGACCCCGGGCTGATCGCCTTCGCCGAGGAGCTGGACCGCCGGGCGCTCGCCGCCGAGCTGGCGCTCAGCGCGGTGGAGGTGGCCGAGCTCGACCCGTCGGCGATCGACCGCCTCGCCGAGCTGCGGCTGCCGGTGCTGGTGACCGCCGGCGCGGCCGACGTGCCCGACCTGCGCCGGCTCGCCGACCGGATCGCCGCCGAGGCGCCCGGTGCGGTACGCCTGCCCGACGTGCCCGATGCGGCCCACCTGCCGCCGCTGGAGCGCCCCGAGCCGGTCACCGCCGCACTACGAGCCTTCCTCGGCTGACGGGTGCTCGGGCCGCCCGAACGAAGGTCGCCACCACGCCGTGAAGCGGTCCCGAACTCCGTTCCGCGAAGAGCGATATGACGGATCGTCATATTTATGACGCACAGTCATATCGCTCGTCTTCGGATCCACCACCCGGCCGGTCACGACGGGTAGCGACCGCTCCCCCGTCCACGGGCCGCTCCTGACCACGGGCCGCCAGCGGACGAGTTCCCGACCTGCCGGCCCACCATGCCCGTCGACCGTCTGCGCGCGGGCCGGAAGGGTCACCAGAGGGGGCGGATCGCCCCGACCGGGAGGCCGCCGCCGAGCAGTGGGACCTCGGCGTACTCGGTCAGCACCGGGGCGTCGACGCCGAGCCGGCGCAGCGCCGAGACCAGCACCGGCATCCGCGCCCGCGCGGCACCGTCGTCGATCTTGAGGGCGACCGCGCCGACCCCGGGAACGGCCGCGGCGAGCACGCCCTCCGCGCCGATCTTGGCCAGCACCCCGGGTACGCCGCGCATCAGCCGGGTGTCGTCCGCCTGGGTGCCGCCGACCAGCTCCGGGTACGCCCGCATGGCGTCCGCGACGGCCCGCGCGGGCGTGCCCGGCTCGGCCGAGACCAGCCGGAGGTACGCCCGGGCCAGCCCGGTCAGCGACACGGCGAGCACCGGCGCGCCGCAGCCGTCCACCCCGACGGCCGCCGCCTGTTCGCCGGTGTACTCCTCGATCGCCGCCCGCAGCCGTTGCTGGAGCGGGTGCTCGGGTCGCCAGTAGCCGTCCAGCGGCCAGCCGGCGGCCAGGCAGGTCAGCAGCATCCCGGAGTGCTTGCCGGAGCAGTTCATCTGCGCCCGGGTGGGACCACCGCCGGAGCGCAGCACCGCCTCCCGGGCGGCGTCGCCGAACGGCAGGTCGGGCGGGCAGTGCAGCGCCGACTCATCCAGCCCGGCGCTCGCCAGCAGCGCGCCCACCCGGGCCAGGTGGAACTCCTCGCCGGCGTGGCTGGCCGAGACCATCGCCAGGTCGGCCGGCTCGGCCAGCGACAGGCCGGCGTCGAGCATGCCAATCGCCTGCATCGGCTTGCTGGACGAGCGCGGGAAGATCGGCGAGCCGACGTCCCCCGCCCCGGCGACCGGCCTCCCGGCGGCGTCGAGCGCCACGACCGAGCCCCGGTGGACGCCCTCCACGAACTCCGACCGGACCACCTCGGCGAGCGGCACGCCGCCCTCGTACGTCTTTCCCACGAGTGGACGGTACCGACGCGTCGGGACGGCCCGGCACCCGGGTGACCAGCGACGCACGCCACCGGCGTACCGGGTGCCGGGCCCGCGCGGGCTTACACCCCGAGCAGCGTACGGGCCTCTGCGGTGGTCAGCGGCGGGCGCTGGGCCAGCTGGGCGAAGCCGACCGCGCGGGCGACCAGCTGCATGTTCGACTCCACCGGCCGCCCCTTGGCGTACGTCACGGTGTCCTCCATGCCAACCCGGAGGTGACCACCGGCCGAGAGCGACGCCAGCATCACCCCGATGGTGCTGCGGCCGATGCCGGTGGCCGAGAACGTGGTGCCCTCGGGCAGGTCGCGCAGCATCCGGTGGGCCGCGACCAGGGTCTCGGTGGTGCCCGGCATGCCGCCCGGCACGCCCATCACGAAGTCGACGTGCACGTGCCCGCCGTGCGGCAGGCCGTGCTTGCCGAGCAGGCGCTGCAGGGCGGTGAGGTGGCCCAGGTCGAAGATCTCGTACTCCGGCACGATGCCCCGCTCCTGCATCCGGGTGTGCAGGTCGACGATGAACTCCCACCGGTTGAGGAAGACGTCGTCGCCGAAGTTCAGCGTGCCCATGGTGCAGGAGGCCATGTCCGGGGCGGCGTCCAGCACCGCGAGCCGGTCGGACTCCGGGTCGGTCACCGCGCCGCCGGAGGAGAGCTGCACGATCAGGTCGGTGCTCTCCCGCAGCGCGGTCACGGTCTCCCGCAGCCGACCCTGGTCGAGGGTCGGGCGCGCCTCGCCGTCGCGGATGTGGACGTGGATCACGGCGGCGCCGAGCGCCTCGCACTCCTTGGCGGTCAACAGCAACTCGTCAAGGGTCACCGGCAGCGCCGGCACCTCCGCCTTGGCCGACTCCGCGCCGGTGGGGGCAACCGTGATCAACGTCCCTGTCGTCATGCCGGCGATCCTAGACCCGCGGACCGGCTCCGGTCGACGGCAGAATCGCGCGTCCCCGGCCCCGAAGACGGAAGATCTTCCGCCTCGCGGGCCGGGGCACGGCAGCCCTTACGCCGGGTCGATGGCGGCGGCCGACTCCTCGACCATCAACCGGGCGTCGTCCGGGACGTTCCGCTTGATCACCGCGAGCGCGATCTGGCCCAGCTCGTGGTGCTGCACCGCGGTGCCGACGAAGCCGACCGCGCGCCCGTCGCGGGTCACCGGCGTGCCGGCGGCGGGCGGCTGGTCGGTGGTCACCCCGTCCAGGTGCAGCAGGACCAGCCGGCGCGGCGGCCGGCCCAGGTTGTGCACCCGGGCGACCGTCTCCTGGCCGCGGTAGCAGCCCTTGTCCAGGTGTACGGCCGGCGCGATCAGGTCCACCTCGGCGGGGATGGTCCGGTGGTCGGTGTCCACCCCGACCCGGGCCCGCCGGGCGGCCACCCGGATCGCCTCGTACGCCCACAGCCCGGCGAGCGGCACCCCGGCGTCGCGCAGCCGCCCGACCACCGCGTCCATCTCGTCGCGGGGCACCAGCAGGTCGACGCCGAGCGGATCCCGCCGGGCCCAGCCGCCGTCCGGCAGCGGGCGGACGTCGTACACGGCGGTGGGGCGCGGCGGCAGCTCGCCGGAGCGGAACTTCGGGCCCGGCACCCGGACGGCCTGCGGAGCGGCCAGGCCGGTGACGCCGAGCGTCCCGACGGCCTCGGCGGCGCCCGGCCCGACCAACGACAGCAGCGCGTGGTCGGCGGTGGCGTCGCGCGGCTCGACCTTGCTGAAGAACCGCATCCGCTCCAGGTACGCCAGCAGCCCGGCGGTCATCCCCGGCTCGGTGTCCAGCCAGGTGGTGTCGCCGTCCTCGGCGACCATCGCGTGCTGCTCGACGTGCCCGTGCGGGCTGAGCACCAGCAGCTCGGTGCCCTCGCCGGGGCGCAGCGCGGCCAGGTGCTGGCTGGTCAGGGTGTGCAGCCAGCCGATCCGCTCCTCGCCCGGCACGGCCAGCACGCCGCGGTGCGACCGGTCCACCAGCCCGACGCCGGTGTCCAGGGTGCGCTGCTCGCGCAGCGGGTCGCCGTAGTGGGCGGCGACGCCGTGCACGCCGGCCGCGCGGTGCGCCTCGTCCGGCTGGTCGCGGCTCGCCTCGTCGATGTCCTCGACCGCCACCGCACCGTCTACGTCGATCATGTCGGTTCCCCGTCCTCGCAGTTGCCGCAGACGCCGAAGAGCGCCACGTGCCCGATGTCCACCCGGAACCCGCGCTCGTCGGCCAGCCGGTCGGCGAGCGGGCGGAGCAGCTCCGGGCCGATCTCGTCGATCCCGCCGCACTCCCGACAGACCAGGTGGATGTGCTGGTGCTCGCCCGCCGCGTGGTAGGTCGGCGACCCGTGCGACAGGTGGGTGTGGGTCACCAGCCCGAGCCGCTCCAGCAGCTCCAGGGTGCGGTAGATGGTGGTGATGTTGACCCCGGCGGCCACCTGCCGGACGGCGGCGTGCACCTGCTCCGGCGTGGCGTGCCCCAGATCCAGCACGGCCCGCAGCACCAGCTGGCGCTGCGCGGTCAGCCGCAGTCCACGGGAGCGCAGCATTTCCGCCAGGGAGGAATCGGACACGCTCCGATGATAGTGCGGCCCCCGCACCTGACCCGGACGCCGGCGACGGACGCCACTACGCTGGGCGGTCATGGTGGCATCGAGGATCGCCGTGCTCGGCCGGGGCGTCGTACCGCCGGGAGAGCCGGTGCTGCGCGGCGACGACCTGGGCGTGCTGCGCGGCGACGGGCTGTTCGAGACCATGCACCTGCGCGCCGGCCGGCCGTGGCTGCTCGGGGCGCACCTGGCCCGGCTGCGGGCCGGGGCCGCCGCGGTGGAGCTGCCGCTCCCCTCCGACCAGGTGCTGGTGGAGCTGCTCGACGCGGTGGCCGAGGGCTGGCCGGCGCCGGTGGAGGCGGCGCTGCGGCTGGTCTGCACCCGGGGGCCGGAGGGCGGCGGGCTGCCGACCGTGTACGCCACCCTCGGCGAGGTCGCGCCGGGGTCCAAGCGGGCCCGCCGGGACGGCGTCACGGTGGCCACCCTGCCGCTCGGGGTGCCCGCCGCGACCCGCCCGGAGCTGGCCTGGCTGCCGGCCGGCGTCAAGTCGACCTCGTGGGGCGCGAGCAGCGCCGCCCGCCGCTGGGCTGCCCGCAACGACGTGGCCGACGTGCTGTGGGTCTCCAGCGACGGGTACGCGCTGGAGGGGCCGTCCGCCAACGTGGTGTGGCGGGACGGCGACCGGCTCTGCGCGGTGCCCGCGACCACCACCGGCATCCTTCCCGGCACCACCGCCGCCTGGCTGCTGGAGCACGCCGACGCGGTCGGCCTGACCGCGGACGAGCGGATGGTCACGCCGGACGGGCTGCGGGCCGCCGACGGGGTCTGGTTCACCTCGTCGGTGCGCGGCCTGGTCGAGGTGCGCGCCCTGGACGGCGTGGCGCTCGGCCCGTCGGCGCACACCCCGGCGCTGCAGGAGCTGGTGGGCTTCCCGCTGCCCTGACGGGCCCGCCGCCGCGTCCCGGCGGGTCGGTCCCGGCGAGCGCCGGGCCGACCGGTCAGCCGGCGACCCGGACCAGGCGGGCGGACAGGTGGGGCGAGAGGCCGTGGCCCATGCCGGCCATCTCCTGCGCGTAGAGCAGCGCGCCCTCGACGATGCCGAAGAGCCGGGCGCCCGCGGTGACCTCCTTCGCGGTGGCCGTCCGGACCACCGCGTCGGTGGAGAACTCGATCTGGGTGCCCCTGCGCTTGCCGACGTGCAACTCCATGACCCCGGTCGGCACGCTCATCAGGGCCTCGAGCTCGTCGGTCGCCCGGTCGCCGTCCAGCACCGGCCGCCACCAGCCCACCTCGCGGCCGGCGGGGCGGACCGGTCGGCTCTGCTCGTCGAGGATCCAGGACCGCGACTCGTAGAACAGGAACGGCCGGCCGTCGTGGCTGATCCGGATCTCCTGGGCGAAGTCGAAGTCCTCGATCGTCGGGAAGCCGCCGCGCCCCCGGCCACGCCACACCCCGATGTACGGCAGCAGGCCGTCGAGCGCCGGGTGCAGCTTGGGGCCCACCCGCAGGTCGTGGCTCTCCTCGTACGGGTACTCCTCGACCGGCGGCGCGTTCAGCCACGGCGGCTGCAACGGGTTCTCGCTACTCACGGTGCCACCTTCGTTCGCGACTGCGGGGCTCGCAAACCCGGCTCACTCCTCGCGCTCACTGGAACTACCACTTGCCTCTCGATATGCGTACCGCCAGATAGACCAGGCCACCGGCGAGCGCGCCCAGGCCCGCGACCAGCAGGCTGACGAACCCCATCTCGGTAACCATCATGGTCATCCTATGCTGGGCGGCATGGCCCGCACTCTCGTCGTCAAGGCCACCGCCGGTGAGGACGCGCCGGAGCGGTGCGCCCAGGCCTTCACGGTGGCCGCCACCGCCGCGGCCGCCGGGGTGGACGTGTCGCTCTGGCTGACCGGTCAGTCGACCTGGTTCGCCGTGCCCGGCCGGGCGGAGCGGTTCGAGCTGCCGCACTCGGCGCCGCTGGCCGAGCTGTTGCACGTGGTGTTGACCACCGGCCGGGTCACCGCCTGCACCCAGTGCGCCGCTCGCCGGGAGATCGGCCCGGACGACGTCCTGCCGGGCGTACGGATCGCCGGCGCGGCGGTCTTCGTCGAGGAGGCGATGGCCGAGGGGGCGCAGGCGCTGGTCTACTGACCGCCGCCCGGCGACCACCCGGCCGACACCGGTGCGGACCCGACCCCCGTCCGATCTGTCCGGAGTGCCGATACCGACCCGATTCGCCCCTCCGGTGCCTACCATTCGGATGTGAACGAGGCGACGGAGCAGTTCTTCGCATCGCTGCCGGCGCGCGCCCCGGCGGTCCTGCGGTCGCCGATCAGCGGCACCATCCAGATCGATCTCACCACCGGCAGCCGCACCGAGCACTGGCTGGTCCGGCTCGGTCCCGGTCGGGCCGCGGTGGAACGCGCCCGCGGGCCGGCGGACTCGATCTGGACCAGCAGCGCCGACCTGTTCGACCGGCTGGTCACCGGGCGCGCCCAGGCCATCTCCGCGGTGCTGCGCAACGAGAGCACGTTCAGCGGCAACGTGACACTCTTCCTGGTGTTCCGGCACTTCTTCCCCGATCCGCCGGGGGCGCGGGACCCGCGGGAGATCAACCGAGCGCAGGTTGGCCGGCCGGAATGAAACAGCTGGTCAGCATCCTCGACGGCAACACCTTCGTGGTCAGTGACCGGCGGGGGGACGTCGAGCCGTCGTACGACTTCCCCACCGGGCTGTTCTCCTTCGACACCCGCTTCCTGTCCACCTGGCTGCTGACCCTGGACGGGGAACGGCTGCACGCCCTGTCCATCGACGACGCCCACTCGTACACGACCCGCTACTTCCTGGTGCCCGGCGAGCCGACGCACTACCTCGACGCCAAGGTGTCGGTGATCCGCAGCCGGTCCATCGGCGGCAGCATGGGCGAGGACCTGACCGTGCTCAACCACTCCGGCCGGGAGATGCGGTTCACCCTGCGGATGGAGATGGGCTCCGACTTCGCCGACCTGTTCGAGGTCAAGCAGCAGCAGCGGAAGAAGGGCGCCACGACCGCCACGGTCGGGCAGAACGAGCTGCGGCTGACCTACCGGCGGGACGCGTTCCACCGCGAGACGGTGATCACCAGCACCGCACCCGCCGACGTCGACCAGGCCGGGATGACCTGGCAGATCCTGGTCGGGCCGCACGCCGAGTGGAGCACCCGGCTGCACGTGGGGACGATCATCTACGGTGCCCGGGGGGAGGACATCCGGGCCACCACCCCGCTGGGCGGCAGCCGGAGCCCGCAGGCGATCGCCGCCGAGCAGCAGGAACTCATCGACCGGGCGCCCAAGCTGGGCTGCGACTGCCAGCCGCTGGCCGGGGCGTACCGGCGGAGCCTGAACGACCTGGCCGCGCTCCGGTATGAGTCGATCACCCTCGGCGTCCGGCTGGTCGCGGCCGGCCTGCCCTGGTTCATGACGCTGTTCGGCCGGGACAGCATCCTCACCTCGCTGCAGATCCTCCCCTTCCTGCCCGACCTGATTCCGCCGACCCTGCTGATGCTCGCCGGCCTGCAGGGTTACCGGCTGGACGACTTCCGCGACGAGGAGCCGGGCAAGATCCTGCACGAGCTGCGGTACGGCGAGACGGCCGGCTTCGAGGAGCAGCCGCACTCCCCGTACTACGGCTCCGCGGACTCGACCCCGCTGTTCGTGATCCTGCTCGACGAGTACGAGCGGTGGACCGGCGACACCGCGCTGGTCAAGCGGCTGGAGTTCGCCGCCCGGGCGGCGCTGGACTGGATCGACAGCTACGGCGACCTGCTCGGCACCGGCTACATCTGGTATCGCACCCGCAACCCGGAGACCGGCCTGGAGAACCAGTGTTGGAAGGACTCCTGGGACGCCATCTGCTACGCCGACGGCCGGCTGCCGGGCTTTCCCCGGGCCACCTGCGAGATCCAGGGGTACGCGTACGACGCGAAGCTGCGCGGCGCCCGGCTGGCCCGGACGGTCTGGCAGGACCCGGCGTACGCCGAGCGGTTGGAGCGGGAGGCCGCGGCCCTCAAGGAACGCTTCAACCGCGACTTCTGGATGCCCGACAAGGACACGTACGCGCTGGCCCTCGACCCCGAGGGCCGGCACGTGGACGCGCTCACCTCGAACGTCGGCCACCTGCTCTGGAGCGGCATCGTCGACGAGCCGCGGGCCGGCAAGCTGGCCGGTCACCTGCTCGGGCCCGAGCTCTTCTCGGGCTGGGGGGTCCGCACGCTCGGCACCGGCCAGGGCCGCTACAACCCGATCGGCTACCACGTCGGCACGGTCTGGCCGTTCGACAACGCCTTCATCGCCTGGGGCCTGGCCCGGTACGGCTTCCGCGAGGAGGCCGGCCGGATCTGCGACGCGATGCTGGCCGCGTCGCAGTACTTCGACGGGCGGCTGCCCGAGGCGTTCGCCGGGTACGAGCGCGACCTCACCGACTACCCGGTCCAGTATCCGACCGCATGCAGCCCGCAGGCCTGGTCCGCCGGCACTCCACTGCTGCTGCTGCGGGTGATGCTCGGCCTGGAGCCGCAGGGCGAGCACCTGATCATCGATCCGGCGGTGCCGGAGGGCATGGGCCGGGTGGAGCTGCTGGACATCCCCGGGCGGTGGGGCCGGGTCGACGCGCTGGGCCGCAGCCGCACCCCGCACGACAAGAGCCGCGGCCACTGAGCGCGTCGCGCATCTGGCAGCAGAGCAGGCGCGGGCGGCAGAGCAGGGCATGGCCGCGGAGGCTACGCCCGGCCGGGCCGGTGCTTAGTTGGCAGCAGAGCAGGCGCGGGCGGCAGAGCGGCCCGGCGGTGGTCAGGCGGGGCAGCCGGTGGAGGCGGTCACCCGCAGCCGCTCGCCGGTGGCGTCGGCCACCACGACGGCCGGGCCGCGCCGGTAGGCGTACACCTCGGGGTTGTCCAGCAGGACGGTGCCGGCGGCCAGCGGCTTCAGCCCGGCCAGCGGCGCGGGTGCGGCGCCGGCGGTGGCCCGGTGGGTCGCGGCCCGGCCGCCGCCCGGGCAGGCCGCGAAGACCGCGTCGGGCTCGCCGTCGGGCGAACGACCCAGCGCGCGCAGCGCCTCGTCGAGGGCCGGGTCGTGCGGGTATCCGGGCAGCAGGTCGGCGACCTCGGCGTCGATCGGGCGGCAGCCGGTCTCCGCGTCGAACCGGACCCGACCCGGGCGCTCCACCCGACCCTCCACCAGCACGAACTCGCCGGCGTCCGCGCGCAGCCGCGGGCCGTCGGTGGCGGTCCGCACGCCGGCCCGCCAGTCGGCCGGGAGCCGGCCGGCGACCCGCCCCAGCAGCGCCCGCTCCCCGCCCTCGGGCAGCACCACGTCCACCCCGGTGGTGAGCGTGCCACCCGCGGCCATCGGGGTGACCTGGCAACCCCGCTCCACCTGGCGCGGGGCCAGCGCCCAGGCGGCGTCACCCAGGGCGGCGACGAGCTGCCCGGTGGCGGCGTCGGCCACCCGGGCGGCCTCGGCGAGGCTGCGCTGCTCGCGTACGGTCGGCGGGTCGTGCCGCACCGACCACCAGGTGAGCGCGCCGAGCAGCACCGCCCAGGCCACCGTCGCGGCGAGCAGCCAGCGCGGCCAGCCCCAGCTACGCGGGGGCTCCCGGTCATCACTCACCGGGGCCCACCCCGTCTGGACAGCGCTCACCCGCCCATCGTGCCACCCGCTCACCCCGCCACCCGCTCACCCCGCCACCCCGGCGGCCGGCGGCCATGATCGTCTGATGGTGGGCCGGCCGACACGCCGAGGGATGTCGGGCTGAGCATCAGAGGATCATGAGTTGCCGGATCACGGTGACGGAACCGTGGACGCGGGCGGGGCCGGTCACCCCCGGCAAGGGGTGACCGGCCCCGGGCCGATCAGAGCGTGGGTCAGGCGACCGTGACCGCGACCTCGTTGATCCCGCGCGCGGCGGTCACCTCGGTGTCGCCGTTGCCGTGCCGGGACAGCGCCCGCAGCGTCCAACTGCCGGGCGCGGCGAAGAACCGGAACTGGCCGGCCGGCGAGGTGACGACCTCGGCGGTGAACTCACCGGTCGAGTCGAGCAGCCGGACGTACGCGCCGGGCACGACCTCGCCCGACTCGGTGCTGACCAGGCCGGTGATGACGGTTTCCTTCTCCAGGTCCAGGCTGGCCGGGAGGGGGGCGGCCTGGTCCGGAGCGGCGCAACCGGCGGCGGTGGAAGCGGGAGCGGTCATCGTGATCACGCCTTCCCCGGCTCGTCGCCGAGCGCGACCGGCACGCCGACCAGCGAGCCGTACTCGGTCCAGGAGCCGTCGTAGTTCTTCACGTTCTGGTGACCGAGCAGCTCCTGCAGCACGAACCAGGTGTGCGAGGAGCGCTCGCCGATCCGGCAGTAGGCGATGGTCTCCTTGCCGTCGTCCAGCCCGGCGTCGGCGTAGATCCTGCGCAGCTCCTCGTCGGACTTGAAGGTGCCGTCCTCGTTGGCCGCCTTCGACCACGGCACGCTGATCGCGGTGGGCACGTGGCCGGCCCGCTGGGCCTGCTCCTGCGGCAGGTGGGCGGGGGCGAGCAGCCGGCCCGCGTACTCGTCGGGGCTGCGCACGTCGACCAGGTTCTTGGTGCCGATGGCGTCCACCACCTCGTCGCGGAAGGCACGGATCGAGGTGTCCGGCTGCTGCGCGACGTACCGGGTCGCGGGGCGCTGGACCGCGTCGCCGACCAGCGGGCGGCCGTCGAGCTCCCACTTCTTGCGGCCGCCGTCGAGCAGCTTCACGTCCCGGTGGCCGTAGAGCTTGAAGTACCAGTACGCGTACGCGGCGAACCAGTTGTTGTTGCCGCCGTAGAGGATGACGGTGTCGTCGTTGCCGATGCCGCGCTCGGACAGCAGCGCGGAGAACTGCTCCTGGTTGACGAAGTCCCGCCGGACCGCGTCCTGCAGGTCGGTCTTCCAGTCCAGCTTGATCGCCCCGGCGATGTGGCCGGTGTCGTAGGCCGAGGTGTCCTCGTCGACCTCGACGAAGACGACGCCCGGGGCGTCGATGTTCTTCTCGGCCCACTCGGCCGAGACGAGTGCGGTGTCGCGACTCATCGGATCACTCCCTGGTGAGGATGGATGGTGAGCCAGCGCGGAGATGGGAACGGTGTCGCACCACGCGCGGGACCCAGTGTGGACGGATCACGGGTTCGTGCGACGGCGCCGCTGCCGGGCGTTGCGGAGGGGGAACACCGGGGAGGGTGCGGGGACCCTCAGATGCCGGTTGGCCGCCGGGCGGCCGGAGACAGCTCCGCCGTCAGATGACGGAGCGACACAGGCAGGTGGCCACGCGGCACAGGTCGACCGCGCGCCGTTTGGTGAGGTGCGTCCCCATGAGCAGGGAGCCTACCAGCCGTCCCGCGTGGCGCCAGGGCACCGACCAGCATCCGGGACGGCGCCGAGCGGAGCCGGGAAAACGCCGACGGCCCGGCCGGAGCCGGGCCGTCGTGCGGTGCCGGGCTCAGCCGGCCGAGTTGATCGGTACGTCCTTCGCGTCGGCGGTGACCGTCAACCCCTCGGGCTTCGGCTCGACCTTGCGCACGTTGAGCTGGAACGGCAGCTGAGGCAGCGGCACGTCGATCGAGATGCCGCGGGCGTAGTTGTTGAGCAGGGTCTTGGCCAGCGGCACCGCGGGCAGCCCCTCGGCGCTCAGGTCGTTGAACTTCAGCGCGATCTTGCCGTTCTCGGCGACCACCACGTCGGCGGTGCCGGCCACGGTGAGCTTCTGGCCGAGGATGTCCACCGGCGCGGTGACCACCAGCTTGCCGTTCTGCTCGCCCAGCTTCAGGCCGGGCCGGTCGAGCAGCTTGGCCAGGCTGTCGTAGGTGACGGTGCCGGTGCCGTCGACCGACTCGGCGACCACGTCGCCCTGGCCGGAGCGGAGCGTGTCCAGCGAGGCCCGGACGTTGCGCGCGTCCACGTCGAGCCGGGGCAGGCTGACCGTCTCGCCCTGCACCGGGCCCTGCACGTCGGTCAGCACGATCGAGATCCGCTCGTACCGGCCGGCGACGACCTGGGTGAGGAACGGGAAGCCGCCGACGTCGACCTTGGGCCGGGAGGACTGCGCGTTCTGCTTGGCGACCTCCTGCTCGACCTGGTCGGCGATCCGCCGCTCGGCGACGCCCGCCGCCACCCGGTCGCCCACCACCAACAGGCCGGCGAGGATCACCAGCAGCACGACCAGCGAGACCAGGGCCTTGCGCCCGCGCCGCCGGGGTCGCTCCTGCTCGTACGCCGGGTAGGTCTCTGCCACGCCGCCTCCTGTCCGTCGTCGCCGTCGCACGCGGCGCCGCCCGTCGCCACCGGGCACCGCCCAGGGGCGCACCGCTATTACCCGAGCGCCGCAGCGCCCAACCGTTCGCCGCGGCGCCCGGTCGTCAGCCGCGGCGCCCGGCCGTCACAGGAACAGCACGCACATCGCGTACGCCGCCGGCGCGGCCAGCGCGAACCCGCCGAGCGGGCCCTGCATGTGCCGGGCGATCCACATCGTCGGCGGCTCACCGGCCATCAGCCGGCCGGCCTCGGCGTACCCGACGGCCAGGTCGGCCAGCACGGCGGTGGCCGCGGTGACCAGGCCGACCAGCGCGGCGCTGGTCGGCGTGAAGCCGACCAGGTAGCTGCCGAGCAGGGCGCTGGTGAGGGTGCCGATCATCGCGCCGGCGACCACGCCGGCCGCGCCCCGGGGCACCTGCGGGGCCAGCCGCGGCCAGGCCGCGAACGCGTCGGTCAGCCGCGCCACGGTGAGCGCCACCCCGCTGGCCACCAGGCAGACGGTGATCGCCTGGGTGCCGGCCGGGACCCGGCTGAGGGTGATCAGGGTGGCGAAGGCGACCACGCCCACCACGATCAACAGGGTGGTGCCGAGCGAGTCGGTGACCCGGACCCGGTCCACCCGGCGTACCAGCTGGCCCAGCACGCCCAGCACGAAGCCACCGACGGCGGCGTAGCCCAGCGGAGCCAGGCCGGCGACGTCCGACCGGACGGCGGCGATGTCGGCGGTCACCGCGACGGCGGCGCTCACCCCGGCGACAAGCAGCAGCGCCGGGGGTCGCATGGCCATCGTCCAGGCGAGGATGAACAGCAGCTGCACCCCGAGGACGATGAACGCGAACGGCAGCCGGTGCCCCGGGCCGGCGGTCTGCGCGCCGAGCACCAGGCCGACGCCGAGCAGCGCGGCGAAGCCCGCCACGGTCAGCGACAGCGGGCGGCGCACCTCGACCGGCTCGATCGCCTCCTCGGCCGGCTCGTCGGCCTCGTCGTCGAGCCGGCGGGCCTCCCCGCCCTTGCGGGACCGGCGCGGCCCGCGGCCCCTGCGCCGCTGGTCACCGTCGTCGGTGGGGCCGGTCGGCGGGCCCGGCGGACGGGCGAGGGCGGGGCCGCCGGGTCCCGCGTGCGGGTCGTCGGGCCACCGGTCGCGGCCGGTCTCGGGCGAGGTGGAGGGAAACACGCCCCGATCGTGCCAGACCGAACCGCCGGGGCGGAGGCCACCGTTTCGGCAACGTTAAAACCTGCGGAGCGTTCATGGGCAGATCCGACAAAGGGGAAGGGACGCCGGGGAGTGAGCTGGGTGATCGGTTACGCTCAAGCCGTTACCCGCCCGTCAGCGACGCCGGGACCCACGCAAGTTCTCAGCGCCACCCCCGGTCGGGAGTGCCGCTGGTCGCGAGCGGCTCCGGCCGCCGGGACGGAGGTGATCGTGTGGAGATCCTGCTGCTGGTGACCGCGCGCGCAGGTGAACCCTCGGCGGTGCTGCCGGCGCTGGACCTGCTGCCGCACTCGGTGCGGACGGCGCCGCGCGACGTACGCACGCTGATTTCCGGCCCGAGCCCCGACGCGGTGCTGGTGGACGCCCGGTCCGAGCTGAGCGAGGCGCGCGCCACCTGCCGGATGCTGCACGCCACCGGCTTGGGGGTGCCGCTGGTCGCGGTGGTCACCGAGGCCGGCCTGATCGCGCTGAACGCCGACTGGGGCGTGGACGACGTGATCCTGGCCGGCGCCGGCCCGGCCGAGGTCGAGGCGCGACTGCGGCTGGCCGTCGGCCGGCTGAGCAACGCCACCGCCGGGGCGGGCGGCTCGATCCGGGCCGGCGAGCTGACCATCGACCCGGACACCTACGCGGCGAAGCTGAAGGGGCGGCCGCTCGACCTCACGTACAAGGAGTTCGAGCTGTTGAAGTTCCTGGCCCAGCACCCGGGCCGGGTGTTCACCCGGGACCAGCTGCTGCGCGAGGTCTGGGGGTACGACTACTTCGGCGGCACCCGGACGGTGGACGTGCACGTCCGGCGGCTGCGGGCCAAGCTCGGCTCGGAGTACGAGTCGATGATCGGCACGGTCCGCCAGGTGGGTTACAAGTTCGTGGTCCCGCCGTCGCGAGCGATGGCCGAGTCCGAGCAGTCCCCCGTCTCGGTCTGACCACCCCCAACCGAGGGCCTATTTCCGGTACGCCCCTTTTGCACCTCTTGCCGGCTCTATTCTGATTGCCGGATCAAGCGGGGCAAGAGGGGGCGACGGTGCGTGCACTGACCACGGGGGACTCGACGGGTTCGGGGCGCGACCGGGACCGGCGGTGCGGTTGATGCGCGCGGGATCGACCGGCCGTACGGTGGGAATCGTGGTGCTGGTGCTCGCCGCCCTGCTCGGCTCCGCGTACGCGCTCGGCCGCAGCCTGATCCCCGACACGGGGCGGCCGCGCACCGGCGCCGCGCACAGCGTCGACGGCCCCCAGTACGCCGACCAGGGGCCGGAGCCCGGGGCCCGGCACGACGGCCCGCCCCCGCCGTCGGCCGGCGGGCCGGAGACCGGGCAGCAGGCCGAGGGCGGCCCGCAGGCCGACGGCGGTTCCAGCGCCGACGGCCACCGGCTGGCCGAGGGCCTCGACGACACCCTCTACGGCGCGCGGGTGACCACCGGCTCGGACGAGGTGGCGCTGACCTTCGACGACGGGCCGGATCCGACCTACACCCCGCAGGTGCTGGCGGTGCTGCGCGCGTACCAGGTGAAGGCGACCTTCTGCGTGGTCGGGCAGAACGCCCAGGACCACCCGGAGCTGATCCAGGAGATCGTGGCCGACGGCCACACCCTGTGCAACCACTCGTGGAGCCACGACGTCACGCTGGGCAAGCGCTCCCCCGCCGCGATCCGGGCCGACCTGACCCGCACCAACGACGCCATCCACGCCGCCGTCCCGGACGCCCACGTCGGCTGGTTCCGCCAGCCGGGCGGGGCCTGGACGTCGCCCGTGGTGCAGGTGGCCCGGGAGCTGGGGATGGCCCCGCTGCACTGGACCGTGGACCCGAACGACTGGAAGGCGCCGGGCGCCCCCAAGATCACCGCCTCGGTCACCGGCGACACCCAGGCCGGCTCGATCGTGCTGATGCACGATGCCGGCGGAAACCGGCAGGGCACCGTGGACGCGCTGCACCGGATCCTGCCCGACCTGGGCGGCCGGTTCCGGCTGGAGGCGCTGCCCCCGGACGGCGTGAACTGAGCCGACCCGATCCACCGGCCACCGCGGCTCGCCACGGGCTGCGCGGTCGGGGCAGAGCGGGCCGCCGGACCCGGCTGCGCGGTCGCGGCGGAGCGGAGCGCCGGATCCGGCTACGGTGACGTGGTGAGCAGCGCGGAACCGACGACCGACCGGGTGGCCCGGGCCGACCGGCTCGACACGACCGAAGTGGCCGAGGTGCTGGCCCTGGCCCGCCTGGCCGGCGACGCCGACGGCGCCGACCCGTTCGACGAGCACACCAAGCTGCGGCTGCGCGATCCCGCGGCGGCGGCGGTCCACCTGACCGCCCGGGCCGCCGACGGCACCCTCACCGGGTACGCCCACCTGGACACCACCGACCCCGACGGCACCGGGGTGGAGCTGGCGGTGCATCCGGCGTACCGGCGGCGGGGCACCGGCCGGGCGCTGGCCCGGGGCGTACTGGCGGCGGCCGGCGGCCCACTGCGGGCCTGGGCGCACGGCGACCACCCGTCGGCGGCGGCGCTCGCGGTCGACCTCGGCTTCGACCGGGCCCGGGTGCTCTGGCAGCTGCGCCGGTCGTTGACCGCCCCGGTGCCCGCCCAGCCGCTGCCGGCCGGGGTCGCGCTGCGGGCGTACCGGCCCGGGGCGGACGACGAGGCCTGGCTGGCGCTCAACGCGCGGGCCTTCGCGGCTCACCCGGAGCAGGGCCGGTGGACCGCCGACGACCTGCGGGTACGCCTCGCCGAGCCGTGGTTCGAACCGGCCGGCTTCCTGCTCGCCGTGGAGGAGTCCACCGGCCGGCTGGTCGGCTTCCACTGGACCAAGGTGCACGAGCGGCCCGGCTCGGCCCGGATCGGCGAGGTCTACGTGCTGGGCGTGGACCCGGGCGTCCACCGGGGCGGTCTGGGCCGGGCGCTCACCGCGGCCGGCCTGATCCACCTGCGGGACCAGCGGAAGCTGGACCGGGTGATGCTCTACGTGGACGAGTCCAACACCGGCGCGGTGGCGCTCTACGAACGGCTCGGGTTCGCCCGCTGGTGCGGGCACGTGAACTACGCACTGGGCTGAGCCGGAGCATGCGCGGCGGGTCGCGGCGACGCTCGGCGTACCGCTGCTGCTCACCGGCTGCGGCCGCGCCCCCGGCGCCCGAGCGGTTATGCGGGCGGCCGGGCGGCGGACAAGGTGACCCTGACGAAGGGATTCCTGGGTTGCTCGGCGAGCGACGAGGGCCAGCGGTGGATCACCCGCCTCGGCTACGGTCGGCTGCCGGAGCCGCTGCGGACCCGGCTCGCCGACGCGGTCGGCGGGCTCTTCTGAGCCCCTCCGGCGCGTCACCGACGAGTAACGGCGGCGCATCGGCGCGATAACGACTGACCGGTTAAATCGTATATATGGCGATAGCAGGACGGCAGTTCACCTAACGGACAACCTTCCCTCAGCCCGCGGTCAACTGCCCGGCCGGGGGAGTTCACGCCTCGTTCATGTGCGACCGGCAAACCGGCTACCTGACGACCCTAGTTTTCGTACCAGCCGGTCAGCGCCGGCGTGGAACGACCAACCGGTCGTCTCCCCAAGACGTGAAGGGAAACCCCTCAGGTGAAGCTCCAGCGGCACGGCGCCATCGCCTGCCTCGCCCTTACCGCGATGCTCGGTCTCAGCGCTTGCGGCTCGGACAACAACGAGCCCGCCTCCCCGTCGGCCTCCGGCTCCGCCGCCGCCGACTGCGCGCAGGGCACGCTGAACGCTCAGGGCTCCTCGGCGCAGAAGAACGCGATGGCCGAGTGGATCAAGACCTACCAGCAGAAGTGCAGCGGCAGCACCATCAACTACGAGCCCTCGGGCTCCGGCGCGGGTGTCACCGCGTTCATCTCCAAGACCGCCGACTTCGCCGGCTCGGACTCCGCGCTCAAGCCGGAGGAGCAGCCGAAGGCCGACGCCCGCTGCACCGGTGGCGCCGCGATCAACCTGCCGATGGTCGTCGGCCCGATCGCCGTCGTCTACAACGTGGAGGGCGTGGACAACCTCCAGCTCAAGCCGGCCACCCTGGCGCAGATCTTCGCCGGCAAGGTGACCAAGTGGGACGACCCGGCGATCAAGGCCGACAACGCCGACGCCAAGCTGCCGTCGACCCCGATCCAGGCCGTGCACCGCACCGACGAGTCGGGCACCACGGACAACTTCACCAAGTACCTGTCCAAGACCGCCGAGTCGGACTGGACCTTCGGCAACAACAAGGCGTGGAAGGCCCCGGGCGGCGTCGGCGCCAACAAGTCCGACGGTGTGGCCAGCAAGGTCAAGAGCACCCCGGGCACCATCAGCTACGTCGAGTGGTCGTACGCCGAGAACTCCGGCCTGTCGAAGGCCAAGGTCTTCAACGGCGCGGGCGAGTTCACCGAGCTGACCGCCGAGTCGGCCGGCAAGACCATCGCCGGTGCCAAGGTCGAGGGCCAGGGCGACGACCTCAAGCTGTCGATCGACTACAACACCAAGGAGGCCGGGGCGTACCCGATCGTCCTGGCGACCTACGAGATCGTCTGCAGCAAGGGCAACCCCGCCGACAAGCTCCCGCTGATCAAGGGCCTGCTCGGCTACGCCGCCAGCACCGAGGGCCAGACCGACCTCACCGAGCTGGGCTACGCCCCGCTGCCGGACTCGGTCCGCACCAAGGTCGAGGCCGCGGTCAAGAACCTCTCCTGACCGGTCCCCGCAACACCACCTTCTCCAATCGAAACGAGCGAGCAGATGGGTGAAACCCCTCCCCGCTCGGCGCACGCCGGCACCGGTGGGCAGCACGTGACCTCGGGTCACGAGTCGCCCGCCGGTGCCTCGGCGCGTGTGGCCGAGACGTCATTCAGCACCCGTACCCCGGGCGGGGACGGGATGGGCGGCGGCGGCGCCCTGCCCCGGGCCCGCAACTTCGGCGCGGAGCGCGCGTTCCGCGGCCTGACCATCGCGGCCGGCACCACGGTGCTGGTCATCATCGCCGCGATCGCCATCTTCCTGGTGGCCAAGGCGGTGCCGGCCCTGCGGGCCAACAGCGAGAGCTTCTGGACCTACGAGGGCTGGTTCCCGAACGACAACCCGCCCAAGTTCGGCATCGGCGCGCTCGCCTTCGGCACGCTGCTCACCTCGGTGCTCGCCCTACTGGTCGCGGTGCCGGTGGCGCTGGGCATCGCGCTGTTCCTGTCGCACTACGCCCCGCGTCGGCTGGGCACCACCCTCGGCTTCCTGATCGACCTGCTGGCCGCCGTGCCGAGCGTGGTGTTCGGTCTCTGGGGCCGGGACTACTTCGTCGGTCCGGTGCGGGACTTCTCGGAGTGGCTCAACCACTACTTCGGCTGGATCCCGATCTTCGGCGGCAACGGGCCGTTCGGGAACTCGATCCTGCTCGGCTCGCTGGTGCTGGCGATCATGGTGCTGCCGATCATCACCTCGCTCTCCCGCGAGGTGTTCCTGCAGACCCCGACCGCCAACGAGGAGGCCGCCCTCGCGCTGGGCGCCACCCGCTGGGAGATGCTCCGCACCGCGGTGCTGCCCTACGGCCGCCCCGGCATCATCGCCGCGGTGATGCTCGGCCTGGGCCGCGCGCTCGGCGAGACCATCGCGCTGGCGCTCACCCTGTCGGCCGTCTACAACATCTCGTTCAACCTGCTGGAGACCGGCGGCAACTCGATCGCCGCGAACATCGCCAACCGGTTCGGCGAGGCGAACGAGACCGGCCGCGGCGCGCTGATCGCCTCCGGCCTGGTGCTCTTCGCGATCACCCTGGTGGTCAACATCGCCGCCCGGGCGATCATCTACCGCCGTCGCGAGTTCACGGAGTCCGCCGCATGACCACCACCGTCGCGTCACACCGCGGCCGTCCGCCGGCCCAGCCCGTCTCGCTGCGGGCCAAGCGGCTGCCCCGGTACGCTCCGCCGGCCATCGCGCTGGCCGCCCTGCTGGTCGCCGCCGCCATCGTGTACGGCGCCAGCATCGGCGGCCCGGTGCTGGTCGTGGTCCTCGGCGCCCTGCTCTACCTGGCCGGGATGTACGCGGCCAGCAACGCGGTGGAGGGTCGCCGGGCGGCCCGCAACCGCACCTGGAGCGCCCTGATCCACTCCGCCTTCGTGCTGGCCGTGCTGCCGCTGGCCTCGGTGGTCTGGACGCTGTTCAGCAAGGGCGTCGAGCGGCTGGACTCCAACTTCTTCCTCACCTCGATGAACAACATCGGGGCCCGGGACAAGGAGGGCGGCGCCTACCACGCGATCGTCGGCACGCTGGAGCAGGTCGGCATCGCCGCCCTGATCACCGTCCCGCTCGGCATCCTCTGCGCGATCTACATCGTCGAGTACGGCCGGGGCCGGTTCGCCTTCATCATCCGGTTCTTCGTCGACGTGATGACCGGCATCCCGTCGATCGTCGCCGGCCTGTTCGTGCTGGCCTTCTGGGTGCTGATCGTCTCGCCGTGGTTCAACAACGGCCAGCCGGGATTCTCCGGCTTCGCCGCGGCGTTGGCACTGAGCGTGCTGATGCTGCCGACGGTGGTCCGCTCCACCGAGGAGATGCTGCGCCTGGTGCCGGCGCCGCTGCGGGAGGGCGCGTACGCCCTCGGCGTGCCGAAATGGAAGACGATCCTGCGGGTAGTGCTGCCGACGGCGCTTCCGGGCATCGTCACCGGCGTGATGCTCGCCATCGCCCGGGCGGCCGGCGAGACCGCGCCGGTGCTGCTGGTGGCCGGTGGCGGCGCGGCGATCAACACCAACCCCTTCGAGAACAACCAGTCGTCGCTGGCCCTCTTCGTCTACCAGCAGGCCGGTGAGGCGTCGAAGTACTCGCCGGCCCGGGCGTGGACCGCGGCGCTGACCCTGGTCGCCCTCGTGCTCATCCTGACCATCGCGGCGAAGTTGCTGGCGCGCCGCAACCGGCTCGCCCGATGAACCCCGGAGGTACCACCACCATGGCCAAGCGCATCGACGCCTCGAACGTCACCGCCTACTACGGTTCGTTCAAGGCGATCGAGAACATCAACCTGACCGTCGAGCCCAAGACGGTGACCGCCCTGATCGGCCCGTCCGGCTGCGGCAAGTCGACCTTCCTGCGGACGATCAACCGGATGCACGAGGTGCTCCCGGGCGCCCGGGTCGAGGGCGACCTCACCATGGACGGCCAGAACATCTACCAGCGCGACGTCGACGTGACGGCGGTCCGCCGGATGATCGGCATGGTCTTCCAGCGGCCGAACCCGTTCCCGACCATGTCGATCTTCGACAACGTGGTGGCCGGGCTGAAGCTCAACGGGGTCCGGAAGAAGTCCATCCTCGAGGACTCCGCCGAGAAGGCGCTGCGCTCGGCGAACCTGTGGGACGAGGTCAAGGACCGGCTGGCCAAGCCGGGCGCCGGCCTCTCCGGCGGTCAGCAGCAGCGGCTCTGCATCGCCCGGACGATCGCGGTGGAGCCGCAGGTCGTGCTGATGGACGAGCCCTGCTCGGCGCTCGACCCGATCTCCACGCTGGCGATCGAGGACCTGATGTTCCAGCTCAAGGACAAGTTCACGATCATCATCGTGACGCACAACATGCAGCAGGCGGCCCGGGTCTCCGACCGCACCGCCTTCTTCTCGATCGACAAGACCGGCGACCCCGGCCGCCTGATCGAGTACGACAACACCCAGAAGATCTTCAGCAACCCGAGCCAGAAGAAGACCGAGGACTACATCACCGGCCGCTTCGGCTGAGCCGCTGATCCCCGGTCCGCGAAGGGGCGCTGGTCGACCGACCGGCGCCCCTTTCGCGTACCCGGGGATCAGCGCAGCAGGAAGCGGGGTTCACCGGCCTCGGGGAGGTCCAGGCGGGGGGTGATCGGGGTTGCCGGGTCGCGGGTGGCGGCGAGGCGGGCCACGTCGGCCAGGTCGGCGGCCTCGGCCACCTCGGCCAGGGTGACCAGGGTGGGCGGCAGCATCGCCAGCTCCCCCGTCCGGGCACGGGCCAGCGCGTCCGCCGGCCGCACCCACAGGGTCCGGTCGGCCTCCCGGGAGACGTCCCGGGTCCGCTGCCCCTGCGGCAGCAGCGCCACGAAGAAGTACGTGTCGAAGCGGCGCGGCTCGAACTCGGGGGTGATCCACCGGCTCCACGGCAACAGCAGGTCCGACCGGAGGGTCAGCCGGCGCCCGGCGAGCAGGTCGGCGAAGCCCACCCGGCGGCCCTCCAGGTCCTGTCGGGACGCCTCCCACTCGTCGCCGCTCACGTCACCGACCACCGTCTCCGGGCCCGGACCGGCCAGCAGCACCCCGGCCTCCTCGAAGACCTCGCGGGCGGCGGCGCAGACCACCGCCCGGGCGGCGTCCGGGTCGAGCCGCAGCCGCCCCGCCCACTCGTCCGGGGACGGGCCGGCCCAGCCCGGGTGGACCTGGGAGTCGGACGGGTCCACCCCGCCGCCGGGGAAGGCGTACATGCCGCCGAAGGTCATCGCGGCGACCCGGCGGATGACGTACACCTCGAAGCCGGGGTCGGCCGGGCGCAGCAGCAGCACCGTGGCGGCGACCCGCGGCGGCGCCGGGGTGCCGCCCTCGGCCCGGAACCGGCGGGCGTGCTCCACCAGGGCGGGGGGTGCGGCGAAGCCGTCGATCGTCATTCCGCGAGCCTAGTTCCCGACCGGTGGATCAGCCTGCCGGCCGGGCGCCGGTCCGGGATAGCGTGCCGGCATGACGCGTTGGGGAATCCTGGCCACCGGGAACATCGCCGGCCGCTTCGCCCAGGACCTGCGGCTGGTGCCGGGGGCCGAGCTGACGGCGGTCGGCTCGCGGACGGCGGACGCCGCCGAGCGGTTCGCGCGGCGATACGGCGCCGCCCGGGCGTACGGCTCGTGGGCGGAGCTGGCCGCCGACGACGAGCTGGACGCGATCTACGTGGCCACCCCGCACTCCGCCCACCACGAGGCGACCCGGATCTGCCTCACCGCCGGGCGGGCGGTGCTGGTGGAGAAGCCGTTCACCCTCGACCTGGCCACCGGCGTCGAGCTGATCGAGCTGGCCCGCGCCCGCGGGGTCTTCCTGATGGAGGCCATGTGGATGCGCTGCGACCCGACCGTCCTGCGGGTGGCCCGGCTGATCGCGGACGGGGCGATCGGCGAGGTGACGCACGTACGCGCGGACTTCGGGGTGGCCGGGCCGTTCCCGCCCGAGCACCGGATGCGCAATCGCGCGCTCGGTGGTGGCGCCCTGCTCGACCTGGGCGTCTACCCGCTCGGCCTGGCCCACCTGCTGCTCGGCGTGCCGCGGCAGGTACGGGCCTGGGCGAGCCTGACCGGCGAGGGGGTGGACGCCAACACCGGCATCGTGCTGGGGTACGAGTCGGGGGCGGTGGCCACGCTGAGCTGCGGCATGGTCGGCGCGACCGGGATCAGCGCCTCGATCACCGGCAGCACCGGCCGGATCGACCTGCCCGAGCCGTTCTTCCGGCCGCCGGCGGCGGTGCTGCACCGGGCGGGCGCCGAGCCGGAGACGATCCCGGCCGACCTGACCGGCGGCGGCTACCAGCACGAGGCCGCCGAGGTGCAGCGCCGCCTGGCCGCCGGGGCGCTCGAGAGCCCGCTGGTGCCGCACGCGGTGACGCTGGAGATGCTGACGCTGGTGGACGCGATCAAGGAGCAGATCGGAGTCTCGTACGCCTGAGGGCCCCCGCCGGTGCCGGCGGAGGCCCTCGACGAGACGCGCCGCGCTCAGAACAGCGGGCGGACCACCAGGTAGGTCAGGCAGGCGATCAGCGCCGCCGCCGGGAAGGTGATGATCCACGCGACCACGATGTTGCCGGCGACGTTCCAGCGGACGGCGGAGAGCCGCTTGGTGGCGCCGACGCCCATGATCGCGGAGGTGATGGTGTGCGTGGTGGAGATCGGCGCCTTGAGCACCAGGGCGTTGAAGTAGAGCACCGCGCTGGCCACCGTCTCGGCGGCGAAGCCCTCCGCCGGGCCAAGGTCGATGATCTTGCGACCGAGGGTACGGATGATCCGCCAGCCGCCGGAGTAGGTGCCCAGCGCGAGCATGGTCGCCGAGGTCCAGAACACCCACTGCGGAATGTGCGTCTTGTCGCTCTGGTACCCGCCGGTGTAGAGGGCCAGCACGATGATGCCCATGGTCTTCGCCGCGTCCTGCATGCCGTGGCCGACCGACATGGCCGCCGCGGAGGCGGTCTGCGCGTAGCGGAAGCCGCGGTTCAGCTTGGCCGGCTGTCCCTTTCGGAAGGTCCAGAGGATGGCCAGCATCAGCAGGTAGCCGAGGACCAGGCCGACGACGGGCGACAGGATCATCGGGATGATGACCTTCTCGCCGATGTTCGCCCACTGCACCACGCCGCCGGTGGCCAGCAGGGTGGCGCCGACCAGGCCGCCGAAGAGAGCGTGCGAGGACGACGACGGCAGCCCGAAGTACCAGGTGATCAGGTTCCAGGCGATCGCCCCGAGCACCCCGGCGAAGACCACCCCCAGGCTGGTCACGCCGGTCGGCAGGGTGACCAGATTGTCCCCGACGGTCTTGGCCACCCCGGCGCCGAAGTGCGCGCCGATGAAGTTGCCGACGGCGGCCAGCAGCAGGGCGATCCGCGGGGTCAGGGCCCGGGTGGAGATGCTGGTGGCGATCGCGTTCGCCGCGTCGTGGAAGCCGTTCGTGTAGTCGAACGCCATGGCGGCGACGATCACCGCCAGCACGGCGATGAGTTCCGGAGTCACTGGCTCAGGACTCCTTGACCGCGATGGTCTCGACGGTGTTCGCCACGTGCTCGAAGGCGTCGCAGGCGGCCTCCAGCTCGTCGGCGACCTCCTTCATCTTCAGCACGGTCAACGCGTCGTACTCGCCGGAGAAGAGCCGGACCAGCAGCATCCGGTACGCCTGGTCGCCGTCGTTCTCCAGCCGGTTGCACTCGATCCAGTAGTCCTCGAGGTCGCGCATCGACTGCAGCCGGGGCATCGCCTCGGCGGTCAGCTTGGCCTGCTGGTCGAGCACGTTGACCAGCTCGTGCAGCTCACGCGGGAGCGACGGGAGCTTGGTCAGGCCGTACAGGTAGAGCAGGTTGCCGACCGCCTCGAGGTGGTCCATCACGTCGTCGAGCAGCGAGCCCAGGCGGTAGATGTCCTCGCGGTCGAACGGGGTGATGAAGGTAGAGTTGATCTTCTTGTAGAGCTCGTGGGTGATCTGGTCGCTGTCGTGTTCGACCTCGGTCAGCCGCTCGCTCACCGACTGCACGTCCACCCCGGGCAGGGCCAGCTCGTTGAGCAGCTCCGTGCCCTTCACCAGGTTGTGGGCGGCCCTGGTGAACAGCTCGTAGAAGGCGCCCTCGGTGGGACGGAAGGAAAACTTCACAGCACGGACCTCGTCGTGTCGGTGGAAGGGTGGCCGACGCCGCCGAGGCGTCCGCTGCAGGGCATGCTAGGGACACCGCCGAATCGGGCATCCGCCGGCCCACCCCTGGTCAGGCCCGCTTCACCGCTCGTTCACCAACCGTTACCCTTGGCCTCGGCGTTACCGCGCGCCAGCCGCTCCCGTTCGTGCGCCACGTCGAAATCGGCAGCCGGATACCCCAGATCGAGTGCGTCGAACGTCTCCCGCAACAGGTGCGCCACCGCCCAGTCGCGGTACCACTTGCGGTCCGCCGGGACCACGAACCAGGGCGCCGCCTCGGTGCCGCACCGGCCCACCGCCTCCGCGTAAGCCGCCTCGTAGTCGTCCCAGCGGGCGCGGGCGTCGATGTCGCCCGGGTTGTACTTCCAGTACTTCGTCGGATCGGTCAGCCGCTCGGCGAGCCGCTCACCCTGCTCGGCGCGCGAGATGTGCAGCATCACCTTGACCACGGTCACCCCCGCCCCGGCCAGCTCCCGCTCGAAGGCGTTGATCTCGTCGTACCGGGCCCGCCAGGTGGCCTCCGGCACCAGCGACTCGACCCGGGCCACCAGCACGTCCTCGTAGTGCGACCGGTTGAAGATGCCGACGTACCCGGGCGGCGGCAGGGCCCGCCGGATCCGCCACAGGAAGTCGTGCCGCAGCTCCTCCTCGGTGGGCGGGCCGAACGACCGGATGTGCAGGCCGAGCGGGTTCATCGCGCCGGCCACCCGCTTGACCGTGCCGTCCTTGCCGCCGCAGTCCATCGCCTGCAGCACCAGCAGCAGCCGGCCCGGCCGGTCGCCCGCCAGCTCGGGGCCCGCCAGGGTGGGGGCCGAGGCGGGCGCCGCGGAGTCCGCGGCCGCCTTGGCCGTGGCGAACAGCATCTCCTGCTGTCGGGCCAGCTCCGCGCCGATCAGCTCCACCTGGTCACGCGCCCAGGCCTTGCGCTCGCCACCCTTGCCCGCCGCGCCGGGCAGGCCGGGGGTCGACCGGGGGTCGATCGCCCCCAGGTCCACCGCGTCGCCGCCCGCCGGGGCCCGCAACAGGGCCCGCATCGTGCCGCCCTTAGGCGCCACGAACTCCGCTCCGTCCACCACGCTCATCCCCCGATCCTCGCCCACCCCGCCCGGCACCGCCTCCCGGGCGGACCGTGCACCCCGACGGCCGACTGTTCCGGCTGGTCAGCTCGTTCACCGTGGCCGACGGCCGGGTCACCGGCGTCTTCAACCAGCTCAACCCCGACAAGCTCGGCCACCTGCCGCCGCGGCTGCCGGACGACCCCGGGCCGCCGCCCGGCTGAGCCGGCTCAGACCACCAGCGCCAGCCACTTCCGGTACGACGTGGCGAACGGCTCGGTGCCGTCGCCCAGGGCGGTGAGCAGCTCGCGGGCCGCCGCCTCGGCCTCGACCACCACCTCGTCGGGATAGCCGAAGCGCACCCGGTGCTCGGCGAACTCGTCCTCGTCGCGCAGCTCGACCAGGCCGGTGGCGCGCCGGCGCACCACGTCCAGGTCGAGGTCGACCAGGTGGACGGTGTCGTCGCCCTCCCAGCGGGCCGGGGTGGCGATGTCGCAGTAGACCTCGCTGGTGCGCGGGGGCGGGTTGAACATGCCGGTCCACCAGGCGTGGTGCGGCACCAGCAGGACGAACGGGATCTGCTCGACGGACGGCCGGCCATGGTAGACCGACTCGGTGCCGGCCGGCACGCCGAGCCAGACGCCGAGGTCGTCCTCGGTCAGCCGGCGGGCCGGGTAGTCGCGGTGGGCGCTGCCGTCGTACTTGCGGTAGATCACGCGGACCACATCGCTCGGCATGAGTGGAACCCTAGCCGATTCCCGCCATCCCCCGCCGCGTGGCGCGAGCCGGTCGGGAGGGTCGCGGAGCGGGTCCGCCGGCCGTGCCGCGCACCCGCTGTCGGCGGCTGCGGGTACCGTCGCACGGTGACTCCGTCCCGCACCGCCACCGGCCCCGCCACCCCGACCGCGCGCGGCGGCCGGCGTCGGGGCGGCCGGCCCGGCGGGAGCGAGCTGCTCGCCGCCGCGGTCGGCGCGGTGCCCGGCGGCGCGGCCCGTCCCGGCCAGCAGCAGATGACCGAGGCGATCGAGCGCAGCGTGGCCACCCGCGAGCACCTGCTGGTCCAGGCCGGCACCGGCACCGGCAAGTCGCTGGCGTACCTGGCGCCCGCGTTGACCGTGGACGGGCCGGTGGTGGTCTCCACCGCCACCCTGGCGCTGCAGTCCCAGCTGGTCGACCACGACCTGCCCCGGCTGGCCGACGCGGTCGAGCCGCTGCTGGGCCGGCGACCCACCTTCGCCGTGCTCAAGGGCCGGCACCACTACCTCTGCCTGGCCCGGCTGGACGCCTCCACCGAGGAGGAGCCGGAGGACACCCTCTTCGACGCGCCGGCCGCCCGGCCCAGCGGCGGGACGAAGTGGCTCGGCGAGGCGGGCCGGCTGGGCAAGCAGGTGCAGCGGCTGCGCGACTGGGCGCAGGAGACCGACACCGGCGACCGGGACGAGCTGGACCCGGGCGTCGACGACCAGGCCTGGCGGGCGGTGTCGATGCCGGCCCGGGAGTGCGTGGGGGCGGCCCGCTGCCCGTTCGGCGCCGAGTGCTTCGCCGAGGCGTCCCGGGCCCGGGCCCGCGAGGCGGACATCGTGGTCACCAACCACAGCCTGCTCGCGGTGGACATGCTCGCCGGCCGGCACATCGTGCCGCCGCACAAGCTGCTGATCGTGGACGAGGCGCACGAGCTGGCCGACCGGGTCTCCTCCGCCGCGCAGGCCGAGCTGGTCCCGGAGCTGATCGACCGGTCGGCCCGCCGGGCCCGCCCGCTGCTGCGGCCGGACGTCGCCGACCGGCTCACCGAGGCCGGCGACGCGCTGGCCGTCGGGCTGGCCGAGGCCCCGGCCGGGCGGATCACCTCCGGGCTGCCGGCGCCGCTGCGCGAGGCGTGCACGCTGCTGGACGCCGCCACCCGGGCGGCACTGGAGGCGATCGGCGACGTCAAGTCCGACGACCCGGACCCGGTGCGCAAGCAGCAGGCCAAGGCGGCGCTGGACGAGCTCTCCACCACCGCCCAGCGGCTGCTGGAGGAGGCCGACCACGACGTGGCCTGGGTGGAGAAGCCGGACAACGGCAGCCGCCGCGCCCTGGTGGTCGCGCCGCTCTCGGTCGCCGGCACCCTCGCCACCCACCTGTACGACGAGCGCACCGTGGTGGCCACCTCGGCCACCCTGGCGCTGGGCGGCCGGTTCGACACGGTGGCCCGGGCCCTCGGGCTGGACGCGCCACCGCCCGCCCCGCCGTCCCCGGCCGCCGCCGCCATGGCCACCGCCACCGCCGGCCGGTCCACCTCGGTCGTACCCGCAGACGCCCCGGCGGGTGGGGTGGCCGCCGCGACCGGCAGCCGGGCGGCCACCGGCGTGGTGCCGGCCACCTCCGGCCCGGGCTGGTCGTCGCTGGACGTCGGTTCGCCGTTCGACTACGCCCGGCAGGGCATCCTGTACGTCGCCGCGCACCTGCCCCGGCCCAGCGTCTCCGGGCTGCCCGAGGCCGCCGGCGAGGAGCTGCTCGGGCTGGTCGGCGCGCTCGGTGGTCGTACCCTCGGGCTCTTCTCGTCGCGACGGGCCGCGCAGCAGGCCGCGGAGCTGCTCCGGGCACGGACCGACCTGCCGGTGCTGCTGCAGGGCGAGGAGGCGCTGCCGCTGCTGGTCCGCCGGTTCCGCGAGGAGCGGTCCAGCTGCCTGTTCGGCGTGATGTCGCTCTGGCAGGGGGTGGACGTGCCCGGCGACTCCTGCCAGCTGGTGGTGATCGACCGGCTGCCGTTCCCCCGGCCCGACGAGCCGCTGGCGGCGGCCCGGGCGGCGGCGGTGGACGCGGGCGGCGGCTCCGGCTTCGCGGCGGTCAGCGTGCCGATCGCGGCGGTCCGGCTGGCCCAGGGCGTGGGCCGGCTGATCCGGGCGACCGGTGACCGGGGCGTGGTGGCCGTGCTCGACTCCCGGTTGGAGACGGCCCGCGGCTACGGCCCGTTCCTGCGCCGCTCGCTGCCCCCGTTCTGGTACACCACCCGGCCCGAGGTGGCCCGCGGCGCCCTGGAGCGGCTCGCCAAGGCCTGAATCCGCACGGCCGCGACCGGGCCCGGACGCGCGACCGCCCGCACCCGGGGCGGGGTGCGGGCGGGTCGCGGGTCGGTCAGGGCGCCTGCGAGGCGACCACCACGGCGTCCGGCGGGGTGTCCGGGACGGTCCGCGCGGCGAGCCGGCGGACGGCGGTGTTGAGCACCGCGATCAGCGGTACGGCGACCAGCGCGCCGGTGATGCCGGCCAGCACCACCGCGGCGGCGATCCCGACGATCACCGCGAGCGGGTGGATGGCCACCGCCCGGCCCATGATCAGCGGCTGCAGGATGTGTCCCTCGACCTGCTGCACGCCGATCACCGCGGCCAGGATGATCAGCGCCGTCCCCGGCCCCTGGTCGACCAGCGCCACCAGCACCGCCACGATGCCGGACAGGGCTGCCCCGACGATCGGGATGAACGCGCCGAGGAAGATCAACGCGGCCAGCGGGAAGGCGAACGGCACGTGGAAGATGACCAGGAAGATGCCGATGCCCAGCGCGTCGATGAAGGCGACCAGCACGGTGGCCCGCACGTACGCGCCCAGCGTGGCCCAGGAGGACCGGCCGGCGTCGTCGACCTTCCACCGGGCGGCCACCGGCAGCAGCCGCACCAGGAACCGCCAGATCTTGCTGCCGTCGCGCAGGAAGAAGAAGGTGGCGAAGAGCACCAGGACGGTGCCGGTCAGCACCTCGGCCAGGGTGGCCGCGGTGGAGAGCGCGCCGCTGGTGAACTTCTCGGTGTTGCCGTTGATCCAGCCCTGCGCCTCGGTGATGTACCGGTCGAGCTGGCTGTCCGACAGGTGCAGCGGGCCGGTCTTGAGCCAGTCCTGGATCTGCCGCACGCCCTGCGACGACTTCTCGCTCAGCTCCGGCGCGCCCTTGATGAACTCGTTCACCACCAGGGTCATCGTGCCGATCACCGCGGCCAGGCCGCCCACCAGCACCACCGCGGTCGCCAGCGACCGGGGGAACCGGGCCCGCAGCAGCCAGCCCACCGCCGGCGCGAGCAGCGCGGACAGCAGCAGGGCGATGGCCAGCGGGATGATCACGATGCTGATCGTCCCGACGATCCGTAGCAGCGCCCAGGTGACCACGCCGATCACGATCAGCCGCCACGACCAGGCGGCGGCGATCCGCAGCGAGTGCGGCACGTCCGCGTCGTCCCGGCTGGCGGTCGACGGGTGCAGGTCCTCCCCGGTCGGCTCGGCCGGCTCGGCGCCGACCACCGTCGCCGACCGCGGGGCCGGCGGTCCGGGCAGGGAGGGCGTGGCCACCCCTGGTAGGTCCGGCTCGTCGGCATGGTCGGCGCGACCCGCGCGCACCGCCTCACGCCCGGATTCGTACGCGCGGCGGAGCCGTCCGCGTACCTGCTCGAAGCGGCTCAAGCGCACCTCCTGGAAGACAAAGCGGCCCGCCCTTCGCGGCGACGGCCCGGACAGGGTAGTCCGCCACGCGCCACAGTAGGGCGGTTCCGCCACACATTGCCCTGCGCCGCGCTCACTCAACCACGGCGGCGACCGGCCGACCGGCACGCGGTAGCGTCTTCGCGTGACCGCCGATGCGAACCTCGACTCCGGCCTGCCCATCCGCCTGCTGCACGACCGCGTGCTGGTCCGCACCGAGGGCAGCGAGGGGGAACGCCGCTCCACCGCCGGCATCGTGATCCCGGCGACCGCCGCCGTGGGCAAGCGACTCGCCTGGGCCACCGCCGTCGGGGTCGGCCCGCACGTACGGGCCGTGGTGGCCGGCGACCGGGTGCTGTTCGACCCCGACGACCGCTCCGAGGTCGAGTTGCAGGGCCGCGGCTACGTGCTGCTGCGCGAGCGGGACGTGCACGCCGTCGCCGCCGAACGGGTGGAGCGGGAGCCGGCCGGCAACACCGGGCTCTACCTCTAGCTCCCCGGCGCGCCTCCCGCCCCCGGCGCACCTTCAGCTCCCCGGTGCCCGACCGCCGGGCCGCGCCGTTTGCCGGGCCGCCGGGCGGGAAGCCAGCCCCGTCCAGCGCCCTGGGGAGGGACGATGCCGGTACTCGTGAAGAAGATCCTGCTCTGGGGCTTCGTCGCCTTCCTGATCTACTTCATGGCGTTCCGGCCGGACGGCGCGGCCCAGCTGTTCAGGGGGATCGGCGCCGCACTGATGGCGCTGGCGCAGGGGCTCGGCGACTTCCTCACCGGCCTGATGACCTGAGCCAGGGGGCGGGCGGCGGGGCGAGCACCACCGGGATCGGCACCACCGGCGAGTCGGGCGCCTCGACCGGGCGCTGCGAGCCGTCCGGGAACCGCAGGTGGTAGCGGCGGCCGTCCCAGACGCCGACCGGCGCCTGCGGGTCGCGCCCCACGAAGAACGACCGGTACGCGGCGATCGCCTGCAGCAGCTCCCACTCCTCCCGCCGGGTCCGCTCCCGGTCGGCCGGGGTGCGGTCCAGCCCCCGGCGCATCCCGTCCCGCAGCAGGGCCAGCCGGGTCGCGGCGAACTGGTACCCGCGCATCGCCCGTACGCCCGCGTCGCCGGCCACCCGCCGGGCCCAGGTACGCGCCGCGTGCCGCCGGCCCAGGCTGCCCAGCGCGGCCACCTCGGGCGGGGTGAGCCAGCCGGCCCGGACGTAGTCCGGCAGGGTGCGCTCGGTGAGCCGCCCCTCCCAGGCGCGCAGCCACACCGCGAAGCCGACCATGCCGAAGAACACCGGCACCATCACGCCGAGCACGCCGTACATCCAGATCGCCAGCTGGCCGGTGGCCTGGACCAGCGTCGGCAGCAGGTTCCAGGTGCCGTGCAGCATCATCGCCAGCAGCAGACCGGCGGCCGGGGCGAGGACGCGTACCCGCCGGTCGGCCGTCCGGGCGGCGATGCCCAGCCCGACCCCGGTCATCGAGGTGAACAGCGGGTGGGCGAAGCCGAAGAGCAGGATCCGCATGATGAAGATGGCGATCACCTGCCGGACGCCGGTCGCCGGGCCCCACTGGTCGGCGCCCGAGGCGTAGCCGTAGCCGCCCAGGTAGAGGATGTTCTCCACCATGGCGAAGCCGATCGCGGAGAGCCCGCAGTAGACCAGGCCGTCGGTGATCCCCGACCACTCCCGGCGGCGGAAGACCAGCAGCAGGATCGGGCCGAGGGCCTTGGTCAGCTCCTCGATGAACGGCGCCACCAGCACCCCGGTCAGCGAGGAGGAGACGCCCCATTCCTTGAACAACCGGGCAGCCGTCTCGTTGACCGTCAACGACGCGGCCGTGGCCACGAACGCGCCCCAGACGAAGCAGAAGATGAGGTACTTCAGCGGCTCCGGCTCGTACCGGTCGAGCCAGAGGAAGCAGGCGACGAGCACCGGCACCGGCAGGATCGCCGCCGCCACGCCGACCAGCAGGGCGTCCAGGCCCAGGTTCTCGCCGAGCGTCCAGATCATGTACGCCGCGCAGCCGGCGATCAGCAGCACCACCGCGGCCAATGCCACGACGCGCCAGACGCTGCGCCGGCGGGCCGGCATCCGGGGCGCGGCGGCGCCCGGCGGGGTGACGGCGGGCGGCGCGGACGCGGGCGGTCCGGGCGGGGTGTCGGCCATGCGGTCAGCGTAGTCATCCCCGGCCCTCCCGGCCGGGTGCTCCCGGCGGCCCGACACCCGCCGGGCGGCAACCGGGGCACGGCGCGGGCTCAGCCGACCGGCGGCGCGGTGGGCGCCCTGGGGGCGGTGTCCGGCTCGGTCGGCTCGCCGCCACCCGGGTCCTGGTTGCCGAACGCCCGCCGGACCAGCCGGTTCGCCTCCTCCTGGTCGACCCCGGAGGCGACCATCAGGTCACTGGCGGTGGTACGCACCTGGGCGATCACCACGCTGCCCGAGAAGCCCACCCCCTCGCCGTACGCCCGGCCGGCCTCGCTCACCGCGCGCAGCGACCGCTCGCGGGCCTTTTCCGGCTCCTCGCCGACGGCGAACTCGTGCCGCAGCAGGCGGACCGACTCGGCCAGGTGGGCCACCGCGTCGGGCATCGGCCCGGGCACCTGCTCCTCGTCCTCGATCAGGGTGACCGAACGGCGGATCAGCGTGCCGCTGTTGCGCATGGCCCGGTCGATCGGCTCAGCCGCCTCCGCGTAGTGGGTGAGTTCGCTGCGCCGGTGCCAGCGGGCCGGGGACAGCGTGCTGGTCTCCTTGGCCCCGTCGATCGCCTCGGTGAAGGTGTCCAGCTCCTCCTTGTTCTCCCGAAGCCGGTCCAGCGCCTGCTGCGCGGCGCGCCGGTCCCGGTTGCGCAGCGCCTCGGCGGCCACGTCGAGCTGGCTGGCCAGCAGGTCCAGGGCCGGTCGGGCGGCCCGGTTGATCACCCGCAGCGGGTTGAGCGGCAGCAGGATGGCGGTCACCAGCAGCGCGATCCCGCCACCGACGAAGGCGTCCACGAAGCGGGGCAGCTCCAGGTTCTGGGTGGACGGGCTGAGCGTGACGATCAGCACCGCGGTGGCCGCCGCCTGGATCACGATCGCCACGCTGGCGCCGAAGAAGATGGTCAGCAGGATCGCCGCGGTCACCACCAGGCCGAGCTGCCAGCCGCCGGTGCCGAGCAGGTAGATCAGCCCGTCCCCGAGGGCCACCCCGACGGCCACCCCGGCGATCAGCTCCACCGTCCGGCGCAGCCGCTGCCCGACCGAGGCGGCCAGCGTGCCGACCGCCGAGATCGGGGCGAAGACCGGCTGCGGGTTGTGCAGCAGCTCGTGCGACACGACCCAGGCGAGCGCGGCCGCCAGCCCGGCCTGCACGGCCAGGCCCATCGCCATCCGGACCCGGTGCAACCGGTCCTGCAGGGTGGCCCGGCCGCGGTGACGCAGCTCCTCCATGGCCTCGGCGATCCGGGCCGAGTCCACGTCCATCGCGCCGTCGCCGGTCCGCAGGCCGACCCGTTGCATCCACGACGGTCGGCGGTCCCCTGCCACGGCCATGGCGCGGACTACCCGTACCGCTCGGGGTGAATCCTGCCGATCGTCGGGCAGACTCGGCCGGGTGACCGACCTGCTCTCCCGCTGGCGGTCCGCCGCCCGCGCCGCCGGGGCGGCGGACGGCCCGGCGCTGACCGCCGCCGGCGAGGAGCTACTTACCCGCTGGGCGCAGCCGCACCGCCACTACCACACGCTCCGGCACCTGAGCGCCGTGCTGGACGTGGTGGACGCCCACCCGCTCGCGGCCGACCGGCCGGACCTGGTCCGGCTCGCCGCCTGGTGCCACGACGCCGTCTACGACCCCCGGGCGACCGGCGACGCCAACGAGCGGGACAGCGCCGCGCTGGCCGACCGGATGCTCACCGGGCTGCGGGTGCCGCCGGCCGCGGTCGCCGAGGTCCGCCGGCTGGTGCTGCTCACCGCCGACCACGCGGTCGCCGCCGACGACCGCGACGGCGCCCTGCTCTGCGACGCCGACCTGGCGATCCTGGCCGCACCGGAGCCGGAGTACGACCGGTACGCCGCCGAGATCCGCGCCGAGTACGCGCACGTGCCGGAGCCGGCCTTCCGCGCCGGCCGGGCCAGGGTCCTCGACGCCCTGCTCGCCCTGCCCGCCCGCTACCGGCTGCCGGAGCTGGCCACCCGGTGGGAGCGGCCGGCGCGCGCCAACCTGACCCGGGAGCTGGCCACCCTGCGGTGAGCCGTACCGCCGGTCACCGGGGATGCCACGGTGGTCGCCCCGGCTCAGGCGGCCGGGCGGGACGCCGCGCCCGGACGCTCGCCGGCGGGCCGGGAGAGGTGCTTCGGGCGGCGCAGGCCGGCGACGCGCAGCAGGCGGACCAGTTCGCGGCTGGGCACCACCCGCGCCCCCAGCCAGACCGCCATCGGGAACCGGTCGGCGGGGATGTCGTAGTGGTCCCGGTCGAAGGCACGCCTCGGCGCGCCGAGCACCTCGGCGAAGGCGTGCAGCTCGGCGTGGGAGACGTCGCTGATCAGGTGCGACCAGAGCCGTCCCCGCCACGGCCAGGCCGGCCGGTCCAGGTACAGCATGGCGGCCAATCTAGCTGCCGGTTAGCCTTCCCCGCATGGCTGGCTCCCCCCTCCTCGACGAGCTGCGCGCCGCCCTCGGCGACGACGCCGTGCTCACCGACCCGGATCTGCTGCACGCCCATCGCCGCGACGAGGCGGACCTCTGCGCGGCCGGCGAGCCGCTGGTGGTGGTCCGCCCCCGGGAGACCGCGGAGGTGGTCGCCGTGGTCCGGGCGACGGCCCGGCACGGCGTACCGGTGGTGCCGCAGGGGGCGCGGACCGGGCTGGCCGGCGCGGCGAACGCGGTGGACGGCGCGGTGGTGCTGAGCACCGTCCGGATGGACGCGATCCGGGAGGTCGACCCGGTGAGCCGGATCGCGGTGGTGCAGCCCGGGGTGGTCAACGCGACGCTGGCGGGCGCGGTCCGCGAGCACGGCCTGTGGTACCCGCCGGACCCGGGCTCCTGGGAGTCGTCCACCATCGGCGGCAACGCCTCCACCAACGCCGGCGGCATGTGCTGCGTGAAGTACGGCGTGACAGGCGAGTACGTGCTGGGCCTGGAGGTGGTGCTCGCCTCCGGCGAGGTGCTGCGCACCGGCCGGCGGACCGCCAAGGGCGTCGCCGGGTACGACCTGACCCGGCTCTTCGTCGGCTCCGAGGGCACCCTCGGGGTGATCACCGAGGTGACCGTGTCGCTCCGGCCCGCCCCCGACGCCTCGCTGACCATGGTGGCGGTCTTCGACTCCACCGCGGCGGCCGGCGCGGCGGTGGCCGACATCGCCGCGAAGGGGCTCACCCCCAGCCTGCTGGAGCTGCTGGACCGCACCCACCTGCGGGCGATCGAGGCGTACCGGCCGATGGGGTTGCGCACCGACGCGCAGGCGCTGCTGCTGGCGGCCGCGGACACCGGCGCCCGGGCGGCGGACGACCTGGCCCGGCTCGCCGAGGTCTGCACGGCGGCCGGCGCCGAGGAGGTGTACGCCGCCACCGACGCGGTCGAGGCGGCCGCCCTGCTGCAGGCCCGCCGGCTGGCCCACCCGGCCATGGAGAAGTTCGCCGCGGACACCTGTCCCGGCGGCAACGGCGGCCTGGTGATCGACGACGTGGCGGTGCCGCGCGGCTCGCTGGCCGCCCTGCTCGACGGGGTGGCCCGGATCGCGCGGGAGTGCGAGGTGCCGATCGGCGTGGTCGGGCACGCCGGCGACGGCAACATGCACCCGAACATCGTGGTGGACCGGGCCGACCCGGCGAGCCTGGAACGGGGGCGGCGGGCCTTCGACGAGATCATGCGGCTGGGCCTCGACCTCGGCGGCACCTGCACCGGGGAGCACGGGGTCGGGCTGCTGAAGCGGGACTGGTTGGCCCGGGAGATCGGGCCGGTCGGCGTCCGGGTGCACCAGGCGATCAAGACGGCGCTGGACCCGGCCGGCCTGCTCAACCCCGGCAAGGTGCTCTGAGCCCTCCCCCGGCCGCGCGGCGACCCGGCCGCGCGGCGACCCGTTCAGGCGGTGGGCTCGGCCGGGGTGGCCTGGGTGAGCAGCAGCAGGATCTCGTTCGCCACCGGCGGGTGCTCCTCGCCCGGGCAGTCCTGCGAGGTGATCTGCCCGGCGGCGGTGACCAGGCTGGAGGTCAGCGCGCCGATGCAGCTCAGCCGGTACTGCCGCGCCTGGTCGGTCTCCCCGGGCAGTCGCGGGTCGGCGAGCAGGCCGTGCAACCGGGTGACCTGCTCAGGGTTCAGGTTGCCGCTGGAGGTGACGCCGTCGCCGGCACAGTCGTCGCACTCCCAGCGGCCGTCGGGCTCCACGGTGAGCGTCCGGAGCGGGCCGTCCTGGCCGATCTTCTGCACCAGGCTGACCCGGGCGGCGGCGTCGGCCGCGCCCGCGGCGGAACCGCTCGCGGTGGCCCCGGGTGTGGACCGGGCGGCGTCGGAGGCGAACACCGAGCATCCGGTGAGGCTGGCCGTCAGGACGGCGGCGGCGGTCAGGACGGGCAGGCGTGACCACTGGGTGGAAACCACGCGCCGCAACTTACCCCACCGTAGGTAGTGGCCGGAACCCACCGACCGGACGGCCGTCGATGGGCGGACCCGCGTACCGGGGATCGGTCAGCGGGAGGAGGTCGGCAGTTCGACGGAGTCGCCGTCGACACCCCGATCGGCGGCGAAGCCGCGGACGTCCGGCGCGCCGAGCCGGGCAGCGTCGGCGGTTGCGTCGTCCGGCATCAGCTGGGACTCCCGCTCCGCCTCGACCCGGGCCCGGTAGTGCGCGACCTCCCGTTCCCGGGTGGCCGCGTCCCAGCCCAGCACCGAGCCCATCAGCTCCGCGGTGTGCCCGGCCGACTCCAGCCCCCGGTGGGTGGTCTCGATCGAGATCCGGGTGCGCCGGGTCAGCACGTCCTCCAGGTGCAGCGCCCCCTCGGCCCGGGTCGCGTAGGTGACCTCGGCGGCGAGGTATTCCGGGGCGCCGGCCAGCGGGGAGGCGAGCAGCGGGTCGGCGTCCACCAGGGCGAGCAGCTCCAGGGTCAGCGTGCCGTACCGCTCCAGCAGGTGCTCGACCACGCCGACCGGCACGCCGTGCCGGCGGGCCAGGTCGGCCCGGTCCCGCCACATCGCGGCGTACCCGTCGGCGCCGAGCAGGGGCAGGTCGGCGGTGCGCGACGGCCGCCCGCCACCGAGCCGGCGGACGGCCCGGTCGACCACGTCGGAGGCCATCACCCGGTACGTCGTGTACTTGCCGCCGGCCACCAGGAGCAGCCCGAGCATCGGCTCGAAGACAGCGTGCTCCCGGGACAGCTTGGAGGTGGAGTCGGCCTCGCCGGCCAGCAGCGGCCGCAGCCCGGCGTAGACGCCCTCGATGTCGGCCGTGGACAGCGGCCGCTCCAGCACCGTGTTGACCTGGTCCAACAGGTATTGAATGTCGCGGGCGGAGGCGGACGGGTGGGACCGGTCCAGCCGCCAGTCGGTGTCGGTGGTGCCGATGATCCAGTGGCCGCCCCACGGGATGACGAAGAGCACGCTGGTCGGGGTGCGCAGGATCAGCCCGGTCTCGCCGGTGATCGCCGAGCGGGGCACCACCAGGTGCACGCCCTTGGAGGCCCGGACCCGGATGCCGGGGCGCAGCCCGACGTCGTTGAGCATCCGCGACATGTCGTCGCTCCACACGCCGGTCGCCCCGATGACGGTGCGGGCGCGTACCTCGAACTCGGCGTCCGGGTCGCCGGGCGCGGCCTCCAGGTCGCGGACCCGAACCCCGGTGACCTCGCGGGCCTGCCGGATCAGGCCGACGGCCCGGGTGCTGTTCACCACGGTGGCGCCCAGGCTGGCCGCCGTGCGGGCCAGGGTGACCACCAGCCGGGCGTCGTCCACCTGGCCGTCGTAGTAGCGGATGGCGCCGGCCAGCGCGTCGGCCCGGAGGCTCGGGAAGATCCGGCGGGCGCCCTCGCGGGTGAGGTGCCGGTGCAGCGGCATGCCGCGACCCCCGCCGAACAGCCCGGCGAAGGCGTCGTAGGCGGCCACCCCGGCGCCGTAGTAGGCCCGGCGGAACACCCGTGCCGGCAGGTCGCGCAGGTTGCGCCCGCCGGGCAGCGGGACCAGGAAGGGCAGCGGCCGGACCAGGTGCGGCGCGAGCCGGGTGGCGAGCAGGCCGCGCTCGGTCAACGCCTCGTGGACCAGATGGAACTCGAGCTGCTCCAGGTAGCGCAGGCCGCCGTGGATCAGCTTGCTGGACCGGCTGGAGGTGCCGGCCGCGTAGTCCCGCGCCTCGACCAGGGCCACCTTGAGGCCCCGGGACGCGGCGTCGAGCGCGGCGCCGGCGCCGGTCACGCCGCCGCCGATGATCAGCACATCGAACCGCTCGGCCCGCAGCTTCCGCAGGTCGTCGGCCCGGCGCTGCGGGGAGAGCTGGCCGGCGGCGGCTCGGGTCACGTAGGGGTCACGCACCCGTCCACCGTAACCGCACCGGGCCGCCCGCAGCACGCCCCGATCCGGGGTACGTCGCGCCGTGCGCCCCCGTTCACGCGGCGTTTTCCTTAGCGCCGACCGCGGTTGTCGCACTCTGCGTAATCAGGCGCGCCCCAGCCATCCGCGCCCGCCGGGCACCGCTCCTACCGACCGCGGTGTTGAGCTGGGAAAACGCCGCCTCGGGTCCGCGGCCCCCGGCGCCCTGGCTTGCACGCTTTGCTCTGCTGCCATATACGCGGCAGTCACCGAGAGTGGTCGTCGCGTGGATGGCAGCAGAGCAAGCGACGGGGACGTCTCCCACCTACCCCGCGGTGGACGCAGGCGGGCGGGCAGGCCCGCTCACCCGGCGGCGACGCCGCCCGCCGGTCGGCCGTCGTACTGTGTGCGGATGCGGCCCGACGGACCCCGAAGCGACGACGACGGCCGGTCGGGGAGCCCGTGGGCTGTCGTCGTGGCCGCGCTGGCCGGCGGCTGGACGGCGACCGTGGTCGCGCTGCTCCAGGCCAGCGGCTGGGTGGCGGACCAACTCCTCCTCGCCGGCGGGCGGGACCGCTGGGTGTGGCTCTGGCCGGCGGTCGGCGTGGCCTCCGCCCTGCTGGCCGGACTGCCCGCGCTGCTGCTGGCCCTGCTCCCCCGGTCGGCCGCGGTCCGGAGCACCGGCCGGGTCTGGTTGGCGGCGGCCCTGGCGCTGGCGGTGCTCGCCGCGCTGCGAGCGGTCCCTCCGGTGCACCACGAGCTCTACCTCGCCGCGCTGGCCACCACCGCCGCCGTGCTCGCCCTGCTCGCCGCCCGGTTCGTCCCGGGCGGCCGGGCGGAGCCGGTCCCGAAGCAGCCGGGCCCGGAGAGCCGGCCGCACGCCCGGAGCGGGCGGCCCACCGCCGGCACGCTGCTGGCGATCGCCGCCGGGCTGGCGCTGCTGCTGCCCTGGGCCTGGGTCGGCGCGTTCGGCGGCCTGCTGGAGACGCTGCTCGCCGCGCTCGCCGCCGCCGCCCTCGGGACGCTGGCCGGCGCGCTGCTCGGCGACCCGTTCTGGTCCCGCTTCGCCACCGCCGGGTCCGCGGCGGGCCGGCCGCAGCCGACGCGGTTGGTGCTGGTGGGTGGCCTGGTGGCCGGGGTCGTCCTGCTGCTGCTCGCCGCCGGGGCGGGGCAGTCGGGCGCCCAACTGCCCGCGCTGGTCACCCTGCCGCCGGTCGGGTTCGCGCTGGGCGCGTTGCAGGCGGCGGGCCGCCGGGACGGCGTACCGGCCGGGCAGGCGCCGGTGCGCTGGCTGGTGGGGCTGGTGCTGTTCGGGCCGCTGGCCTTCGCCGACCCGGAGGAGATCTCCGTGGTGCTCATCGGCAGCCGGGACGTGCCGTACTGGGTCGCGGTCGCCGCCGGCGCCGGGCTGGTCGCCGCGATCCTGCTGGCCGTCGGGTACGGCGTGCTACTGGCCCGCCCGCGCGGGCGTACGCCGAGCCGGCCGGTGGCGGCGCTGGCCACGGCCGTGCTGCTCGTCGCCCTCGGCGCGGTCGACCTCGGCCCCGGCCAGCCCGGCCTGCACGGCGAGCGGCTGCTGGTGGTGCTCCGCGAGCAGGCCGACCTCGGCGGCCTCCCCACCGGGACGCCGGGCCGGGCCGGCCGCGACGCCCGGGCCGTCGAGGTGCACCGCCGGCTGGTAGCGACCGCCGAGCGGACCCAGGGCGGCCTGCGCCGGGAGCTGACCCGGCTGCGCCTGCACCCCACGCCGTACTACCTGCTGAACGCGATCGAGACCGACGGCGGGCCGGCGGTGCGGACCTGGCTCGCCGGCCGGCCGGAGGTGGCCCGGGTGCTGATCAGCCAGCGGGTACGCCCGCTGCCCGCCGCCGCGCCGACCGCCCACGGTGATCGCCCGGCCCCCGACGGCCCGACCTGGAACGTGCGCCTGATCGGCGCGGACCGGGTCTGGTCCGAGCTGGGGGTCACCGGCTCCGGGGTGGTGGTCGGCAGCTCGGACTCCGGTGTGGACGGCACCCACCCGGCGCTCGCCGGCGGCTTCCGCGGCGGGGACGACTCCTGGTACGACCCGTGGGACGGCACCCGCTCCCCGACCGACCAGGGCGGCCACGGCACCCACACGACCGGCAGCGCGGTCGGCCGGGACGGCATCGGGGTGGCGCCCGGCGCCGGCTGGGTGGGCTGCGCCGACCTCGACCGGAACCTGGGCAGCCCGGCGCGCTACCTGGACTGCCTGCAGTTCATGCTCGCCCCGTTCCCGGCCGGCGGCGACCCGTTCACCGACGGGCGGCCGGAGCGGGCGCCGGACGTGCTGACCAACTCCTGGGGCTGCCCGCCGATCGAGGGCTGCGACCCGGGGGCGCTGCGCCCGGCGGTCGACGCGCTGGACGCCGCCGGGATCCTGGTCGTCGCGGCGGCCGGCAACACCGGCCCGTACTGCGGGTCGATCGTCGACCCGCCCGCGCCCTATCCGGACGTGCTCACCGTCGGCGCGGTCGACCGGCGCGGCCGGGTCACCGACTTCTCCAGCCGCGGGCCGGCCCCGGGCGGCGCCGCGAAGCCGGACCTGGTCGCCCCGGGCGCGGAGGTGCTCTCCGCGATGCCCGGCGGCGGGTACGCCACCCTGGACGGCACCTCGATGGCGACGCCGCAGGTGGCGGGCGTGGTGGCGCTGATGTGGTCGGCGAACCCGGCGCTGGTCGGCGACCTGGACCGGACCCGACGGATCCTGCGGGAGACCGCGAAGCCCGCCGCGACGGACGCTCCGCCGGCCGGGCCGCGGGACGGCTGCGGCGGTGCGGGGAGCCTGGCCGGCGCGGGCATCGTCGACGCGTACGCGGCGGTCCGCGCCGCCCGCGGCTGACCGGTGCGCCGTCGGCCCTGCCGCCGCCCGGATCGAGCGGGTCTTCCCGCTCTACCGACGGCGCTCGGGTCGGACCGCCCGGACCCGTCGCCGACCGGCCAAAGCGGGCATTGACCCCGATAATCCGGTTCGTCCGCGTGACCGAACGGCGGCCCCTACCGTTTCGGTAGGAGGAGGCGACATGACCACCGACGACGAGCAGACCGACGACGTTGCGCACGTCACCCGGGTGCCGGCCACCGAGCGGCCGGGCGCGGTGCCGTTCGACCGGCGGGACTACGGCGACGCCGAGCAGCTCGCGGAGCTGACCGAGGTGGACGAACCGGACGTCGCCGAGCCGGTGCCGGTGGTCGACGAGCCGGTGCCGGTGCCACCCCCGTACGGCCGGGCCGAGAAGCGCCGCAACCAGCGCCGGATACCCCGCTAGACAACGCCACAGGGGCGGACCGCTCGCGCGGCCCGCCCCTGTGGCGTACTGGATGGAGCTGGACTCAGAAGTCCATGTCCCCGCCACCCGGGCCAGCCGGGGCGGCCGGGGTCTTCTCCGGCTTGTCCGCGACGACGGCCTCGGTGGTGAGGAAGAGCGCCGCGATCGACGACGCGTTCTGCAGCGCCGAGCGGGTGACCTTGGCCGGGTCGATGATGCCCGCGGCCAGCAGGTCGACGTACTCGCCGTTGGCGGCGTTCAGGCCGTGACCCGCGTCGAGGTTACGGACCTTCTCCACCACGACGCCACCCTCGAGGCCGGCGTTGACGGCGATCTGCCGCAGCGGGGCGTCCAGCGCGACCTTGACGATGTTCGCACCGGTCGCCTCGTCGCCGACCAGGTCGAGCTTGTCGAAGGCGGTCTTGCCGGCCTGCACCAGCGCGACGCCACCACCCGGGACGATGCCCTCCTCGACGGCGGCCTTCGCGTTGCGGACGGCGTCCTCGATGCGGTGCTTGCGCTCCTTGAGCTCGACCTCGGTGGCCGCGCCGACCTTGATCACCGCGACGCCGCCGGCCAGCTTGGCCAGCCGCTCCTGCAGCTTCTCGCGGTCGTAGTCGGAGTCGCTCTTGTCGATCTCGGCCCGGATCTGGTTGACCCGGCCCTGGATCTGCTCGGCGTCACCGGCACCGTCGACGATGGTGGTCTCGTCCTTGGTCACCACGACCTTGCGGGCGCGGCCCAGCATGTCGAGGCCGACGGCGTCCAGCTTGAGGCCGACCTCCTCGCTGATGACCTGGCCACCGGTGAGGATGGCGATGTCGGCGAGCATGGCCTTGCGGCGGTCACCGAAGCCCGGCGCCTTGACGGCGACCGACTTGAAGGTGCCCCGGACCTTGTTGACGACCAGGGTGGCCAGGGCCTCGCCCTCGATGTCCTCGGCGATGATCAGCAGGGACTTGCCCGACTGCATGACCTTCTCCAGGATCGGGAGCAGGTCCTTGACCGACGAGATCTTGCTGTTGACGATCAGGAGGTAGGGGTCGTCGAAGACGGCCTCCATGCGCTCCGGGTCGGTCATGAAGTACGCGGAGATGTACCCCTTGTCGAAGCGCATGCCCTCGGTGAGCTCGAGCTCCAGGCCGAAGGTGTTGCTCTCCTCGACGGTGATGACGCCTTCCTTGCCGACCTTGTCCATCGCCTCGGCGATGATCTCGCCGACGGTGCTGTCACCGGCGGAGATGGAGGCGGTGGAGGCGATCTGCTCCTTGGTCTCGACGTCCTTGGCGAGCTTGGACAGCTCCTCCGAGACGCTGGCCACGGCGGCCTCGATGCCCCGCTTCAGGGCCATCGGGTTGGCGCCGGCGGCCACGTTGCGCAGGCCCTCGCGGACCAGGGCCTGGGCCAGAACGGTCGCCGTCGTCGTGCCGTCACCGGCGACGTCGTCGGTCTTCTTGGCGACCTCCTTGACCAGCTCGGCGCCGATCTTCTCGTACGGGTCCTCGAGCTCGATCTCCTTGGCGATGCTCACACCATCGTTGGTGATGGTGGGGGCACCCCACTTCTTCTCGAGCACCACGTTGCGGCCCTTGGGGCCGAGCGTCACCTTCACGGCGTCGGCGAGCTGGTTCATGCCCCGCTCGAGGCCGCGGCGAGCCTCTTCGTCGAACGCGATCATCTTGGCCATACGGCGTTGTCCTCCTGGACACTCACGGGCCACCCGAGTGTGTATCCCGGATGGGCCGCCTGGTGTACGCACCTTGGGGACGTCGCCACCTGGCGACGACGACGTCCTCCTCGGTCGGGCCGGACAGCCCGCGACGACCGGCCTCGTGCCGGCCGGTGCCATCGAGACACCGGCGCGGCCGTGGCCCTACCGCCCCGACCATTGGCACTCACGGTATGCGAGTGCCAATGACTTGTTTAGCACTCTCCCCTGCCGAGTGCAAGCACGATGGGGCCGGTCAGCCGAGTTCCGCCAACAGTCGGGCGGCGTTCACCGGGCCCTCGTGGGCGCGCTGCTCCGCGTACGTCACCACCAGCCCGACCAGTTGCGCCAGGTACGCCGGAACGACCAGCACCGCGCACGCCACGATCACCAGCACGGCGCCCACGGCGGTGCCGGGCGACGCCAGCGGGTCGGCGCCGAACGGGAGCAGTCCGACCGACTCCACCACCCCGCCGAGCACGCTGCCCAGCACCAGAGCCGCCCCGACCAGGGCCACCCGCCCCAGCACCAGGCCGAGCCGGTCGTGGAACATCCGGAACGAGCGACCGATCGGGTTGCTCCGTTCGAAGAGGTAGACCGGGCCACCCAGCGCCAGCGCGAAGGTCAGGTAGACCCCGGGCAGCACGCAGAAGCAGACGCCGGCCGTGATGATCACGGTGATCAGCAGCGTCCAGCCCCACAGGCCGAGCGCCCGACGCCCGCCGTAGCGCAGCGCCCCGCCCAGGTCGACCGGCTCGCCGGCGGCCTGCCGGGCGACCACCCAGGTGCCGGCCGCCCAGCCCACGCTCTGCACGAAGCCGAGGAGGAACGTGGCGACCAGCACCGCGCCGCCGTACACGGCGATGTCGCTCAGGTAGCCCGGCGGCAGCGAGCCGTCCGGCGCCACCGACTCGGGATTCGGGGTCAGCCCCAGCGACAGCAGCGAGACCACCGCGGCGGGCACCGTCTGGGTGAGCAGCAGCACCGGCAGCAGGATCCGCCAGCCGCGGCGGGCCGCACCGAGGCAGCGGGCGAACCAGCCGTTCACCCCGGCGTACGGCGGGTTGACCAGCGGGTCGGCGGGGTCGTGGCCACCGGGGACCGACCCCCCGTACGGCTGCTGGCCGGGGTACGGCCCGGCGCCGGGCGGGAATCCGCCGGCGGGTGGATACCCCCAGCCCGGCGCCGGCGCCGGCCAGGGCTGGCCGGGCATCGGCTGGCTCGGCACGGGCCAGCCGGTCGCGGGCTGACCGGGGTGACCCGGCGCGGGCTGACCGGGAAGGCCGGGCGCCGGGGTGCCGGCCGCGGGCTGGCCCGCCGTGGGCTGGCCGGGCACGGGCTGGCCGGGCACGGGCTGGCCGGGCACGGGCTCGCCCGGGTGAGCGGGCCCGGCGCCGGGCGAGGAAGGCCAGGCGGACTGGCTCGGCCAGGCGGGCTGGGCCGGCCAGCCGGGTGCGGCCGGGGCGGCGGTCGGGTCCGGCGACGGGGTGGACGACCCCGGGCCGGTCGGGTCACCGCGGTGCGGCTCGGCCGACCCCGGCGGGAACTGCTCGGACATGGAGCCTCCTCAGCGACGACGCCTGGAACGGCTCATGATCTTCCCTGGCGCCGGCCCGGGCCGCGGCCCCGAGGTGGGCCCGGCGGGCGGACCGCCGCGGCCGGGGATCAGGCGATGACGCGGACCCGCTCGGCCTGCGGACCCTTCTGCCCCTGGGTGATCTCGAACTCCACCCGCTGGCCGTCGTCCAGCGCCTTGTAGCCGTCCATCTCGATCGCTGAGAAGTGAACGAAGACGTCCTGCCCGCCGTCGACGGCGATGAAGCCGTAGCCCTTCTCGGCGTTGAACCACTTCACACTGCCCTGTGCCACGGTGCCACTTCCTCACTGTGCGCGGCGTTCCACCACCCGGCGCCGACGGGGACGGCACCGGAGGCCCACCCTTGCGGCTGGCCGGCGACGACCGCGCAAGGTGACCGAAATCGCACGCTACACGAGCAGTGACGGCACCGCACGACCACAAATCGGCACATTCCGCCACGGTTTGCGGTGTCCGAGCCATCGTCAGCCGTCGTTGCGGTATGCATGGCGGCATGACACCTGCCCCGGCCCACCCGGACAACTCGACGGTCACCGTCCGCCGGGTCCGGCCCGAGGACGCCGCCCGGATGCGGGCGCTGCGGCTGGAGATGCTGGCCGACACCCCACTGGCCTTCCTGGAGACGGTCGCCCAGGCGGCCGCCCGCCCGCACGCCGAGTACGCCGCCCGGATCGCCCAGGTCGCGGCGGGGCGGCACACCGCCCAGTTCGTCGCGGAGGCCGACGGCCGGCTGGTCGGGCACGCCGGCGGCACGGTCAGCCCGGACGAGCCGGCGCTGACGGTGGTCTACGCGGTGTACGTGACCCCGACCTGGCGCGGCAGCGGGCTGCTCGGCGCGCTGGTCGACGCGGTGGGCGCCTGGTCCCACGAGTGCGGCCGGCCGCAGCTGCTGCTGGAGGTGGTGGTCGGCAACGACCGCGCGTACCGGGCGTACCAGAAGATCGGCTTCACCGACACCGGCGTACGCGTCCCGCACCCCACCGTCCCGGTCATGCGCGAACTGCAGATGCGCCGCCCCGCCTGACCTCACGCTCCCCGCGGTCATCTGCTCAGAGCGCAGTTTTCACGCAAGGAGTGGCCATCCGGCGGCAGATGGCCACTCCTTGCGTGAAAGCGCGCGAATGGGTAGGGGGTCAGGCGTGGCGGCGGGACTGCACGATGCGGAACCGGTTGGCCACGTACGCGCCGTCGGTCAGGGCGGAGTTCGCCGCCGGGTTGGCGCCGCTGCCGTGGAAGTCCGAGAACGCGGCCGACTGGTTGACGAAGACCCCGCCGGTCAGGTTGCAGGACAGGTGCACGCCGACCTCGATCGCGGCGCCCTCTGCGGCGTCCAGCACCGCCTCGTCGGTGGAGTACACGGCGGCGGTCAGCGCGCCCTTCTCGCCGACCGTGCCCCGCATGATCTCCAGGCTGTGCGCGGTCGACTCGGTGGCGATGGCGAACGAGATCGGGCCGAACCACTCCCGGCCGAACGTGCCGGTGTCGTCCGCGGCCAGCTTGACGATGGTCGGCGTCCGCACCACCGCGCCGGGCAGCGTCGGGTGCTCGACCGTACGCGACTCGAGCACCGGCTCGCCGACCTTGGTCACCTCGTCCAGCCGCTCCAGCACCCCGTCGTTGACGATCGCGCCGGTCAGCTCCACGCCGCGGGCCGGGTCGGCGGTGAGCTTGCCGACCGCCGCGGCGATCCCGCCGGCCACCTCGTCGAAGCTCTTGTGCCCCTGGTCGGTCTCGATGCCGCCGGCCGGGATGAGGATGTTCTGGCTGGTGGTGCACATCTGGCCGCTGTAGAGGGTGAGCGTGAAGCCCAGGTTGCGGCACATCCCGGCGAAGTCGTCGGTGGAGTCGACGACGACGGTGTTGAGGCCGGCCTTCTCGGTGTAGACGGCCGCCTGCCGGGCGTTCTCCTCCAGCCAGTCGCCGTACTCGGTGGAGCCGGTGAAGTCGACGATCTTCACGGCCGGGTGCAGGGCCAGGGTGGAGGCCAGCTTCTCCCCCGACGCCTCGGGGGCGAGCTGCACCAGGTTCGGGTCGAAGCCGGCCTCGGTCAGCACCTCGCGGGCGTACCGGACGGTGATCGCCAGCGGGAGCACCGCGCGCGGGTGCGGCTTGACGATCACCGGGTTGCCGGTGACCAGCGAGGCGAACAGCCCGGGGTACGAGTTCCAGGTCGGGAACGTGTTGCAGCCGATCACCAGCGCCACCCCGCGCGGCACCACGTGGAACGTCTTGCTCATCCGCAGCGGGTCGCCCTTGCCGGCGGCCTTCTCCCAGCCGGCCGTCGCCGGGTGCCGGGTCATCTCCCGGTACGCGTACGCGACCGCCTCCAGCGCCCGGTCGAGCGCGTGCGCCCCGCCGGCCTGGAAGGCCATCACGAAGGCCTGCCCGCTGGTGAACTGCACCGCGTTGGCCAGCTCGAAGATGTGCTTGTGCAGCCGGTCCAGGATCTCCAGGCAGACCCCGGCCCGGGCCTGCGGGCCGGCGTCCCGCCAGGCCGGCAACGCGACTGTCGCGGCGCCCACCAGCTGGTCGGCGGCGGCGTGCGGGTAGCGCACGTTCAGCGCCAGGCCGAACGGGCTGCTCTCGGTGGCGACCGTGTCCCCGTCGCCCGGCTGGTCCAGCGGGAAGTCGCCGTTCAGGTACGCCTCGAACGCCGCCCTGCCGTCGGCGGCGGCGGTCTCGCCGTACACCCGGGGGCTGGGGGACTCGGGGTAGGCGGACCAGTACCCGCGCTCGGAGATCGCGGTCAGCGCGCGGTCCAGGGTGTCGGCGTGCCTGGCGTAGAGGGGGTGCGGGGTCTCCGTCATGCCCGCCATCATGCAACAGGAAGCCCCCAGATCAGTAGGGGCGTGTCACAGTTCAGATCGTCAACTGCCAGTTGGTCCACGCGTCGACGGGGCGGAAGCCGAGCCGCTCGTTGATGGCGATCATGTGCTGGTTCTCCGCCGCGTTCCAGGTGTCGATGACGCGTACCCCGGGCTCGTGGGTGAGCAGGTGGTGCAGGTTCTCGGCCTTGGCGATCAGGCCGAGCCGGTGCCCACGGTGGTCCGGGTCGACGATGGTGATCTGCTGGAACGCGTGCCAGTCGGCGGCGGCGCCCACGTCCAGCAGGGTCCAGGCGACCAGCCGCCCGGACGCCTCGTGCCGCATCCCCAGGTGGTAGCGCCGGCGGCCCCGGGCGTCCAGCGCCCGCTCGGTGCCCCGGACCCGCTCGGCGTCCACCTGCTCCGGCTCCCACTGCACGTCGCCCATCGGCGCGTCCATCAGCAACCGGCCGTCCAGGTAGGCGACGTCCGCGACGTACTCCGGCCCGGTGGCACCCTGCCAGCAGACCGACTGGTAACCCTCGGCGCGCGGGCGGGCCTCGGCCAGCGCCGCCCGCAGCGCGAGTCGGTCGATCTCACCGACGTCGAGACGGCGACGCACCTCGGCGAGCGCGGGCCGGGCTCCGGTCGCGGCGGCGAACGCGTCGCCCGCCACCGATCGGTCCGGCCCGTCGGGCAGCGCGGAGACCGTCATCGTGACCGCCCGCTTGCGCCCCTGCTCGCGCAGCAGACGCACCCCGTACGCGTGCAGGGCCCGGCCCACCCCGCGGCGCCGCAGCTCGGGGTGGACCACCAGCTCGGCGGTGGCGTTGTCGGTGTTGTCGAGCTGCGGCAGGTCGAGCTGCAGGTAGCCGGCCGGCACCCCGTCGAGGCGGGCCAGCGCCCAGAGCGTCGCGGTGCCGGGCATCGGGGTGGAGAACAGCGCGTCGAAGCGTCGCCGGCAGAACGGCGGGAAGTCCGGCAGGTCGGCGTCGTTGGCCGCCGCGCCGATCCGGTACGCCTCGTCGACCGCGGCCTGGTCGGCGCCGTCGAACGACGCGATCGTGATGCTCATGTCGGGGAGCCTGGCAGCCGGAAAAGCGATCGGGCCAGCGAATTACTCGCTGGCCCGATCGGACGTGGTCGGGAGGGACACTCGCACAACGCCTCCGGCGTTGGGTCGTAAGAACTTCAAAAGTCTCCGGCGAAATGCCCTCCCGCACGGAGCATCTTGCGCCGCCTGGTTCCTGCCGTCAAGTCCCTACCGGCGGGTTTTTCCACACTCACAGCAAACCGCCAGCTACTCCCCGGTCTGCCGCCTCGGGCCTCAGGAGAGCAGGCCGGCGTCCCGGGCCGCGCGCAGCGAGGGCTTGATGCGGTGGGTGGGGCCGACCTGGGCGGCCACCGCGTCGATGGTCTTGAGTCCCTCGCCGGTGTTGAAGACGACCGTCTCGGCCGTCGGGTCGAGCCGGCCGGACTCGACCAGCTTGCGCAGCACCGCGACGGTCACCCCGCCGGCGGTCTCGGCGAAGACCCCGGCCGTACGGGCCAGGTCGCGGATGCCGGCGCGGATCTCGTCGTCGTCGGCGTACTCCATCCAGCCGCCGGTGCGGCGGACCGCCTCCAGGGCGTACGCGCCGGCGGCCGGGTCGCCGATGTTGAGCGACTTGGCGATGCCGGTCGGCTTGACCGGGGTGATGGTGTCGGTGTCGGCGTGCAGCGCGGCGGCGATCGGGTTGCAGCCGGCCGACTGAGCGCCGAAGACCTTCCAGCCGCCGGCCGGCGCCTCGACCAGCCCGATCTCCACCAGCTCGGAGAACGCCTTGTCGACCTTGGTGAGCAGCTCGCCGGAGGCCATCGGGATCACCACCTGCGCCGGGATCCGCCAGCCGAGCTGCTCGGCCACCTCGTACCCCAGGGTCTTGGAGCCCTCGGCGTAGTAGGGCCGGACGTTCACGTTGACGAAGGCGGTGTCCTCGAACTCGTCGGTCTCCACCAGCTCGCCGCAGAGCCGGTTCACGTCATCGTACGAGCCGTCGATGGCGACCAGCTCGCCGCCGTACACGGCGGTGGTGATCACCTTGCCCTGCTCCAGGTCGCCGGGGATGAAGACCACCGAGGGGGTGCCGGCGCGGGCGGCGTGCGCGGCTACCGAGTTGGCCAGGTTGCCGGTGGAGGCGCAGGCGAAGCGGGTGAAGCCGAGCGCCTTCGCGGCGGTGAGCGCCACCGAGACCACCCGGTCCTTGAACGAGTGGGTCGGGTTGGCGCTGTCGTCCTTGACCCACAGCGGCGCGGTGATGCCCAGCTCGGCAGCGAGCCGGGGGGCCGCCACCAGCGGGGTCAGCCCCGGGTCCAAGGTGACCCGACCGGCCGGGTCCTGACCGGCGGGCAGCAGGCCGGCGTACCGCCAGATGTTCTGCGGCCCGGCCTCGATCTGCTCGCGGGTGACGGTGGCCAGCGCGGCGGCGTCGTAGTCGACCTCCAGCGGGCCGAAACACTCGTAACAGGCGTGCTGGGCGGCCAGCGGGTAGCGCGCCGAACAGGCGCGGCAGACCAGGGCGCGGGCGGGGCTGGCGGCGGTGTCGATACCGGCGGCGGGAAGCGTCGACGTCATGTCGAGGAGTCCTCTCATCTTTCCCCGCACCGCACGGTGCGGCGGGGACGGAATTGGCACCTGCCCCGTCGGTCGCTCTGCGGTGAGCGCACGGGGTGGTTGCCGGGGCGTCGTCGGGCCGTATCCCTCAGCCCCTCTGGATGAGGTATGCAGTTGTGCCGCCGAGTCTAGCCAGGCCCGCCGCGATCGCCGAGGCGCTCCCATCCTGTGAACCGGGCCCGCGGCCGGCAGCCGCGGACCCGGCGCGGGATCAGTCGAGCGCCGGCAGGCTGGCCGGGCCCTTGTCCACCAGGACGAACGTGGTCTCCGGCCCCGAGTCGGCCAGTTCCTCCGCGATCAGGCCCGAGCTGCCCTCCGGGTTCCAGCGCAGGTACGCGTCGCGGTTCTGCACCGCGTAGGTGGCCCGGCCCTGGTTGTCCTTCCCGGTGCCGACGAAGGTGAAGAACTGGCTGGCCTGGCGGGTGTCGCAGGCGGCGGCGACCAGGGTGAGCGGCTTGCTGCCGTTGGTCTTGATCGACAGGCAGTACGGCTCACCGCCGGACCGCAGCTTGCCGGTCTTGATCTGGTGCCGCCCGCCGGGCGCGGGCACCGGCACGAACAGCGCCCGGTCACCGAAGTCGCCGGACACCTCGGCTCGGCCGGAAGCGCCGACCGTGAGCACCGACTCGGGCACCTGGCTGCCGCGCCAGCGGGCGAAGAGCTGGACCTGCCGCTTACCGGAGAGCAGCCCGGCGGGGGCGGCCGTCGGCCGAGGCGTCGCGGTGGCCGTCGTGCCCGTCGGGGTCGGGCCGGGCTGCCCGGTGGCCGGGGCGCTCGGCGTCGCCGGGGTGGATTCGACGGTGGCGGACGCGACCAGGGTCGGAGACGGCGTCGACGCGGTGCCGCCCGGGTCTTCCGCCGCGCAGGCCTGCTGGCTGGCCGCGAGGGCGGCGAGCGTGACGAGGACGGCGGTGCGACGGTACGGAACGGCCATGTCTACTCCTGTCGTCGACGGGCGGCGGGTGCGCCACCGTCTGCTGTGGATCAAGGACATGCCCTGTTTACGGTCGGGGTAAGCACCGGGTTGCACCCATTGAGCGGAAATGACGGCCGCCGGCTCCACCACCGCCGCCCGGTCGGTGACGGCGGTGAACGGCCGGTCGCGCCGGTAGGTCGCCGCTGGAGATCTGGGTGAGACGGTTGCCGGAACGGCAGAGCCCGCGGCTCGCTACAGGGGCGTCGGCGACGCCGGCGGCGGTGTGGTCAGGCTTTGAAAGCACGGGCGCAGCAGGTCGATGATCTGCTCGGGCGGCGCGTCCGCGAGGTGCGTGAGGCGCAGTAGGTATCGATCAGCTATGACGCCGTGGATGATCGCGCTGAGCAGACTCGCGCGCAGGTCGGCGTCGGGTGTCGGAATCGCCTCGGTGAGCTGGTTGAGCTGGGGCTCACCGGCGGCTCGGTAACGATCGGCGGCGTCGGCGTTCGTGAGCATGGAGCGCAGCACCGCCAGGGATGCCGCCGGCTCGCCCGCCAGGCGCCGGCCCAGCGACGTCAGCAGCGCCTCAGCGACCTCGCCCGAGGTGCCGCCGGGCACCTCGTCGGTAGGCACCTCGACGGCCTTGGCGAAGAGCAGGTCCTTGCTGCCGAAATAGTGCATGACCAGTCCCGCGTCGACACCGGCGGTCGACGCGACGGCCCGGATCGTGGTCCGCTCGTAGCCGCGTTCGGCGAAGATCTGGCGGGCCGCGGCGAGGATGCGCTCCTCGCTCTGACGGCGCTGCTGCGCCCGCGTCGGGCGGGGGCTTGCTTCAGGCACGAACTCATTCTACGGCCGTTGACCGGCCACCTATTGCGTTCTACGCTCGTTCAATCAACAAGCGTTGAACCAAAGGGGGTGCCATGCCCGCCACGTCACGCGAGGTCGTCGAGCAGATCCTGCGCGCGAGCCGCGATCAGCACACCGAGGCGTTCGTCAACCTCTTCGCGTCGGACGGCTACATCGAGTGGCCGTACCGACCCGCGGGCGTCGCTGGCCGAGTGGAAGGCCGCGACCAGATCCGCGAGTTCCTGACCGCGCAAGCCAACGGTCTGGTCACGTTCCACGAGTACCGCGACATGGTGATCCACGAGACCATCGACCCGGAGGTGGTGATCGTCGAGTACGAGGCCCACGGCACGGTGATCCCCACCGGCGCACCCCTGCACCAGACCATCATCGCCGTTCTGCGGATCAGGGACGGCCTGGTCGTCGCGTACCGCGACTACCTCAACCCCCTGGTACTGGCCGAAATCCTGGCCAGCCTCGGCAACGCCTGACGGGCAGCCTCCGCCCCCACTCGATTCGCCCACCTGCCTGCGACCCGATCAGGCAGCCGAGCCGAATCAGTCAACTGTCGCCAGTCACTGCCCGGTGTTGCCATGGCCCCGGACGAAAACACCGCGCCCCTGGTGCCCTTCCACCAGGCCCTCGGCTCGCAGCGTCAGCATGGCCGAGCGGATGACCTGGGTGGAGACGCTGTACTGAGCGCACAGCTCAGAGATCGACGGCAGCTTGTCGCCGGGCTTCAGGTCGCCGGATCTGATCTTTTCGCGAATTTCGTCGGCGATACGGACGTAGAACGGCGTGACGGACATGGCGGTGCTCCCTCGTCGGCAGCACCATCTGACCACTCTTCGCTTATGACATCAAGTTCTTGGTGTTACAGGGCTTGCGCATCTGACACTAGGGATCATATGTTGAGGACGAGGCGCCCCTCGTCGGCAAAACGGGGACGGCTCATCCCCGGGCTCGCCCGGCCGCCGGGGCGGCAGTCTCTGCCGTCCCGGCACCCATCCACAACAGGAAGGTCTGCGCCTTGACGGACTGCGAGATACCCGCCGCGCACGCGGTGTGGTCGGCCGAGCAGGTGGCCGGCGAGCTGCGCGCGACATACCTGGCGGTGGCCGCCGCCACCGTGCTGCTGGATCGCACCAGCGTGGGTTCCGCGCACCCGGCGATCCACCTCGCCCGGCGCAGCGGCGAGGACGCCCTGGACCTGGCCGGCGACGCGGAACAGGAGCTCAGGGACGGGATCCACCGCCTGCGCGCCGAGGCCGGCCACCGGGAGTTCGCCACCGTCGGCGGGCTGATCGAGGTGCTGGACACCGTCCGGAACCAGTTCGGCGCGGCGGCCGACCGGATCGCGCGGCTGCCGGACCGGATCACCGCCGCCGGCCGGCAACTCGCCGCCGCCGATCCGTCCGGACTGGCCGCCGAGGCGGCGACCGAGCAGTGGCGGCACGCCGCCGCGCAGCTCCACCTGATGGCGCAGAGCCTGACGTCGGCCGGTAACGCGCTGGCGTCGTACACCGGCGGGTTGTCCGGCGTGGACGCCGCGACCAGCTGAAACCTGCTCGCGGACGCCGCGATAAGGAGACGGGCCCGGGGCGGGTGCCGGGCTCCGGCCGGTGCGCACGCGCGGTCGTGCCGGTCGACCCCGCCCGCCTCGGCGCCGCCCCGCCCGAACCAGACCTGACGACCCGGAAAGGCGAGACAGCGTGATCTACCGAGCCATGCAACGCCTGCTCCCGCAGCACGTGCGCGAGGCGACCTTCGGCGTCCGCCGGTGGCGCGGCCTCGACCCCGCCCAGGTGTACGCCTACCTCGACCGGGTCGCCGACGAGCTGGATCGGCTCGCCCGCGACCTGGCCACCGCCAACACCGAGGGCGAGCGCATCCGGGTGGCGCTGCGCCAGTGGCAGTCCCGGCACACCGACTGCCACCTGACCACGACGGCCACGAACAGCAGGTGGTTCCGGTGACCGACCCGCACTGGATCATCCATCTGCCGACCACCCTGACCCGGATCGACGAGGCCGGCGCCCTGGCCATGGCGTTGCGCCGCTCCCTCGGCCACGTGCTCGCCCTCGACTTCGGCGACACCACCCTCAGCGAGGAGGACCGCCAGTCGGTGCGTACCCGCGTGTGGTGCGACCGCCGACTGCCCGCCGGTGGACGATGCGCCCAGCCCCACGCGCACACCGGTGGCTGCGCGGCGGAGGATCCCGCAGGTCCGGGCGAGTGAGCGGTTCGTAGGTCCTGAAGGTGCGCGCCGCTGGCCCGCCGGCCGTCGTCAGACCGGCGTGGCGGAGCGGCGGCGGCGCGGCACCACCAGTCGGGTCCGCAGCCCCCGGTCCCCGGGCTCGGTCGTCCGGCGTAGCGCGTCGAGCGCCCACGGGCCCGCGCCGAGCACCGCGATCAGCGCGAACGACCAGCAGAACAGCACCGCCACCTCACCGCCGTTGCGCAGCGGCAGCAGGTCGTGGGGCTGGTGGACGGTGAAGTACGCGTACGCCATCGAGCCCGAGGCGAGCAGCGCGGCCACCCGGGTGAGCAGCCCGACGAGCACCAGCGAGCCGCACACCAGCTGGATGAGCGCGGCCCACCAATCCGGCCACTGGCCGGCCGGGAGCGCCACCCCGGCGCCCCGGTGACCGCCGAGGACGCCGAACACCGAGGCCAGTCCGTGACAGAGGAACAACAGGCCGAGAACCATGCGAAAGAGGGACAGGGCGGGGCCACGCAGCGGTTCGGGGTTCATCTGGCGCCTCCAGGGCGGATCGACTGCCGCCAGGATGCGCTGTGAATCTAATTACCGCGATGATTCCTGTTTGTCATAATCTGCCATCTCGATCACCCGCCCACTCCGGATCCGCAGCACGGCATGGTCGGGCAACGCCGGCCCGTCAGCTGGTGACGTCCTTGCGGGTGAAGCGCCAGAACGCGAGCCCCCAGAACAGCGTGGCGTAGCTGATCGCGGAGATCGCCCCCCGGACCACGTCGTCGGTCTGCACCGGGGTGGACAGCAGCCCCAGCCAGGCGCTGCTGTAGTGGGTGGGCAGGAAGTCGCGCAGCACGCCGAGCGCGGTGATCTGGTCGAGGATGCTGGACAGGATCCACAGCAGCACCGCGCCGCCGACCGCGCCGAGCGCGGCGTCCGTCGACACCGACAGCAGGAACGCCAGGCCGGCCACCACCAGCAGTACGACCGCCAGGTAGCCGAGCACCGCCAGCAACCGCAGCAGCCCGTCGGCCGGCGCCAGCTCGGCCGCGACCTGGCTGCGCAGCGGCGTCCAGCCGTACCGCAGGGTGCCGGCGAGCAGGGCGGTGCCGGCCAGCAGGACCAGGGCCAGCGCCGAGTACGCCAGCGCCACCACCAGCTTCACCGTGAGCAGCCGGGCCCGGGGCACCGGGACGGCCAGCAGGTAGCGCAGGCTGCCCCAGCTCGCCTCGCTGGCCACGGTGTCCCCGCAGAACAGCGCCACCACCACGACCAGCAGGAACGACGCCGAGACGAAGATCGAGAACAGGGTGAAGTTGAGCCCGCCGGAGGTGGCCAGGTCGACCAGGCTGGCGAACTCGTTGCGCCCGTTGTCGTCGCCGCCGCCCGAGTCGAACTGGAAGGCGATCAGGATGATCAACGGCAGCAGCACCATGAACCCCAGCGCCAGCTGGGTACGCCGCCGCGACGCCTGCCGGCGGAACTCCGCCGCGAACGGCATGGTGGCCGACGGCCGGTAACCCGCCGCCGCCCCCGGCCCGGCCGAGGCGGCGCCGACCGCCGCCCCCGGCCGACGGCCCGCGTCGCCCGCTCCAGCTGAAGAGCCCGCCATCACCGGTCCCCGCTTCCCCGAGAGTTCTCGCCCACCAGGGCGAGGAACGCGTCCTCCAAGCGCCGCCGCGGCACCACCCGGTCCACCCCGATCCCGGCCCGGACCAGCTCGGCCACCACCTCGCTGCGCGCGGTGCCGTTGGTGTCCACCACCAGCCCGCCCCCGCCGCGGCCACCGCCCCCGGCAACACCGCCATCGTCACCGTCGTCACCAGCACCAGCACCAGCACCGGGACCGGCGGCCAGCGGCGGCAGGTCCCCGCCGTCACCGGCGCCCAGTACCCGTACCCCGTCCAGCCGGCTCAGCACGGCCCGCGCGGCGTCCGGGTCGGTCACCTCGAACAGCGTGCTCGGCGACTCGCCGACGATCTCCTCGACCGGCCCGGACGCCACGATCCGGCCCTTGTTGACCACCACGGCGTGGGTGCAGGTCTGCTCCACCTCGGCCAGCAGGTGGCTGGAGACCAGCACCGCCCGGCCGTCGGTGGCGTACCGCTGGAGCACCCGGCGCATCTCGGCGATCTGCGGCGGGTCCAGCCCGTCGGTCGGCTCGTCCAGCACCAGCAGGTCCGGCAGGCCGAGCATCGCCTGCGCGATGGCCAGCCGCTGGCGCATGCCGTGGCTGTAGTTCTTCGTCCGGCGGTGCACCGAGTCGCCCAGGCCGGCGATCTCCAGCGCCTGGTCGAAGTGCGCGTCCTCCCACGGCCGGCCGGTGGCCTTCCAGTACGCCCGCAGATTGTCCAACCCGGACAGGTGCGGCAGGAAGCCGGGCCCCTCGACCAGGGCGCCGATCCGGGACAGCACCGGCGAGCCCGGCACCAGCCGGTGCCCGAAGACGTAGATCTCGCCCGCGGTCGGCTGGGTCAGCCCCATCAGCACCCGCAGCGTGGTGGTCTTGCCCGCGCCGTTCGGGCCGAGCAGTCCCACCACCTGGCCGGGGTGCACCTCGAAGTCCACGTTCGACACGGCGACGAAGCCGTCCGCGTACTCCTTGCGTAGTTGCCGGACGGCGAGCGGGACGCCCGCGTACCCGGGATGGACGGAGCTGTCCTGGCGACGGTGCCGGCGGCGGGCGACCAGGACGACCACCACGAGCCCGACCGCGATGGCGGCCAGCAGCCCGACCAGCACCCAGCGCCAGACGGTGGCCGTGGTGGGGATCGGGTCGGCGACCACGGTCGGCAGGCTGACCGGCCCGCCACCGGCCGCGACGGTGTAGACGGCCGGCTGGGCCGGCGTGGTGTACGCCTGGTCGGAGGTGGCGACCGCCACCCGCAGCCGGTGCCCGGCCTCGAACCGGCGGACGATCGCCGGCAGCGTCACGCTCACCGGCCGGGCCGCGTCGATGGTGCGCGGCAGCCCGGTCAGCCGCACCGGGGCGACCAGGCCGTCCGGCAGCGTCGCCGCGCCGTTCGGGTCGACGTCGTAGAGCTTGACGAAGAGCACCGCCTCGCCGGTCGGCGAGGCGGCCCGGATCGAGAAGGTCGGCGCGCCGACCACGTCCACCGCGTCCGGCAGCGGCGCCGACTCGAACCGGGCGTGCTGGCCGGGCACGTCGCCGGCCACCCCGTCGACCAGCGAGCCGAGCGCGCCGGCGAACGGCACCGACGAGATCGCCGCCGGCTTGCCGTTCGGCGGGTTGGCCACCGGCTGCGCCGGCCCGGTCACCGCGACCTCGCGGCGGGCGTCGCCGGCCACCCCGGGGTAGTCGGTGGTCCGGTAGCCGGTCGCCACCAGACCCCGGTCGAGGGCGTCGAAGCCGGCGATCCGGGAGAAGGTGAAGTCGTCGCCGGGCGTCTCCCCGGAACCCTTCACGTAGTGGTCGAGCCACTGCGCGGTCAGGAACTTCACCCGGTCCGAGTCGTTGGTGGGGCCCGACCCGCCGTCGTGGCCGCCGGTGAACCAGGCGACCCGCACCGGGGTGCCGGCGGCGGCGATGCCGCGCGCGTTGGCGTCCGCCTCGGTGAGCGGGAAGAGGGTGTCCGCCTCGCCCTGCACCAGCAGGGTGGGCGCCTTGATCCGGCCCAGCACGCCGGCCGGCGAGGATCGCCGCAGTAGGTCCACCGCCGCCTGATCGGCCCGCCCGGTGGTGGCGATCCGCAGGTACGCGGCGCACACGTCGGCGGCGAACCGGCCGCAGGACGGGTCCGCGGCGGCGCCCGGCGCGCGGCCGGTGGAGGTGCCGGGGCCGGCCCCGGGCTGCGGGCTGGGCGCGCCGGCCGACGCGGGCGCCTGCTCCGGCTGGGCGGCGGCGGTCGCGCCGGACAGGCCGGCCGGGCCGGAGCCGGCGTTGCCGCCGCCGCCGAAGAAGATCCCCGCCCAGCCTGACTTGAACACGCCCTGGGTGGCCGGCCCGCCGGTGCTCTCCGGCAGGAAGGACCGGGACAGGTCGTTCCAGGTGATCATCGGGACGATCGCGTCCACCCGCGGGTCCTGGGCGGCGAGCAGCAGCGCCAGGCCACCGCCGTACGAGCCGCCGACCACGCCGACCCGGGGGTCACCGGCGCCGTCGGTACGGATGTCGGGGCGGGCGGCGAGCAGGTCCAGCAGCCGTTGCGCGTCCCGCACCTCGTGGTCGGGGCTGTCCAGGTGGATCTCGCCACCGCTGCGGCCGAAGCCCCGGGCGGTCCAGGCGAGCACCGCGTAGCCCTGGGCCACCAGGTCCTCGGCGTCGGCGCGGACGGAGTCCTTGGTGCCGCCGAAGCCGTGCGCGAGCAGCACCGCCGGCACCTTCCGGTCGGCGCTCGCCCCGTCGGGCAGCCAGAGCGTGGTGTCCAACGTGACCGGCTCGTCGCCGGCCGGCCCGGACCGCACGGTGACCAGGGCCGACTCGGTCCGATACCCGGGCCGGTCCGGCCGGGCCGCCCAGACCGCGGCGGCGGCCAGCAGCACGACGACCACCGACCCGACCACGACCCGGCGCCGGTTGGCCAGGACGCGCTTCACCCACGCGGCCGACAGCGGTGATCTCATGCGGCTCACGGTACGGCCCGCTTGCTGAGCGTTGGCTGAGATCCGCCGTACGTCCGTCCGGCTGGCCCGTTCGGTCCGCCGAACCGGTCGACCACCCGCCGTCCAGATCGAATCCGCCCGGACGACTTCGGATCACGTGAATTCCGACCCTCATCCGAAATCCCCTCCGACCCGTTCAAGCCGACGCACTCGACGCACGATGCGTGTCCAGAAGGTCAACAACACGTGACATCGCTCCGAGTGACGCGAAACTGACTAACCAATCGCGACCTGCACCGGGCCCGCTTCGACTACTTTTCCGGTCCGGTGGACGGGACCGGGTTGGCGACCCCCGCACACCGGTCACCCCGCCGTCGCCGGAGGAGACGAACCATGACAGTTCCCGGGCAGCGGGTCGGTCGACGGCCCTCCACGCCCGGCCGGGTGCTGCCGCTGGTGTTGGTGGTGGCGCTGCTGGCCCCGATGGCGCTCCTCTTCGTCCAGGCCTACCGGCTCACCGGCGCGGACCGGGACCTGGCGGCCGACGAACGGCGCGGCGTCGAGTACCTGCGCGCCCTGGGGCCGGTGACCGAGGCGCTGGTGGACGCCCAGTCCGCCGCCGTCGCCGGGCGCCCCGCCGGCCGCGAGGCGCTGGACCGGGCGGTGCGGGACGCCGCGGCGGTGGACGCCCGGATCGGCGACCAGCTGCGCACCCACGAACGCTGGGCCGGGCTGCGCGCCAAGCTGGAGGCGCTGCCGGACCGCGGCCCGGCCGACCCGGAGGCCGCCTTCGCCGCGTACGGCGAGGCCACCGACCTGCTGCTGGCGCTGCACCGCAAGGCCCGGGAGAGCTCCGGGCTGGTCCGCGACCCGGGCACCGACTCGGCCTTCCTCCAGGACGGCATCGGCGGGGACCTGCCCACCGCGATGGTCGCCGCCGGACGGCTGGCCGATCTCACCGCGCTGGCCACCCGCCGGCCGGCCGCCCAGCGCCCGGCGACCGAGGCGCAGCTGGCCGAGCTGCGGGTCACCGCGGTCGGCGCCGCCACCGACCTGGTCGCCGCCCTGCGGGCCGCGGTGGACAGCACCGAGAGCACCGACCTCGGCACCAACGTGCTCACCCCGCTGGACACCTACCAGCGCTCCGTCGAGGCGCTCGCCGCGCTCTCCGCGCCGGCCAACCCCGGCGGGCGGGCCGAGCCGGGGCAGGTGGCTGCCGCCCGGCTCAACGCCCAGGCAGCCGCGAAGCAGCTCCAGCCGGTCATCCTCGGCGAACTCGACGTGCTGCTCGGCGAGCGGATCGACCGGTACGACCGGGACCGCTGGCTCGCCCTGGGCGCCGCCGTCCTCGCCGTCCTGCTGGTGCTGGCGCTGGCCGCGGTGCTGATCGCCGCGTTCCGGCGGGCGTACCGGCGGGCGGCCGAGGAGCGCGGTCACCCGGAGGACTCCGGCGCGCTGCCCGGGCCGGGCGCTTGGCGACCCGGGCCGGCCGAGCGGGGCGGACCGGCGCCGGCCGAGCGGGGCGGACCGGCGGCCGAGCCGCGGCTGCCGCAGCCGGTCGGGCCCGGCCAGCACGGCGCCGAGCGCTGGGGGCCGTTCGATGCTGCTCGGTAGGCTCCGGATCCGGGGCAAGCTTGCCCTGCTGGTGATCGTCCCGCTGCTCAGCATGATCGGGTTGGCCGTGCCCGTGGTGCTGGACCGGGTCGCCGTCGCCCGCGAGGCCGGGGAGATGGCCGACACCGTCCGGCTGGCCGGCCGGATCGGCAGCCTGGTGCAGGATCTCCAGCAGGAACGCGTGCTGTCGGTGGGTTTCCTGCTCGGCCGGGTCACCCGCAGCGAACTGCTGCGGCAGTCGGCCGGCGTGGACGACCGGGTCGCCGACCTGCGCGCCGAGCGGGCCGAGGAGCTGCCCGCCCAGGTCGCCGCCGCTCTCGAGGGGGTACGCAAGCTCGACGAGCTGCGCGGCCTGGTGCTCGCCCGAGCGGCCGCGCCGAGCCAGATCATGGACGTGTACGGCCCGATCGACACCGCGCTGATCGACTCGCTGCGGCTGAGCTTCCGGGTGGACACCGGCACCTCCGCCGGGCGCCAGGTGCTCGCCCTGGACGCGCTGCTGCGCACCGACGAGTCGTTGGGCGCCTGCGCCACGCTGATCGTCCTGGTCAAGGCCACCCGGGATCCGAGGGCGATCGCCGGCTACATCGCCTGCATGGCCGGCCTCCAGGTGGACAACCTGCGGTTCCGCGGCCTGGCCACGCCGGAGCAGTACCAGCTCGCCCTGCTGGACGACGGCGCGGTCGCCGCCCGGACCAGCCCCACGTTCCAGGTGGACAGCGTCCGCGACCCGGTGGGCGCGATCGCCAACGTCTCGCTGGACGCGCTCTTCCCGGCCGTCCGGTCGATGATCACCCTCGGCCAGTTCGTGGAGAAGAAGATCGTCACGGACGTCGTCACCGAGACCCGGGACGAGCGACGGGACGCCCTGGTCGCCGCGTGGCTGGTGGGCGGCGCGGCGGTCCTGGTGCTGCTGGCCGTGGTGCTGCTGAGCGTGGCGGTGGCGCGCACGGTGGCCCGGCCGCTCACCCGGCTTACCCGCTCCGCCGACCGGGTCGCCCGGGTCGCCGAGGCCGAGCTGGTCCGGGTCGCCGACGACGAGACCGAGGCCGCGCCGCCGGTCCGACTCGACCCGGTCGACGTCCGGGCCCGGGACGAGATCGGTGACCTGGCCCGCGCCTTCGAGCGGGTGCAGAGCACCGCGGCCCGGCTGGTCGAGCGCCAGGTGGCCGGCCGGCGCAACGTGGCCCAGATGTTCGGGCACGTCGGCCGGCGTACCCAGAACCTGGTCGGCCGGCAGATCGCGCTGATCGACCGGCTGGAGCAGCAGGAGGCCGACCCCGGCCGGCTGGAACACCTGTACCGGCTCGACCACATCTCCAGCCGGCTGCGCCGCAACGCCGGCAGCCTGGTGGTGCTCTCCGGTTCGGCCGGCACGGACGGGCACGTCGCGCCGGTGCAGCTGGCCGACGTGGTCCGGCTGGCGCTGGGCGAGATCGAGGACTTCACCCGGGTCGACGTACAGGTCCAGCCCGGCGTCTCGGCGGCACCGGCCATCGTCGGCGACCTGGTGCTGGCGCTGGCCGAGCTGATGGAGAACGCCACCGCGTTCTCGCCGCCGCACACCCGGGTGGTGGTGACCGGTGAGCTGACCGGCACCGGCGCCCGGCTCTGCGTGACCGACCACGGCATCGGCATGGCGCCGGAACGGCTCGCCGAGGAGAACACCCGGCTGACCCGCCGGGAGCGGCTCGACCTGGTGCCGACCGAGGTGCTCGGCCTCTTCGTGGTCGGCCGGCTGGCCCGCCGGCACGGTTGGACCGTCGACCTGGTGCCGACCGCCGGGGGCGGCGTGACCGCCCGGCTGGAGGTGCCGCACGCGCTGCTGGTGGTGCGGCAGGCCGACCGCGAGGGCGCCACGGTGGCCCGGGCGACCGTACCGGGCCGGGACCGTCGCTCGGCCGCGCTGCAGGGCGGCCGGTCGAGTCGGGCGCTGACCGCCGCGCCGACCTCGCCGGTCGGCGCCCACCGGGACGACGCCCCCGTCGCCGGCTTCGACCGGGCGCTGCTGCGGGCGACCCGGACCATGGAGGCCGGTGACTCGTGGGACGCCTTCGGCGCGCACGACGGGGCGGCGGCCGCGGCTGCGGAGCCGTCCGCCTCGGCCGCCGCACCTCGGGCGGCGGCGCCACCGGTAGAGACCGCCGCCCGGCCGGGCTCCGCACCGGTGGGTGAGGGCACCGCGCCGATCACCCAGGCCGGACTCCCCCGGCGCCGGCGTACCGGCGAGCCGGGTGGACCGATCGGTGGCGCCATCCCGGGCGGTCCCGCCGGCGCGCCGTCCACCGGCCCGTACGCCGGGCCGGTCACCGCACCGACCGGCCCGGCGGCCGCGCCGACCACGCCCGCCGACCCGCCACCCTGGCCGCCGGTGCCGGGGGGGCCCACCGGGCCGGCAACGGGTGCCGGGCCGACGATCCGGCAGCGGGTGCCGGGGGCGAGCCTGCCGCCGGGCGGACGGCCGATCGGGCCGGTGGACGCCACGGGCGCCGACCCGGAGGCCGCCCGCGCCCTGGTCGAGCAGTTCGAGTCCGGGGTACGCCGGGCCGAGCTGAGCCACCCGCCCGGGCGCCCGGCCGACCTGGGCGCCGCCTCGCAGCGGCCCCGGTTGAGCCGGCGGGTGCCCGGGGCGAACCTGATGGTCGCCCCGTCCCGGCCGGCCGTCTCCCACCAGCAGCCGGGCGACCCGGACGAGGTCCGCGAGCTGATCGACCAGTTCCAGGCCGGCGTCGCCCGCGCGCTGGGTGAAGTCCCCCACCACCGCAACCACGAAAAGGGATCAACACGGTGACCAGCCCCTTCCTGCACGAGAACGTCGATCACCCGAGCCACGCCGGCCCGGAGCTCAGCCCCGAGGCCCGCACCTTCAACTGGCTGCTTGACTCGTTCACCTCCAGCACCGCGGGGGTGTTGGAGGCGATCGCCGTGTCGTCGGACGGGTTGTTGATGGCCATGTCGGCGATCAAGGACCGGTCCAACGCGGAGCGCCTGGCCGCGGTCGTGTCCGGCATGACCAGCCTGGCCGGCGGGGCGGCGAGCTGGTACGACCTCGGTGGGCTCAATCGGGTGATCGTCGACATGGCCGACGGCTACCTGCTGATCAGCGCGATCAGCAGCGGCTCGGTGCTCGGCGTGGTCGCCGACCGGTCCGCCAACCTGGGCACGGTGGCGTACGAGATGACGCTCTTCGCCGGCCGGGCCGGCAGCGCGCTGACCCCCCGGCTGATCGTCGAGCTGAAGAACGCCGTCCAGCAGTGATCCCCGACCCCGCGGGCGAGGAACCGGAGCCGGAGCCGATGGTCCGGATCCGCCCCTACCTGCGGGCGGCGGGTGGCTCGCGTCCGCCGGCCGCGACCCCGGTGCCGTCGGCCTACCCGGGCTCCGTGGCGCCGACCGCGCCGCGCCCGTTCGTGCTCACCGCCGGCCGGGTCGCCGGCGCCGACCCGGCGATCGGGCTGGAGACCCAGGTCACCGCCCGCTCCGGCGGCGGGCCGGACCCGGGCGTGGCGCACCGGCTCCCGCCCGAGCTGCAGGCGATCGTCTCGCTCTGCGGCGCGCCGATCTCGGTCGCCGAGATCTCCGCCAAGACCCGGATGCACTTCGGCGTCACCCGGGTCCTGGTCGGGGACCTACGCGCGGCAGGCCTCCTCGACGTGCACGTGGCCACCGTCGCGGAGGCCCACGACCCCGACCTCATCCTTCGATTGATTGACGGACTCCGTGCGATCTCCTGAATGGCCGATCCCGCCACTGGGCGGGCTCGCCGCGAACAGCGCCTCCGCCCGCTACGGCCAGCCGGCGGGCGGGCACCCCGCGCCGCCGCCGGCGTACCCGGCGGGGCCGCCGTCGGCCACGCCGCCGCCCGCGTACCCGGCGGGACCGCCCGCGTACCCGGGGGGACCGCCCGCGTACCGGCCGGCCGCGGCCCAGCCGGTGCCGGCGGCGCCGGCCCGCAGCGCGCCACCGATCCCGGTGAAGATCCTGGTGGCCGGCGGGTTCGGGGTGGGCAAGACCACCACGGTCGGGGCGATCTCCGAGATCGCGCCGCTGACCACCGAGGCCGTGATGACCAGCGCCGGCATCGGGGTGGACGACCCGGGAGCACGGGACACCAAGTCCACCACCACGGTGGCGATGGACTTCGGGTGCGTCACCATCGACCACAGCCTGAAGCTCTACCTGTTCGGCACGCCCGGGCAGGCCCGGTTCGCGTTCATGTGGGACGACCTGGCCCGGGGCGCGCTCGGTGCGCTGGTGGTGGTGGACAGCTCCCGGCTCGACGACTGCTATCCGGCGATCGACTTCTTCGAACGGGCCGGCCTGCCGTTCGTGGTCGGGGTGAACGCCTTCCACGGCCGGGTGGCGCACGACCTGGGCGCGATCCGCTGGGCGCTGGCCGTCGGCGACCACGTGCCGCTGGTGCAGTTCGACGCCCGCGACCGGCTGTCGGTCCGGGACGCCCTGCTGGTCGTCCTGGACCGCGCTCTGGAACGGGCGACCCGCGAGCGGGGTGCCTGAACCGAACACCGGCGGCATCCGTATTCGGTGACGAGAGGGGGGACGCCATGCGTGGTGGTCTGGACGAGAGCCTGGCCCGGCTGGCTCGCCGCGAGGAGGCGCTGCGGCGGCGGGCCGCGGAGCCGGGCGACGAGCCGCGCCGGGACACCCAGGCCACCGGCCGGCCGGACGGCCCGGTGCGGCGGCCCCCGTCGACGGCTCCGCCGACGGACCGGCGGGAGGCCGGGGACCGCGACCCGGTGGCGGAGGTCGCCGAGGCGGTCCGCCAGGTGGTGGCGGCCCATCCCGGCCTGACCGTGATCGTCCGGGTGGAGCACGGCGGGCGGACGCACCCGCTGCGGATCGCCCGGGACGGCGAGCAGGTCGCGGTCGGCCCGGACAACCCCGGTACGCCACCGCCCGCCTGGCCGCTGTCCACCCGGACGGTGCCGTCCTGGGCCGGGCCGGAGGGGTTGAGCGGTGACCCGGCGACCCGGTTGGCGGAGCTGATCCGCCGGGATCCCAGCCTGCTCGACGCCGACGGGTGACGCCGTCCGGCAGGTCTCGACCCGACCGCCGGGCCGACGCGCGGCCCGGTCGCAGCGCCGTCCGGTCAGTCGGTGGGCAGCAGCGGGCCGAGCGGGCCGAGGTCGAGGTTGAGGTCCTCCGGGGAGAGCCCGAAGTAGTCGCGCAGGTGAGCCATCTGCTCCTCCAGCGCCATCAGGGTGGCGCCCATCCGCTCGACCTGCTCGTCGGTCAGGTCGCCGAGGTCGACCCGGCGTAGCGCCTGCCGTTCCATCAGCTGGCGCAGCAGCTCGATCACGGTGAGCACCAGGCTGGCCAGCCCCCGCTCGACGGAGTCCTGGTCGACGGCGAGGCGGCGGTCCAGCGGCCGGACCGACGGCGCCTGCCAGGGCATCGCCTCGCCGAGCGCGGCGGCCAGCTCGGCGCCCTCGTCCCGTCGCCGCGGCCCCGCCCGGTCGACCCCGGACGGCTCGGCCTCCGGCGAGGACCCCGGTCGGCCGGCGGTCATCCCGGGCCCCCGGACGGGAGACCGTACGGTTCACCGGGCTCCGGGGCCGCCGGGCGCAGCTCGGGCGGGACCAGCGCGCCGACGGACGCCACCAGCGCCCGCAGCGAGACGCGGACCAGGTCGATGTCGGCGATCGCCAGGGTGATGTCCCCGGTGATCACCACGCCGGTGGCGAGCACCCGGTCGAGCAGGTCGACCAGGGCCACCGGCCGGTAGGCCAGCGGGTCGTCGGCGCTGCTCGGGGCCAGCCCGGTGGTCACCACGCCGGCTCCCGGACGGCGTGCGCCGGCTCCCGCGCGCCGTCGGAGACGAACGAGTACGGCGGCCACGGGCCGGTCAGCTCCAGCCGGATCTCCGGGTGCCGCTCGGTCAGCTCGCCGACCAGCGCGGCGAAGCCGTCGACCGCCCCGAGCTCCACCAGGTACGCGCCGTTGAGCACCATCGCGGTCGGCGCGCCGGAGAGCCGCCGGTCCTGCGGGGCGTGCCGGTGGCCGGCGGCGGCGTACCGGGTCAGGGCCGTATGCACCGCGCCGGCAGCCTCGGCCGCGATCCGCTGCCCCTCGTCCCGGGCGGTGAGCTGGGCCCGACGCCGCGCCAGGTACGCGGTGCCGACCCCACCGCCGCCGGCCGGCGCCTCGGTGCGGGGCAGCGCGCCGGGCACCACGTACCCCTTGACGCCCCACTCGGCGCGACCGGTGAGCCGATCCAGCACCTCGGCCAGCTCGGCCCGCCGCCCGGTGAGCATGGCGGCGACCCGGGCGTCGTCGTGGTGCACGGTGGCCAGCCGGGCGGGCACCACCGCCCCGGCGCGGGCCAGCGCGTCCACCACCGCGTGGTGCGCCCGGGCGGCCCGCTCCAGCCAGGCCAGGTCCTCCAGGTTCCGGCGCAGCGGTTCCTCGCCGTACTCGCTCAGCGGCACGGCACTGACCACGGCGGTGAGGTCGCCGGCCGGGACGGCCCGGACCGGGCCGCCGTCCATCCCGGACACGGCGGCCAGCACGGCCGGGTCCGGCTCCCGGACCACGCCGTGCAGCCAGCGACCCGTCGTGCTCATTCCCGCTCCTCCCGTACGGCGGCCCGCCGGGCGACCCGTACGCGGCGCTCCGCCTCGACCTCCTCCGGGTCGCGCGGACCCGGCTCGACCAGTGGGGTGGCCCGCGAGCTGAGCCACGGGTCGTGCTCCCACCAGTCGATGCCGATCTGCCGCGCGGTGTCGACGGAGGCGATGACCAGCCGCAGCTTCACCGTGAGCAGCTCGATGTCGAGCAGGCTGACCCGGATGTCGCCGGCGATCACGATGCCCCGGTCGAGCACCCGCTCGAGGATGTCGCCGAGGTTGGCCGGCTCGTGCCCGGCGCCCATCACCTGGCCGGTGTTCTGCACCACGGGTGGCCGCGGACCGGTCATCTCAGGCCGCCTCTCCCTTGCCGCGCTGGTACCGCCGGGTCCGGCGGTAGCCGAGCAGTGCGCCCTCGATGTCCAGCTCCACCTCGTAGAGGCCGAGCAGGTCGGTCGAGGCCGGGATCCGGTGGTCCTCGACCACCTCCACCCCGACCAGCCAGCCGTCGTCGGCCGGCTGGATCGAGGTGATGCCGAGCGGGTCCTTGCCGGTCAGCCCGACCACCTGCCGCAGGCCCTCGCGGGCCGCCTCGGCGGCGGTGACCGGTTCGAGGTAGTCCTCGTCCGCGTACCGGTCCTCCGGGTCCTCCGGCCGCTCGCGGCCACCGTCGCCGCGGATCCGTCCTGGCGCCACCCCGCTCACCTCCTTCGCCGTCGGTCGGGGTCCCGGCCCGCGCCGTGCGGGAGCCCGCCGGCGGCCCGCCGACCGGCCGCCCGCGCGCCCCCGGCCCGCCCCGCGGGGGCCCGATCTCCGGCGGAACGGCCGCCGCCGGTCGGGCCCGAGTTGGTACGGCCCCCGGCGTTCCGGCCCGCAGCGGCACGGCCCGCAGCGGCACGGCCTTCGGCGGTACGGCCCTCGGGGGCACGACCGGAGTTGGTACGGCCCCCGGTGGTACCGCCTGCGGTGGCCCGGCCCGCGCTGGTGCCGCCTGCGGTGGTGGCCGCCGTGCGGGGGGCGCCACCGGCCGTACCGGTCAGCCGGTCGAGCACCTGCTGCTGCCCGGCGTCGCGTTCGGCCGCGGTGATCTCACCGGCGGCGGCGGCCCGGTCCAGCTCCTCCAGCTCGCGCCGGATGTTGACCGGGTTGGTCTGCCGCGCCTCCGCCTCCCGGGCCACCACCCGCAGCACCGAGGTCAGCCCGCGCACCGGCGCGTACGGCAGGGTCAGCAGCGTCCACAGGATCTCCACCGCTCACTCCACCAGCTGGTGCGCGTCGACGAAGTCGTACGGGGCCAGCGGCCCGAGCAGTCGCATCCGGATCAGGTCCCGGCGCTGCTCGGCGAACTCCTCCAGCACGCTGACGAACTCGTCCTCGCGGTCGGCCTCGACCAGGAAGGCGACGTTCACCGAGTCCAGCTCGTCGCTGGGCTGCCGGGGCACGTTCGCCAGGCTGAGCGGGGCGAGCCGGTCGATCAGCTGCCGGTTCTCCGCCTCCCGGCGCAGCTCGACCGTCTGGCTGATCAGCTCGCCGAGGCGGATCCGCTGTTCCCGGCTCTCCGGCTCGGAGCGTCCGCGCACCTGGTCGGCGAGCTGCGCCGCCCGCGGGTCCCCGGCCAGCACCTCGGCGATCAGCTCCTGCTCGTCGAAGCGCCCGTGCACGGTGAACTGGACCCGGTCCTCGAGCTCGTCGAGGGCGTCGGCGAACTGGTCGTGGTGGGCGTCCAGCAGGTCGACCACCGCGTCCGGCCCGGTCACCACCGTGCCGAACCGCACCGGCAGCACCGGCGCGACCTCGATCGTCCCGTCCAGCAACGTCTGGTACGCGGTCAGGTCGGCCGGGCGGCCCATCGGCTGCTCCAACCCGACCTCGCTGACCAGCGCGGCGAGGTCGCCGTGCACGACCACGTCCACCGCGCCGGCCGGGTCGCCGACCCCGGCGGCGTCCGGGGTCGGCTCCACGTCGGACGGCACGATGCCGTAGATGAACAGGCCCGTCTCGTCGGCCATCTCAGCGCTCCCCGTCCCGGCGGCGCCGGCTCGGCCGGTCCCGCTGCCGCTCCCGGTCGCCGCGATCGGCGATCGAGTCCGCCACCGCGCCGGTGATCTCCTGGGCGGCCTTGCCCAGCCCGGAGAGCGCCCTGCCCTTGACGGCCGCCTTGGTGGTGTCACCGACCAGGTCGGGCAGGCCCTTCTGGTCCTTGGGGGTGATGTCCAACCGGTCGACCGCCTGGGCGTACCGCAGGTACGTCTCGATGCTCGCGACGACCACCCGGGCGTTGATCTCCAGCAGCTGGATGCCGACCACCCCGATGGTCACCTGGGCGTCGATCACCACACCCTTGTCCAGCACGGTCTCCACCACGTCGGCGAGGGTGCCCCCACCGCCGCCGCCACCGGTGCCGCGCTCCAGCGCGCTACCGGCCTGGCCGCCGCCCGTCGCGATGCTCATTCGCCCCGCTCCTCGCGGCGTCGGCGGACCACCGGACGGCGGGGTGCCTCGGGTGCGCGGCGGGCGGCCGGACGAGGCCGGTCCTCCCGCTCGGGGCGGGGCTCCCGCTCGGGGCGGGGCTCCCGCTCGGGGCGGGGCTCCCGCTCGGGGCGGGGCTGGGGGCGGCGGGCCCGCTCGGGCTGACGCCGGCGCGGCGGAGGCGGCTCCTCCTCGGGCTCCTCCTCGTCGTACCCCTCGTCGTAGTCCTCGCCGTCGTCGTACGCGTCGTACTCCTCCTCCTCGGGCGGGCGGCGGCGCTCCGGCGGCCGGCGGCGGCCGCGCTCGGCGGGCCGGCGCTGCTCCCGCTCCTCCTGCTCGTCCTCCGGCTCCTCGGCGCGGCCCTGCTCGCCGCCCTGCTCCTGCGCCTCCTGCTCCTCGCGGAGCGCGGTCTCGTGGTCCTTGACGACCTGCGAGTCCTCGATCTCACCGCGCCAGCCCTCGACCGAGTCGGGGTCGAGCACGGTGCTGGTCATCACCTGCCGGACGAAGTGCTTGAGCTCCAGCCGGACCCGGCGGCCCTGGGCGCGCCACAGGTTGCCGGTGTGCTCGAAGAGGCCCTGCGGGTGGTACTCCAGCACCACCAGGATGCGGGTCAGGTCCGGGGTGGACTCGTGGAAGCTGACCGTGCCGTCGACCGAGCCCTTCTCGCCCTTGGACCGCCAGTGGATCAGCTTGTCCGGGATCTGCCGGACGATGGTCGACTCCCAGCTGCGGTGCGACCACAAGATCTGCGCCTTCCAGTTCAGCTTCTCGCCGTCACCGTCGGCGTCGATGTTCTCGACCTTCTTCATGAAGCTCGGGAAGTCACCGAACTGGGTCCACTGGTTGTAGGCGACCCGAACGGGCACGCCGACCTCGATCGTCTCGACGATGTTGGTGACCTTGAGCTTCTTCTTGCCCTGCTTGTCACCCTTGCCGCCGCCACCGCCGAACGCCGACATCAACTTCTCCTTACCGCCGGCCAGGCCGGCATGGAACATGGCCTTCATCGGGGAGTGGCCCTCGGCGAGCTTGTGCGCACCGGTGGCGGCCGCGATCAGGCCGGGTCCGCCGCCGTCGCGGGCGTACTCGCTGAGTCGGCCGGTGGCGCCGGTGAGCCGTTCGGTGACCACCGACACGGCCCGCTCGCCGATCGCAGAGGCGAGGTCCTTCAGGTCCGCGGCCAGCCGGTCCTTCGCCTGGTCCACCAGGGGGTTGGGGGCCATGGTCACCGCCTCCGTCGGGCCGGCGCGGGCCGCTCGTCACGGCCGGGCTCCCGGTCGTCGTCGTAGTCGTAGGCCTGGTCGTCCAGCTCCGGCTCCTCGTCGGGGGCCGACGAGCGCGGGTCACCGGGCCCCTGGTCGCCGCCGCCGGAGCGGCGGCGCAGGCTGTCGGCGGTGCCGCGTAGCCGGCCGCTGAGGGCGTCGACGCCACTGCCGGCTGCCGCGCTCACGGCGGACCTGCCGGCCGACGCCAACGGGCCGCCGAGCTTGCTCAGGTTCGCCAACTGCGGGGAGGAGTTCAACAGGTCGGTGCCGCGCCGGAGCAGCTGGCCGGGGTCGCGACTGGCCCGTCCGGCGGCGACCGCCGCGCCCAGGGTCAGGGCGGTACGCAGCTTCCGGCGCCGCCCGAGGAGGTATCCGAAACCGACCGCGAGGCCGATCCGCATTCCGCTTTTCATCAGTTCTCCTTCACTCCCCGGTGGTCGGGCAACCCGATCCCACCGGAGGCCGGAAAAACGACCGGGGAATGGCGCACGGCGGGCCTGCGATCGGGTGTCCCCTTTTGGCGGACCCGGGCCTCACTACCCCCCGCCGAGCAGGCAAAACGTTTCCGAACGATTCCCCCAGCCACCGCCCAATACAATAGGGAGGCCGCTCCCAGTGGGTCGAAAAGCGGATGAAGGAGACATACTTACCCGCCCTGAACAGGGCGGACACGAAAAGGATGCCGCAGTGCAAGCATGCGGCAGGGGCCTACTCAGAATGCCGGCGGAATCGCGTCCAGGCAGATTTCGGCGTGCACCTTCTCGCCGTCCTCAATCAATTTCGCGCCGCATTTCTTCAAAGTCCGCACGGCCCCGAAATTGGCCGTCGTGGTCTCGGCCACCACGGTGTGCATGCCAGCCGCCGCGGCGGCGTCGAGCAGTTCCCGCAGGGCGGCCGCGCCGAGGCCCTGCCCCCGGGCCGAGCGGCCCAGCCACATGCCGGTCTCCACCACCCCGGGCTCGTCGCAGCGGCGCATCCGGATCATCCCGACCACCTCGCCGCCGGCCAGCACCGCGTACATCCGGGTGCGGGTGGGGGCGGCCAGCCCGGCGAAGCTGGCCCGGTGGAACTGCCGGAACGCCTCCCGCCGGGCGTGCGACCAACCGGCGGGCGCCTCGACCGGGGGCATCACGTCACCCGGTTCCGCCTCGGCGGCCGCTACGGAGAGCAACGCCTCCAGGTTCGACTCGTCCACCGGCTCCAGCCGTACCGATCCCGCCACGTGCCGCAGTCTGCCGGGACCACCGGCCTCCGTCCACCCCTTCGGGCGTCGACTGGCGGTCCGGACGGACGTTGCGACCGGTCGTCCCACCGGGGTGTTCCGCGTCACGCTCCGCTGTCGACCGCCCGGCCCGCCCGAATCGGTAGGCCCGCCACCGGCCCGATCGGCGGAACCCACCGGTACGCCCCGATGACCGACGGTAGCGTCAGCAGTGGTTGGCTTCCCGTTCCCGACCGGCACCGCCGGGCACCGGGCACACCGGGGAAGCCGCGCGACACGACAGGGGGATCGCCATGCTGGAACGGCTGCACGAGGCGGGATTCAAGGCGGAGCACGCGTACCTGGCGGGTTTCGCCAGCATCGGCATCTCCTTCACCAGCTGGTTCCTCTCCAAGCACCTGGAGAAGGCGGGCATCGCCCGGGCGGACCGCTGGGGCATCTTCGTCGGCGAGTGGGCGCCGACGTTCTTCGCCATCGGCAACGGGCTGCGCTCGTACGAGAAGTGATCAGCGGCGCCGGTTGCGGGCCCGGGACGAGCGCAGCCGGCGCAGCCGGCCGATCAGCAGCGGCTCGGCGGCCAGCGCGGCCGGCCGGTCGAGCAGGCCGTTGAGCAGCTGGTAGTACCGGGTGGCGGAGATCCCGAAGGTGTCCCGGATGGCCTGCTCCTTGGCCCCGGCGTGCTTCCACCACTGCTGTTCGAAGGCGAGGATGCGGACTTCCCGCTCGGTCAACTCCTGGCCCCCGGGCGCTGCCGCCGGCTCCGCCGCGGGATCGTCCGCCGACTCGGCATCCGGATCCCCGGCCGGCCCACTCCGTCCCTCGGGCACGCGTTGCGGCGGCGCGCCCGCCACCTGCGGCGCGGGCGCGACCAGGGCGCTCTGCGCCTCGACCACCGGGCCCGCGCGCTCCTCCTCGGCGGCCGGGCGGGGCGGCGGCACGACGCCGTGCCTGCTGCCGTGCCGGTCGTCGGCCACCGGCTCCGGCGGTGCGCCGACCGCCGGCGAGGGCTCGGACCGGTCGGCGGCCGGGACGGCGTCGGCGGGCGGCATGGCGCTCCTCAGCAGGGCGTACGGCCGGCGAGCGGCACCGGACCGGGGACGTCCAGGGTAGCGAGAGCGGACCGTACCCGCAGCCGGCGACGGGCGGCCCCGGGTCGCCCGGGCCCGCCCGTCGCGATGGCCGCCCGAACCGGGCGGCCCGGGCTCAGGTGACGTCCCGGCGGCGCATCATCCAGAAGGCGACCACCAGCACCACGGCCGTGCCGAGCCCGAACACCAGCGCCGAGTCCTGCCAGGTGACCAGCATCTCCCGGGGGTTGCACACCCCCTGGACGAAGTCGCAGGAGCGGTAGTCGGTCAGCGTCCACCGCTGCTGGAACCAGGCGAGCGCGTAGGTGGACAGCACGTACCGCTCGCCGAACCGCACCCCGGCGATCGCCACCGCGATCCGGACGCCGATCTCGCTGACCACGCCCAGCCCGACCGCCACGCCGAGCGCCATCGCGGTGTGCCGGCCGAGGGACGCCAGCGCGAAGGCGACCGCGCCGACCGCCAGGATCAGCGCCAGCGCGCGCAGCCCGCTGATCCCGGTCGACTGCCAGACCCCCGAGGTGACCCGCGCGGTGCTGCCCCGGTACGTGCCGATCAGCCAGAAGGCCAGCGTCCACAGCGCGCCGAGCAGCACCGTCACCCCGGTCACGGCGGTGAGCACGGCGGCCAGCTTGGTGCCGAGCACGGTCAGCCGCTTCGGCCGCCAGAGCAGCAGGTTCATCATCCCGCCGGAGCTCCACTCGGCGCCCACGAACGAGGCGCCCAACAGGAAGGCGAAGAGCGCGACCACCCCGGCGAAGACGGCGACGAAGTTGCCGAACTCGGCCCGGAAGTCGAACTGGTACGGCAGGCTCCACGCCGGGTCGAAGTTCTCCGGCGTCGGCTGCCAGCTGCGTCCGCAGTCCGCGCGCAGCGGCTCCTCGACCTGCTCACCCCGGGCCTTGGCCGCCTCGCAGTTGGTGACGCTGCGCTGCCAGTCGGCCAGCGCGGTGCGGTAGTTCGCGTCGGCCTCGGCCTGGGCCTTCGCCACCACGGCCGGGGACAGCTGGTGGCTGGAGAAGGCGAACGCGGTGACGATGGTGCCGAGGCCGAGGACGAGCAGCACCAGCATCACCCGGGTCAGCCGGCGCTTGGCCAGCCGGCGCAGCTCGGTGACGTACAAGCTCATGCGCCCCACCCTCCCGCGGTGCCGCCGGTGGCATCCGGCGTGCCGACCTTCGTGGACTGGTCGACCTGGCGGTGCTGCCCGGGGACCGGCGCGGTGGCGGTCAGCTCGAGGAAGACGCTCTCCAGGTCCACCGCGACCGGGGCGAGCTCGCTGACGTAGAGGTGCTGCTCGGCCAGCAGCCGGCTGACCGAGGCGGGCTTGTCGACGCCCGCCAGCATCAGGTGGTCCGGGTGCCGGGTCACCGTCAGGCCGGCCCGCTCCAGCAGGTCGGCGGCGGCGGTGAGGTCCTCGGCGGCCTCCAGCCGGACCCGCACGCCGCCCTGCGAGTGGGCGGCCAGCACCTGGTCGACCGGGCCGGCGGCGACCCGGCGGCCCAGCGAGATGATGGTGACCTCGTCGCAGATCAGCTGGATCTCGCCGAGGATGTGGCTGGAGAGCACCACGGTCATCCCGGATTCGGCGAGGGTGCGCATCAGGGTGCGCATCTCCCGGATGCCGCCCGGGTCCAGGCCGTTGGCCGGCTCGTCGAGGATGAGCAGCTTCGGGTTCTTGAGCAGGGCCGAGGCGACGGCGAGCCGCTGCTTCATGCCGAGCGAGTAGGTCTTGACCCGGTCGCCGGCGCGGTCGCGCAGGCCGACCAGCTCCAGCACCTCGTCCACCCGGGTGCCGGGCACCTCCCCCGCGCCGGCCAGCAGGGACAGCGTGTCCCGGGCGGAGAAGTGCGGGAAGAACTGCGGGCTCTCCACGATCGCACCCACCGAGCGGGCCACGGTGGGCAGCGCGGCGGGCACCTCGTGGCCGAGGACGGCCATCCGGCCACCGTCCGGCCGGATCAGGCCGAGCAGGGTACGCAGGGTGGTGGTCTTGCCGGAGCCGTTGGGGCCGAGGAAGCCGTGCACCTGCCCCGCCTCGACCCGCATGTCGAAGCCGTCCAGGGCGTTGCGCACGCCCCGCTTCCGGCTCCGGTACGTCTTACGTAGACCTTCGATCTCCAGGACGGCCGACAAAGCTGCGCCTCCCCCGTCGGTGGCTATGACAGCGGTCACCATACGCGGTATGCCCTTCGCGGCGATACCCGGTATGCATGGAGGACGCCGATCGTCGCCCACGGTGGAGTAACGAGGCACTCAGGCGCAGATGACGTGCACCCCGGCGACCCGGAACGCCTCGACCAGCGCGGGGTCGGCCCCGGAGTCGGTCACCAGGGTCTCCACCCGGTCCACCGGGCAGATCCGGGCGAAGGCGTGACCGCCCAGCTTGGACGAGTCCGCGATGATCACCACCCGCTTGGCCCGGGCCACCATCAGGTTGTTCATCGCCGCCTCGCCCTCGTGGTGGGCGGCGGCGCCGAGCTGCGGGTCGACCGCGTCCACCCCGAGCAGGGCGATGTCCAGGGTGACCTCGCGCAGCAGCGCCCCGCCCAGCGGGCCGACCAGCTCGAACGACTTCGGCCGCACCACGCCGCCGGCCACCACCACCTTCATCCGGGAACGCACCAGCAGCTCGTTGGCGATGTTCAGCGCGTTGGTGACCACGGTGAGCTGGGCGCCCTCGGCGCTGGTGTTCAGGTCGGGCCGGACAGCCAGCGCCCGGGCCACCTCGGTGCTGGTGGTGCCACCGTTCAGGCCGACCACGGTGCCCGGGGTGACCAGCGCGGCGGCGGCCGCCCCGATCCGCTGCTTCTCGGCCGAGTGCTTCGCGGTCTTGTAGCGCAGCGGCAGGTCGTACGAGACGCCGTTGGCGACCGCCCCACCCCGGGTACGGGTGATCATCTGCTGCTGGGCGAGCTGGTCGAAGTCGCGCCGGATGGTGGCCTGCGAGACGTCCAGCCGCTCGGCCGCCTCCTCGACGCTGACCCGCCCGCTGTCGGTCAGCATCTCGAGCAGAGCGTTCCATCTGGCGTACCGGTCCACCTGGGGGGCCTCCGTCGACTCTGCACGATCGGTGATTGATTGCGTGCACAGTAGTGCGCGAAACTACCGGGGCGCAAAACTTTGCTCTGCGCGAACCGGGAGCTGGTTGCCAGCGCCACCCGGGCTCGCGCAGAATAACGCGCGAACGACGGCGCTAACGCGCCGTATTGCGCATCGCCGCCCTCTGCGAGGAGTCCTCATGGCGTACGTCGACGCGGAGATCGCCAGCCAGCCCGAGTGCTGGCGGGAGGCGGCGCGGCTGGCCGCCACGGTCACCGACCGGCTGCCCCGCCCCGGCGAGCGGGTCGCCGTGGTCGGCTGCGGCACCTCCTGGTTCATGGCCGCCGCGTACGCCGGGCTGCGCGAGCGCGCCGGGCAGGGCGAGACCGACGCCTTCCAGGCCAGCGAGTTCCCGCTCGGCCGCCGCTACGACCGGCTGCTCGCGATCACCCGCTCCGGCACCACCACCGAGGTGCTCGACCTGCTCGCCGCCCTGCGCGGCCGGGTGCCCACCACCGTGCTGGTGGGCGACCCGGGCTCGCCGGCCGTCGAGCTGGCCGACGCGGCGGTCGCGCTGCCCTTCGCCGACGAGCGGTCGGTGGTGCAGACCCGCTTCGCCACCACCTCGCTGGCGCTGCTGCGTGCCCACCTCGGCGACAACGTCGAGGCGCTGGCCGCCGACGCCGAGGTCGCGGTGCGGGCGCCGCTGCCGATCGACCCGGCCCGGATCGAGCAGGCCACCTTCCTCGGCCGGGGCTGGACGGTCGGGCTGGCCCAGGAGGCCGCGCTGAAGTGCCGGGAGGCGGCCACCTTCTGGGCCGAGGCGTACCCGGCCATGGACTACCGGCACGGCCCGATCTCGATCGCCGCGCCGGGCCGGCTGGTCTGGGCGTTCGGTGAGCTGCCCGAGGGGCTGCCGGAGGACGTGGCCGCCACCGGGGCCGCCTTCGTGCACAGCCGGCACCACGGTTGCCGCACCTCGCTCGGGCGATGGGCGGCGGGGCGTACCCCGGTCGACCCGATGGCCGACCTGATCCTGGCCCAGCGGTTCGCGGTGGCGCTGGCCACCAGCCGCGGCCTCGACCCGGACGCGCCGCGGCACCTGACCCGCTCAGTGGTTCTGGCGTGAATCCCGCCGACGTCGTCATCGCGCTCGACGTCGGCGGCACCGGCATGAAGTGCGCGCTGGTCCGCCCGGACGGCACGGTCGTGCACAGCGAGCGGCACCCCACCGACGCCGGCCGCGGGCCGGACGCCGTGGTCGGCACCGTGCTGGACGTGGCCGAGGGGCTGGCCGCGCGGGCCCGCGCCGCCGGGCTCACCCCGGTGGCCTGCGGCATCGCCGTGCCCGGGGTGGTCGACGAGGCGGCCGGGGTGGCGGTCTGGTCGGCGAACGTGGGCTTCCGGGACGTACCGCTGCGGGACCTGGCGGTGGCGCGGCTGGGCCTGCCCACGGCGCTCGGCCACGACGTGCGGGTGGGCGGCGTCGCGGAGGCCCGGCTCGGCGCCGGCCGAGGCACCGCCCACGTGCTCTTCGTGGCGATCGGCACCGGCATCGCCGGCGCGCACGTGGTCGCCGGGTCGGCCGCCGCCGGCGCGCACGGCGCGGCCGGCGAGATCGGCCACATCCTGGTACGCCCCGACGGCCCGCCCTGCGGCTGCGGGCGGCGCGGCTGCCTGGAGGCGATCGCCTCGGCCTCGGCCATCGCCCGCCGCTACGCGCAGCTCGCCGACACCGCGACCCCGACCGGCCCGGACCCGAACGGCTCGCACCCGACGGGCGCCGACTCGACCGACGCGAACCCGACCGACGCGAACCCGGTCGGTGCGGGCCCTGGCCGGGCGGTCTCCGCGGCGGAGGTGGCGCGGCGGGCGGCCGGCGGCGAACCGCTGGCCGGCCGGGTGTGGCGGGAGGCCGTCGAGGCGCTGGCCGACGGCCTGGCCACCGGCCAGGCGCTGTTCGACGTGCAGACCGTCGTGCTCGGCGGCGGGCTGGCCCGGGCCGGCGCGCAGCTACTGGATCCGCTGCGCGCGGCGCTGTGCGAGAGGATGACCTTCCACCGGGAGCCGCGGCTGGTCGCGGCCGCCCTGGGCGACGAGGCGGGCTGCCTCGGCGCCGCCCTGCTCGCTGTCGAGGTTGAGGAGACGTGAATGGCCCTGCGGGTGACCGGCAAGGTGGTGACCCCGACCGGCGTGATCCGGCAGGGGTGCGTGGAGATCGACGGCGGGCGCATCCGAGCGGTGGCCGAGTACCCGTCGGTCCGGGACGGGCACTGGATCGTGCCCGGCTTCGTGGACATGCACACCCACGGCGGCGGCGGGCACAGCTTCACCACCGGTGACGCCGGCTCGGCGCGAGAGGCGGCCGCGTTCCACCTCCGGCACGGCACCACCACCCTGCTCGCCAGCCTGGTCAGCGGCCCGTTCGAGCTGATGCGGGCGGCGACCGCCGCGTACGCCCCGCTGGTCGCCGAGGGGGTGCTGGCCGGCATCCACTTCGAGGGGCCGTACCTGTCGGCGGCCCGGTGCGGCGCGCAGAACCCGGAGTTCCTCCGCGACCCGTCGACCGACGAGCTGACCGCGCTGATCGAGGCCGGCGACGGCGCGCTGCGGATGGTGACGCTGGCCCCCGAGCGGGACGGCGCGCTGGAGGCGATCAGGCTGCTCACCGCGCGCGGCGTGGTGGCCGCGGTCGGCCACACCGACGCCACCTGGGACCAGGCCCGGGCCGCGGTGGCCGCCGGCGCGAGCGTCGCCACCCACCTGTTCAACGGGATGCGGCCGGTGCACCACCGCGAGCCCGGCCCGGTGCTGGCCCTGCTGGACGCGCCGAACGTGGTCTGCGAGCTGGTGGCCGACGGGGTGCACCTGCACGACGGGACGCTCACCTTCGCCGCCACGGTGGCCGGCCCGGAGCGGACCGCCCTGATCACCGACGCGATGGCTGCCGCGGGGATGGCCGACGGGGCGTACGAGCTGGGCGGGCAGCCGGTCACGGTGACCGACGGGGTGGCCCGGCTGACCGACGGCGGCGCGATCGCCGGCAGCACGCTGACCATGGACGCGGCGCTGCGCCGGGCGGTCGCCGCCGGCATCCCGCTCGCCGACGCGGTCCGGATGCTGGCCACCACCCCGGCCCGCGCCATCGGCCTCGGTGACCGGCTCGGCGCGCTGCAGGTGGGCCTGCGCGCCGACCTGGTGGAGCTGGACGACGACCTGAACGTGGTCCGGGTGATGCGCGCGGGCGACTGGCTGGCCTGACCGACCGGGGGGCCCGGCGACGGCGCGAGGCCCCGCCCGGCCCGCCCGCGGTGCGATCAGGCCAGGTCGGCGGCGGCGGGGACGTCGACGCCGAGGACGGCCTGCTCGTCCGGGCGGTGCACCAGCACGTCCGCCAGGTACGACTGGACCGCCGGGCCCATCCCGACGTCCCGCCCGGCCCGCTCGGAGAGCAGCCACTTGTGCTCGATGATCTGGGCGAACAGCTCCTGCGGCTCCAGCTTGCGGCGCAGGTCCGCGGGCACCGCCCGGACCACCGGCTCGAACACCTCGGTCAGCCACCGGTGGGCGGCCTGCTGCTCGTCGGTCAGGTCGCTCTCCACCCGGTACGCGTCCAGGTCGTTGAGCAGCTTGCGGGCCTGGTTCTCCTCGGCGTCCAGGCCGGTCAGCCGGATCAGCCGCCGGGTGTGGTAGCCGGCGTCGACCACCTTGGGCCGGACCAGGTAGCGGCCGTCGGCGGCGGTCGACATGGCCACCTCGGCGACGTCGAAGCCCAGCTCGTTGAGGCGCCGGATCCGCCCCTCGATGTCGTGCCGGGCCTGCCGCTCGACCTGCTGCTCGTAGGTGATCTCGTGCCAGAGCCGCTCGTACCGCCGGACCACCTCGTCGCAGACCACCTCGGGGTCGATCGAGTCGTGCAGCAGCCCGGCGGCCTGCAGGTCCAGCGCCTCGCCGAAGATGTTGACCCGGGCGATCTCCAGGTCCTCGCCGCGCTGACCCTCGGAGAGCGAGGTGTGCAGCGCGCCGGTCTCGGCGTCCACCAGGTAGGCGGCGAACGCGCCCGCGTCCCGCCGGAACAGCGTGTTGGACAGCGAGCAGTCGCCCCAGAAGAAGCCGGTCAGGTGCATCCGCACGATCAACGCGGCGAGCGCGTCCAACAGCCGGTTCATCGTCTCCGGCCGCAGCGTGTTGGAGAACAGCGCCCGGTACGGCAGCGAGAACTGCAGGTGCCGGGTGATCAGCACCGACTCCAGCGGCTCACCGTCGTCGGTCTGCCGGTCGGCGACGATCGCCACCGCCTCGACCGACGGGAAGTCGATCCGTTCCAGGGCCCGCAGCAGGTCGTACTCCCGCTCGGCGATCCGCTCCCGGGTCTCCTTGAACGCGTACACGTAGTCACCGAGCCGGACGAACCGGACGATGTGCCGGGAGATGCCCTGCGGCAGCGCCACCAGGTGATGGGCGGGCCACTCCTCCAGCGGGGTCGACCAGGGAAGGTCGAGCAGCGCCGGGTCGACGAGGGCCGAGGTGATCCGCACGCCGACAAGTGTGACGGGTGCCCCCCGTCGAGCGCTTCCCTTCGTGGCTCGACACACAGCCCCGCGACCGCCGGCCGGCCCGAACGGCCAACCGGTCCGCGCCGGTCGGCCACCGACCGCGCCCGGTAGCGTGACCGGGTGCGGCAAACCACGACGGTACGCCCCGAAGCGCGCCCGACCCCGGTCCGCCCGGCCGGCTGGTGGTACGACGGGCTGCTGCTCGCCGCCCTGGTCGCGCTGACCGTGGCGCTCGCCACCGGCCACCTGTTGGGGCTGGACCGGGCGGTCGCCGACTGGGCGGACGAGCACCGGCCCACGGCCGCGTACTGGGTGGCCTTCGTGCTCAACTTCCTGGGTCAGGGCACCCCGCTGACGCTGATCGCCGCCGGGCTGGGCGTGCTGCTGGCCGTCCGGCTGCGCTCGGTGCGCCCGGTGCTGCCGCCGGTGGCCGCGTTCCTGCTCACCAACCTGACCATCGGGCCGCTCAAGCTCTGGACCGACCGGGCCGCGCCGAGCGCCAGCGTCAAACCGCCGTACCTGCCGGAGGCCGACACCATCCAGCTCTTCCACACCGCCGGGCGCTACGGCATGTCGTACCCGTCGGGGCACGTGGCCAACGCGATCGTCTGGTACGGGATCATCGCGCTGCTGCTCGGGCCGCTGCTGGCCACCCTCGGCGGCCGGCGGCTGCCGGACCGGCTGCTCACCGCCGTGCGGGTGCTGCCGCCGCTGATCGTGCTGTGCACCACCACCTACCTGGGCTGGCACTGGCTGACCGACTCGGTGGCCGGGCTGCTGCTCGGGCTGCTGCTGGACCGGCTGCTGCGCCGGGTGCCCTGGGACACGCTGCCGTTGCCCGGCCGGTTGCGCCGGTGGGACCGCCCGTTCACCTCGTACCCCTAGGGTCTGCGCTCGTGGATCGACTCGCGCGCCGGCTGGGCGTACCGGATGCGGTGGTGATCGGGCTCGGCGCCATGCTGGGCGCGGGCGTCTTCGTGGTGTTCGCCCCGGCCGCCGCGACGGCCGGCGGCGCCGGGCTGCTGGTGGCGCTGGCGCTGGCCGGGCTGATCGCGTTCTGCAACGCGACCAGCTCCGCCCGGCTCGCCGCCCGCTACCCGGAATCCGGCGGCAGCTACGTGTACGGGCGGGAGCGGCTCGGCCCGTTCGCCGGCTTCCTGGCCGGCTGGGGTTTCGTGGTCGGCAAGACGGCGAGCTGCGCGGCGATGGCGCTGACCATCGGCGCGTACCTCTGGCCGGGGCAGGCCCGGCTCGTCGCGGTGGCCGCGGTGCTGGCGGTGACCGCGGTGAACCTGCGCGGCATCGCCAAGACCGCGGCCGCGACGAAGGCCCTGGTCGTGGTGGTGCTCGCGGTGCTCGCCCTGGTCGTGCTGACCGGGGTGGCGGCCGGGCACGTCCAGCTCGACCGGCTCGGCGCGGGCGGCGGCTCGGCGGGCGGGGTGCTCACCGCCGCCGGCCTGCTCTTCTTCGCCTTCGCCGGGTACGCCCGGATCGCCACCCTGGGCGAGGAGGTGCGCGAGCCGGAGCGGACCATCCCCCGCGCGGTGCCGCTCGCCCTCGGTGTGGTGCTGGCGGTCTACCTGGTGCTCGCCGTGGTCACGGTCGGTGTGCTCGGGGCCGACCGGTTGGCCGCCTCCGCCGCGCCCCTGGCCGACGTGGTGACCGCGGCCGGGCTGCCCGGGCTGGCCTGGGTGGTCCGGGCCGGGGCCACCGTGGCGGTGACCGGGGTCCTGCTCTCGCTGCTCGCCGGAGTCGGGCGCACCACCCTGGCGATGGCCCGCCGCCGGGACCTGCCCGGCGCGCTGGCCGCCGTCGACCCGACCCGCCAGGTGCCGCTGCGGGCCGAGCTGGCGGTGGCCGCGGTGGTGATCGTGGTGGTGGCGCTCGGCGACGTCCGCGGGGCGATCGGCTTCTCCAGCTGCACGGTGCTGGTCTACTACGCGATCACCAACGCGGCGGCGCTGACGTTGGGACGGGACCCGGCGCGGAAGCTGCCCGTCCGGCTCCTCGCCGCGCTGGGGCTGGTCGGCTGCCTGCTGCTCGCGGTCAACCTGCCGGTCGTCAGCGTGCTGGCCGGCTTCGGCGTGCTCGTCCTCGGCGCACTCTGGTACACCCTGCGCCACCGCCGCCCGGCCACCTGACCACCCCCGCCGCTCTCACTCCGTCTCGCGGGGGTGGCCGGTGCCGGCGTAGGTCAGCCACACCGTGCGCCGTTCGTCGTCGATCAGGTACCAGATGCGGCCGCCGCCGGTGACCTCGTACTGCCAGCGCTCCAACTCTTGCCCCTTCCAGGAGCCGGAGCCGAGGGTGCCCTTGAGCCGGTGCTGACGTTCGGGGGCGGTACGCGCCCGCGGATCCGCGCGGATCGCCTCGTAAGCACGCCGCAGGTTGGCGGGTGCCTGTCGGGCCAGCTGCTCCCAACCGTCGACAGCGGCCGAATCGGCGAAGCGCAGTTCGTACTCCGTTCCGACGGCGGGTGGGGCCGCGCGGCCCCCTCGCTTCGGAGTCACGGGCGCGCGTCGGGGGCGGGCACCGGACCGAGGTCGGCGGCCGGTTCCCGGGTCAGCAGCTCCAGCAGCGTCGGGTCGGCGTGGATCTCGGCGGTGTGCCGCCACTGGGTCAGCAGCACCGCGACCGGCGACAGGTTCTCCAGCGACGCCGCGCCCTGGGCGACCGTGACCAGCTCGTCGAGCAGCAGGTCGACGTCGACCGCGGGCAGGAAGGAGACCCAGGGCAGGGCCTCGCCCAGCACCCGTCGCACCACGTCGGTCGGCTCGGACCGCACCAACCCGGCCAGCAGGCGGGCGGTGAAGTCGACGACCACGGCGTCGCGCTCCAGCTGGTCGGCGCGGGTCAGCGCCAGATCACCGGCGCCCCGCCGCCGCAGCCGCAGCGCGCGCACCCGGTCGAGTCGGTCGGCGGCGGCGGCGGGCTTGTGCAGGAACTCGCTGAACGGAAGTTCTTCGTAGACTGCGGACACGACTTCCACACTACCGTGGAAGTCGGCGTTTTCGGGGGCCGTCCTCGCTCAATCCGCGTTGTCGTCGGCGCGTTGGCTCGGTGGCCGCCCGGGCGGCCGGTCCTCAGCGGGCGGCCGGTCCGGCCCCGCCGGCGGGGCGGAACCAGGCGTGGGGGTGGCCCGGGAGCCGGGCGTCGGCGGGCGACCGGGGCCGGGCTCGCCGACGCGTACCGGTGGGGTGGTCTCCCGGATCAGGGCGTCCAGCCCGGCGCGGCGGGCGACCACCGTCAGCCGGTCGCCCGCGTTGATCACCATCCGGCGGTCGGCCCCCCAGTCGGTGCGCCCGGCCCGGGTGTGCGCGAGCAGGCGCACCTCGCCCGGGCGGGCCACCGCGGCGAGCGGCCGGCCGTCCAGCGCGGCACCGGCGCCGACCGGCACGTCGACCACCAGCAGGGCGTGCCGGTCCACCGGGATGGTGGCGATCACCGCCCGGTCCAGCAGGGCGGCGGTGAACGACGGCGCGGCCAGGTACGACACGCTGCGCGAGGTGCCGATGCCGAAGGCCCGCTGGATCCGCTCGGCGAAGTCGCCGTCGAACAGCCGCAGCACCACCCGCAGGTCGGGGCTGAGCGCCTGGGCGGTCAGCGCGGCCCGCAGGTTCACCCCGTCGTCGGTGGAGACCACCACCAGCGCCTGGCAGTGCTCCACGGACGCCGACCGCAGCGTCTCCTCCCGGGCCGCGTCACCGACGATCAGCGGGACGCCGAGCCGGCGGGCCAGCTCGGCGCCCCGGGCGTCCGGCAGCCGGTCGATGGCCACCACCTCCACGCCGAAGTCGCGCAGCTGGGCCATCACCCGGGTGCCGATGTTGCCCAGCCCGACCACCACCACGTGCCCGGCCCGGTACGGCTGGATCCGCCCGTCGTGCAGGGCCAGCCGGGCGTTCACGATGCCGTCGACCACCACGGCGGTGATCAGCGGGATCAGCGCCAGGCCGGCCAGGTTCAGCACCACCTGCATGACCTGGGCGGCGGCCGGCTTGTTGACGTCCGGGTCCTGACCGCTGAGCGTGGTGACCAGCGTGAGGTAGAGCGCCTCGTTCCAGCTGACGTCCGCCGCCCGCCCGTTCAGCCAGCCGAGCACGGCGATCACGCTCAGCAGCACCAGCACCGCGATGCCGATCTTGCGGGTGGCGAAGCTGCGTACCGCCCGCAGCAGCACCGCCATCGGCCGTCGTCGGCGGCGGGCCCGGACCAGCCGGCGGGCCGCCAACTCGGTGCCGACCGGCGCGCCGGTGGCCTCGGCGATCACCACGTCGGCCGTCGACTCGTCGGCGGGCAGCACCGCCACCCCGTCCGGATCGGTGGTGTCGGCCACGCCGCAGACCACGTCGGCCGGGCGGACGTCCTCGCGGCGGGCCACGTACATGGTGCGGCCGGCGTGCCGGAAGTGGGTGGGGGCGACCTCACCGAGGGCGGCCGCCACGAAGGCCGGCGCGGCCATCGAGGCGTCCGACAGCACCGCCGACTGCGGAAACAGCTGGCGGACCCCGTTGGCCAGACTGGTGTTGAACATCCGCACCACCAGCCGCAGCCGGGGCTCGACCTCCTGGGCGCAGAGCGCGGCGTGCATGTTGCCCACGTCGTCCTGGTGCAGCAGCGCGAGACCGGCCGCGCCGGCCAGCCCGGCGCGGTGGAACACCCCCTCGTCCATCCGGTTCGCGGTGATCACGTGCACGCCGGGCAGGTCCCGGCCGTCCGGCCCATCGGTGCGGCGGCGTTCCGGCACCACCAGGGTGACCCGAACCCGGGCGCCGGACACCTCGCTGGCGAGCAGCGCCTTGACCACCCGATGCGCCAGCGGGTCGGAGCCGCAGACCACGTAGTGCGGGCGGGTGTCACCGTTGATCCGCAGCCGCCAGCCCTTCACCCGGGCCCGGTCGCGCAGAGGATCCGCCATGCCCGGATGGTAGTCAGCCGCTCGCACTCGGCGCAGCCCCCGGTGATCATCGAGCAGGCATGGCCGGCCGCGACCCGGGTAGATCAGCCGCATGCAGACCTTCCTCCCGTACCCGGACTTCCTGGCCAGCGCCCGGGCGCTGGACCAGAAGCGGTTGGGCAAGCAGCGGGTGGAGACCATCCAGGTGCTGCGCGGGCTGACCCGGCCGGGCTACGGCTGGCGCAACCATCCGGCGGTGAAGATGTGGGCCGGCTACGAGGAGGCGTTGACCCGGTACGGGCTGGACATGTGCGCGGTGTGGTGCGAGCCGGGACGGGCCGACACCTGCGCCGCCACCATGGTCACCGACCTCACCGCCGCCTGCGGCGTGACCACCGTCCGCACCCAGGCCGAGCTGGCCGCCGTCGGTGAGCTGCCGCCGTGGCTGGGCCGCGACGACCTGCACCTGAGCCACCGCTCGTCGCTGCTGCGCAAGGACCCCGAGCACTACCGGCCCCGGTTCGGCGACGTCCCGCCCGACCTGGAGTACGTCTGGCCCGGCTCGGACCGGGAACGGCGCTGCCTGCTGCCGCCGGACGCCTGACCGGGCAGACTGGGGGCTCGGTCGGTCGGGAAGGTGCACATGGCGCTGTCGCAAGTGGTGGGTCGGCTCATCGGCGTACGCGAGCACGAGGTGGACCCGGGCGGTGGTGGCGCCCCGCGTGTGCCGCGCCCGGTCACCGCCGTGGTGGTCGGTGGCGGGATCGCCGGCATGTCGGCGGCGGTGGTGCTCGCCGAACGCGGGGTGGACGTGACGGTGCTGGAGGCGGCGCCGACCCTCGGCGGCCGGCTCGGCGCCTGGCCGGAGGCGCTGGCCGACGGCCCGCAGCAGAACGAGCACGGCTTCCACGCGTTCTTCCGGCAGTACTACAACTGGCGGTCGATCCTGCGGCGGGTCGACCCGGGGCTGGGCTTCCTCAAGCCGATCCCCGGCTACCCGATCCTGTCCGCGCAGTGGCCCACCGAGGAGTTCGGCAAGCTGCCGCCCGCGCCGCCGGCGAACCTGCTCGCCCTGCTGGCCCGCAGCCCCAGCCTGCGCCTGGCCGACCTGCGCACGATGGACCGGGACGCGGCCCTGCCGCTGCTCACCTACGACCCGGTACGCACCTACGCCGAGTTCGACGAGCGGACCGCCGACGAGCTGCTCGGCTCGCTGCGCCTGCCGGACCGGGCCCGGGCGATGCTCTTCGAGGTCTTCTCGCACTCGTTCTTCAACCACGAGGCGGAGATGTCGGCCGCCGAGATGATCGCCCAGTTCCACTTCTACCTGCTCGGCAACCCGGAGGGGCTGGCGTTCGACTGCCCGGACTCCGACTACGGCACGGCGATCTGGCAGCCGCTGGCTCGGCACGTGGACAAGCACGGCGGCCGGGTGCTCACCGGCGCCGCCGCGACCCGGCTGGACCGCGCACCGGAGGGCTGGCGGGTGACCACCGCGGACGGCACGGTCCACGCCGCCGGGCACGTGGTGCTCGCCGTCGACCCGCCCGCGCTCGCCGCGCTGGTCGCCGCCTCCCCCGGCCTGGTCGCGGCGGCGCCCGGGCTGGTGGAGCGGATGCCCGCGTTCGGTCGCCCCGGCCCGCCGTACGCGGTGGCGCGGTACTGGATGGACGGCGACGTACGCGCCGACCGGGCGGTGTTCAACGGCGTGTCCCGGCAGCCCACGCTGGACTCGGTGACGCTCTACCACCGGCTGGAGAACGAACCGCGCCGCTGGGCGGAGCGCACCGGCGGTTCCGTGGTGGAGTTGCACGCGTACGCCTGCGAGCCGGACGTTCCGGCCGAGGAGCTGGCCGAGCGGATGCGGGTCGAGCTGGTCGCGCTCTGGCCGGAGGCGGCCGCGCTGCGGGTCCGCGAGCTGCGCGCCCGGGTGGAGGCGCAGGCGCCGGCGTTCACCCCGGGCAGCCACGCCACCCGCCCGGGGGTACGCACCGACGCCGAGGGCCTCTACCTGGCCGGGGACGGCATCTCCACCGAGTTCCCCAGCGCGCTGATGGAGCGTTCGGCGGCCACCGGGATCATCGCGGCCAACCACATCCTGCGCGGCGTGGGCGCGGCGGCCGAACCGGTCCGCTCGATCCGCCCCCGGGGGCTGCTGGCCCGCCGCTGACCGTCCCGCGCCCTCCTACCCGGCCCACGGCTGCCGGCACGGCGCGACGCCGTGGTGGCCGGCACGCGCGCGGTCGGGCGACGCCCTGGTCGGGGGCGCCATGGTGGGAGGGGTGTCCTGGTCCGGGTGCCCCCGGTCGAGGGCGGCCTGGCCGGAGGCGGCCTGGCCGGAGGCGGCCTGGCCGGAGGCGGCCTGGCCGGCAGCCGCATTCGGTCACAAGCGATATGACTCTGCGGTATAAAAATGCCGCAGAGTCATATCGCTTGTGGCACCGAATGGGGGCTGGCCACTACGAAGGGTAATGCCGCTGGAAGCCGGCGGCAGGAGCGGCGGCCCGGCGGCAGGAGCGGCGAGCGGCGGTCCGGCGCCACGCCGGGACCGGCCGCAGGCAGCCCAGCCGCGCTGTCGGCCACACTCGGCTTACACGTCGAAGCGTCGATGATTATGCGATTTGACCCTTTTCGCATACGGAACCGTCCTACCCTCGACTGACGTTGATCGAGGCCGCGACCGGGCGGCACGGGAGGGCGGGAGGGTGGCGGCGCACGGGGTCGGCGGGGCCGCGGGCCTAGCCGAGGAGAGCGGCCGGGACGACGCGTACGGGCTGCTCCGCGACGAGCGGGCCTGCATCGGCACCGCGCTGCGCCTCGGCTGGTGGATGGCCGACGCGTACCACCACGCGCAGACCGCCGACCTGGCGGCCACCGACGAGCCACCCGCCGTCGCGCCCGCGAAGCTCTCCAACCTCACCGAGATGTCCGGCCCCGACCGGATGCGGATGTACCTGGACGGGGTGGAGGTGGCGCTGGCCCAGATCGCCGCGCTGACCGACGCGCGGCGGCCCGGCCCCTCGCCGGCCGCCGCCCGCGCGCAGACCGCCGGTGAACCGCTGCTGCTCGCGCTGGACGCGCTCAACGTCGAGGTACTGCGCTGGGCGATGGCCACCAACCACCGGGTCGGGCTGGCGTACCGGCTGGGTCGGTCGCTCGCCGACACGGTCCGCCGGGGTGCCGCCGACCGGCTCACGCACCGCTTCGGCGGCCGGCAGATCGAGATCAGCCGGTGGCTCGACGAGCTGGCCAGCGTGCTCCCGCCGTACTCCTCGGCGGTGGTCCGCCGCTCCCTGGCGGCCTGGGCGGACGCGGTCACCCGGGCCGGGTTCGGCGACCCGGCCGAGGCCGGCGCCGGCGAGCTGGCCCGGGAGCTGCGCAACCAGGGCGACCTGTGGCGCGGCGTGCTCACCGGCGGCCTGCACCCGCGCGACCTGCTCGACGAGGAGGACTGGGCGGTGATCGCCCGCAACCTGATCATCCGGGACCGGAAGCTGGTGGTGCAGGCCGCGCGCGGGGTGTTCTGGCCGGTGCTCGTACCCCTGCTGGTGGTGCTCGGCGCGGTGGTCGGGGTGAGCGCCGCCGCGGCGGCCGGCTCGCCGACCACCCGGGCGGCGGTGGCCCTGGTCGGCCTCGGCGCCGGGCTGACCGCCGTCTGGCGCTCGGTCTCCGGCCCGGCCCTCACGGTCGCCGCCCAGGTCAACCGGCCGCTGCTGGACAGCGAACTGGTCGCCCGGATGACCGAGCGGATCAGTCGACCACTGGCCGCCGCCCGCGCCGCCGCGCGCACCGGGCGGCAGCGCCGGCCGGACCGCGACGGGGTGCCATCGAAATCCGTTGCCCCCGTCTCCGGGGTCGACCTACCGTGATCACGCAAGGCCGACCAGTCCACCGGGAGCTCGCCATGTCGTTGTCGCACCTGACGTGCGCGTGGCCGACGCTGCCCGGTGACGGTCGCCGAGCCGAAGGTACCCGGGGCGGGGAGCCCGACTGACGCGTGCGCCCGCACGCGACCAGCCGCCCGTCCGCACCGGACCGGGCGGCTTTTTTCGCTGCCCGGCCGGTCCGCCGCCGAACGTGGAAGGAGAGCCCGGTGGACGCCGTCCTCGTCATCAACGCCGACCTCGGCCCGCTGCACCGGGTCACCGTGCAGCACGCGATCCGGATGCTCTGCCGCCGGGTCGCCGAGATCCACGAGGCCGAGCCGGACCAGCTGATCGGGGTCTTCCCGGTCCCCCGGGTGGTCCGCCTCGTCCGGTACGTGGTGACCCGCTGGCGGTTCAGCGCCGGGCCGGCCTGGTCCCGGGCCGGCGTGCTGCGCCGCGACGGCCGGTGCTGCGCGTACTGCGGCGGGCCGGCCAGCACCGTCGACCACGTGCTGCCCCGCTCCCGCGGCGGCCGGAACACGTGGCGCAACACCACCGCCGCCTGCTACGCCTGCAACCAGCGCAAAGGCGACCGGACGCCGGCCGAGGCGGCCATGCCGCTGCGGCGGGAGCCGGCCGTACCGGGCTGGGCGGCGTTCGCCGGGCGGTGACAGACCGGCCGGCGGGCACAGGGGGCCGCGCCCGGGGTACGCCCCGGCGCGGCGCCCGCCGGCCCTCCCGCCACTCAGTGGTGAGACGCCTCCGAACCGGCACCCGGCCCGATCCCACCGGACGGCGGGGACGCGGGCGCCGGATGGGCGCGCAGAAAGGCGTCGGCGAGCCGGGCGTCCCGGCGCATCTGCCACCACGCGACGGCGAACAGGGCGGCCATCAGTGTCGCGAACCCCAGCCAGAACCAGGTGAAACGCGTGAACGCCTGACCGGCGAAGAAGATCACCAGCCCGACCTGGATCCAGATCGCCGAGACCTGGCCACGCATCCCCTCGGCGAGCCGCCGCAGCAACGGCAGCTCCTGGTCGGTGACCGGTCCGCCTCGACGGACCCGCTTGATCATCGCGTTGCGGTCGACCCAGCGCACGGCCCAGAGCGGGGACTGCCGGTTGCGCCGGTACCAGCCGTTGCGCACCAGCCGGACCAGCGCGACGATCTCGATGATCAACCCCGCGGCGGCGATCACCCAGCCGAGCACCCGCAGCCAACCTGGCGGGTCACCCTCCCGGAACAGCGCGTCGCCCCCACCGGTGACGGCGATGATCGCCCCGAGCGCCCCGGCGAGTACGCCGACACCGGTGAACGCCAGTCGGAACCGCCGCCGCCCCCATCGGATCGCACGCGACTCGTCATCATGATCGTCCACTGTGCCCCCCGTCGCCGCCGTGCGGGGAACCTACCCGTCCGTCAGCTCGACGCAAACCGGTGGGCCGGCGGAGATGGGCGTACAGCAAGCGCCCGTAGGCCGCCGGGCGCGGCCGATTCAGGCGACAACGGCGTCCTCACCGGGAGCTCTCCTTGATCAGGGGGCGCAGCCCACCGCCGGCGCACCTCGCGCTGACCTCGCTCGTGTTGGTCGGCGAGACGAGCACCACCCGGACCTCGTCCGCCGGGCCGGGGTGGTATTCCTCCACCCGGTAACCGAGCACCGGGACGAGTGCCACCACCCGGGCGGTCGAGCCGGTGCAGAGCACGGTGACCACGCCCCCGAGGGCGGTGATGGGCAGCCCTACAGGCAGGCCCCCTGGCGAGCTCGCACCGGCGGACGGACGGGTCGGGGCCACGGTGGGGGCGGGGGTCGGTGCGGCGGAGCCGCCCGCGGCGCCCGGGCGCCCGGTCGAGGACGACGGGGGCGCCGGATTGCCGGGGGCCGGGCCGGAACCACTCGGGCCGGCACCGGGAGGTGGGGGGGCGCCCCCCCCGCCCCCCCCGCCCCCGGCCCCCCCCCGGGCCGGCCCCCGGGGGGCCCCCCCCCCCGCGGGCCCCCCCCCGGGGGGCGGGGTGGGGGGGGGGCGGGCGGGCCCCCCCGGGGGCCCCCCGGGGGGGGGCCGCCGCCCCCCCCCGCCCCCCCGGGACCGGTCGCACCGGGCGTGCCGGAACCGGTGGTGCCACCCGCGCGGCTCGCACCGTCCGTGGTGGACGCCGCGGTGGCTCCGCCGGGAGCCCGGCCGGGTGGCAGGGCACCCGGCCCGGCGACGTCGCCGCCCTGCCCGCCCGGCCAGGGGAGGTTCCGCATGACGGCCAGCGACAGCACCACCAGCACCACCGCGCCGAAGACCAGCAACACGGGACGCCGGGCTGCCGCACGACCACCCGACCGCTCCGGGCCGGCGTCCCCGCCGAGCCCTTCCGAGAAGGCCGGGTCGGGAGCGGAGTCGACCACCGCACCCGGGCCACCGGCCGCCCGGGGCAGCGCGGCTGCCGACAGCACCGCTGCCGCTTCCTCGGCGGACGGGCGAGCCACCGGGTCCTTCGCCAGGCAACGCCGGCAGAGCTGGTGCACCTCGTCCGGCACCCCCGGCACCGGGGGCAGGGGCATCGGATCGACGTACGCGTGGGACCGCAGCATCTGGGTGGTCGTCTCGTTCTCCCAGGGCAGTCGAGCGGTGAGCACCCGGTGCAGGAGCAGACCGAGGGCGTACACGTCCGACGCCGGGGTCACCTCGCCGACGGTGAGCCGCTCCGGGGCGAGGTAGGCGGGCGTACCCATCAGCTGACCATCGAAGTCGACCTCCGGATCCCCGGTGGCCGCGGCGATGCCGAAGTCGACGACCTTGGCGCCGGTGGGGGTGAGCATGACGTTGCCCGCTTTGATGTCCCGATGCACGAGACCCCGCTCGTGGGCCGCCGCCAACGCGCCGGCCACCTCGGCGCAGACCCGTAACGCCGCCGGCGCCGGCAGCGGCCCGTCGGCCAGCCGTCGCGCGAGGCTGATACCGGGCAGCAGCTCCATCACCACGTACGGCACCCACTCGCCCGACGGCCCGGTTGACTCGCCGTAGTCGTACACGTTGGTGATGTTCGGATGGGACAGCCGGGCGGCGGACAGCGCCTCCGCCCGGATCCGGCGGCGCGCGGCGACGTCGGAGCCGGCGAGCAGCTTGATCGCGACGTCCCGCTCCAGCACCTCGTCGTGGCCGTAGTGCACCACCGACATGCCGCCGGCACCCAGCCGCTCGCCGAGTCGGTACCGTCCACCGAGGACTATGTGGTTCTCCACCGGCTCAGCCTGCCAGAGACAACCGTCATCGGCAGACCCACCGAGCCCGGGCCTCCGTGGCCCACATCCATCGACGGATCTGCCAGGAGCGGCCCGGCGGCCACCCGGACGGGCGCGACCGATCGGCCCCTACGAGGTCAGCCTGCCGGTGCCGGCGGGGACGGCGCGGGAGCCGGATGGGCGCGCAGGAAGGCGTCGGCGAGCCGAGCGTCCCGGAACAACCACCACCACGCGACGCAGAACAGCACGGTGAAGGGCGCGGCGAAGGCCCACCACAACCAGCCGAAGTGCAGCAACGCCTGCCCGGCCAGCAGCAGCGTGATGCCTGCCTGTGACCAGGCCAGCCGGGTCTGGCCAACCGCCTGCTCCGCGGTGTACCGCAACAACGGCAGGTCGTCGGCAGATGCCGGGCCACCGCGGCGGACCACTCTGGCCAGCTCACGCCCGCGCTCCACGCTCATCACCCGAAGCGGGGCATCCCGGTTCCGTCGATTGGCACGGAAGAGCACGACCAGGCCGCCGATCTCCAGCAGCAGGCCCGACGCCGCCACGATCCAGCCGATGGTGCGCAGCCAACCAGGTGGGTCGCCCTCGAAGGCCGTGGTGCCGGCCCGTGCCAGGGCCACCGCGTCGAGGACCAGCACCGCCACCACCACCAGGGTGATGCCCACGATCCACGGCAGATGGGACTGCCGGGCCGTTTTCCGCCGAGGAGAATCGTCGTCCACTGTGACCCCCGTACCAGTCGAGGTCACCTCGTACCCATCGACGGGGGTCGGCGAAACGGCGGTCAGTGCCGGCCGGGCGGCGCCCAGCGGAAGTCGGGCGCCCGGCGCTCGTGGTGGGCGGCGACCCCCTCGCGGGCCTCACCGCTGTCCCGCACCTTCCGGTGCCACCAGGCGAGCCGGGCGGGGTTCGCCCGGTCGTCCACGATCTCCTTGGCGGCGGTGACGCTCAGCTGGGAGCGCTGGGCGATGGCCGCGGTGACCGCGTCGACCCGGGCGGGGAGGTCGTCGACCACCTCGTCCACCAGGCCCACCCGCAGCGCCCGCTCGGCGTCGATCAGCTCGGCGGTGAAGAGCAGGAACTTCGCGGTGGACGGGCCGACCAGCCGGGTCAGCCGGCGGGTGGTCGGCGCCGGATAGACCAGCCCCAGCCGGGCCGGCGGTACGCCGAACCGGGCGTCAGACGCGGCGATCCGCAGGTCGCAGGCGACGGCGAGCTGGCAGCCGCCGCCGACGCAGGGACCCTGGACGGCGGCGATGGTGGGCTTGGCGAACCCGGCCAGCCGCTCCTCGGCGGCCACCGCGATGCTGTGGTCACCGGCGTCCAGCAGCTCGTCGAGGTCGCCCAGGTCGGCGCCGGCGCAGAAGGTGCCCCCGGCCCCGGTCAGCACCAGCACCCGTACGGCCGGGTCGCCCTCCAGCTCGTCCAGCAGCACCGGCAACCGTCGCCACATGGCCGGGGTCATCGCGTTGCGCCGCCCCGGGTTGTGGATGGTCACCGTCGCCACCGCGCCGGTCACGCCCACGGTCAGCTCCGCGTCCGACACCGCCACCACCCCTTTCGCGGCCGGCCGGCGCGTGCCGGTGCCGTCCCGGCGACCATAACGGCGCGGGCCCGGCGGCCACCCGCGAGGGCTGGCCGCCGGGCCCGAATTCACGCGAACGTCAGCTGACGGTGACCGCGGTGTCGTCGATCACGAAGGACGTCTGCAGCGAGGAGTCCTCGGTGCCGGCGAACTTCAGGGTGACGGTCTGGCCGGCGTACGCGGCCAGCGAGAACGACTTCACCGCGTACCCGGGGGCCTTGTCGAGGTTCGACCAGGTGCCCAGGGTGCCCAGCACGGTGCCGGACGGGCTGAGCACCTGCACCCGCAGCGTGTCGTGCGCCGTGGTGGTGCCGCTCTCCGCCGAGTCGACGTGCAGCCAGAAGCTGAAGTCGTACGCCTCGCAGCCGGTCGGCAGGGTCACCGACTGGCTGAGCGTGTCGGTGTGCGCGCTGCCGTAGCCGTTCAGCCAGGCGTTGCGGGTGCCGGTGCGGGCCGGCTGGCCACCGAACGTCCCGATCACGCCGGTGGTGGTGGCCCACGGCGTGGTGCCGGCTTCGAAGCCGGCGTTGCCGAGCTTCTGGCCCGGGCTGGGGCAGCCCATGCTCGGGTCCTTGACGGTCAGCGTGAAGGTCGCCACGTGCCCGACCGAACCGGTGCCGCTGACGGTGATCGGGTAGGTCCCGGCCGGGGTGGTGATCGCGGTGGCGATGCTCAGCAGCGCCACGTGGCCCGCCTGCACGGAGCCCGGGTTGAAGGTGACCCGGGTGTCGGCCGGCAGGCCGGTGGCGGAGAGGGTCACCGTCTGGATGCTGCCGGCGGTGACGGCGGTGACGACACCGATGGTGGTCGAGCTGCCCCGGAAGAGCGAGGCGGAGGCCGGCGACAGGGTGACCGAGAAGTCGTTGCCGGTCGCCGTGCAGGTCGCGTCGTTGCCGGTCACGTTCACCGCGGTCCACGCCGCCTGCACGGCCTTGTACTCGCCCGAGCAGGCGCCGTACAGGTCGGCGGCCGCGCGCAGGGTGTACGCCCGGGCGGTGTTCGACGGGTTGGCGGTGTTGACGTACGAGGTGTTCGAGGTGAAGTACACGTCGAGCGCCCGGTACCAGATCTGCTCAGCCTTGGCCCGGCCGATGCCGGTCATCCCGGCCCGCCCGGCGCACACCGGCGAGTTGCCCAGGCCGTGATCGCCGGTGCCCTCGGCCAGGTTGAAGAAGAAGTGGTTGCCGACCCCGGACGAGTAGTGCACGTCCTTGTTCTTCGTGGCGGTCGACCAGCAGCTGTCCGAGCCGCCGTCCAGCGAGGGGTTGTACATGTAGCGCAACGGGGTGTTGTTCCCGTTGATGTTGATCTTCTCGCCGATCTGGTAGTCGCCCGGGTCGGCGGCGTTGTTCGCGTAGAACTCGACGGCGGTGCCGAAGATGTCGCTGGTGGCCTCGTTCAGGCCGCCGGACTCGCCGTCGTAGGTGAGGCCGCCGGGCACCAGGTTGTCGGTGACGCCGTGGCTCATCTCGTGCCCGGCCACGTCGAGCGACACCAGCGGGCGGGAGTTGTTGACCCCGTCGCCGTACGTCATCCGGGAGCCGTCCCAGTAGGCGTTGTCGTAGCTCTGCCCGTAGTGGACCCGGCTGGGCACGCCGCGACCGTCGCCGAAGATGCCGTTACGGCCGTGCACGTTCTTGTAGTAGTCGAACGTGGTGGCCGCGCCGAAGTGGGCGTCGACCGCGGCACGCTGCCGGGTGTCGGTGTCGCCCCAGCTGTTGTCGGCGTTGCTGACCGTGGTGCAGGTCGTGGTGGTGTTCTTCATGTCGCAGGTCGAGTTGTCGCCGTGCGACGGGTCGATCAGCTGGTACGTGGTGGCGGCCAGCGTGGTGTCGACCGGAACGGTGCCGGAGTACACCCCGGTGCCGGTGCCGGCGACCGACTCGATCTCGTCGTACGAGCCGATCACCCGGCCGGTGGCGGCGTCGACGATGACGTGCAGCCGGGACGGCGTCTGCCGGTCGGCCTTCCAGCCGGTGGCGACGGTCTCCCAGGCGAGCCGGCCCCGCCCGGAGCTGGCGTCGACGAAGAGCTCCGGCGCGCGCACGCCGGTCAGCCGGCCGGTGAACGCCCGGCGGGCGGTCGACCGGGCCGTGGTCGCGGAGACCCTGGGCGTGGTGCCCAGGGTCAGCGGGGCGGCCAGCCCCACCGAGGCGCCGGCGTAGTCACCGCCGGGCGCGGTGTGGATGACGAAGTCACCGCCGTACACCCGCAGGCCGTGGTAGCTGCGGCGGTAGCGGGTGTGCGCCGCCCCGTCGCCGTCCACCTTGGTGCGGACCGGCTGGTACGTCTCCCCGCCGGCACCCTGCACGAGGCCGGGGTGGTCGCGCAGAACGGTCGCGGCCCGCGCCGCCGGGGACGGGGCCGCGGCGGTGGCCCCGGGCCTGGCCTGTGCCGTGGCGGCGACGCCGGTCAGCATGCCGCCGGCGAGCAAGGCGGCGCCGACGGCGGCCAAGGGTCTTTTCACGAGCCCTCCTGACAAGGGGGAGTGACGAAGGGGGTGCGACGCACGGAGGAGGAGCGGAGGGTGGAAGCGCGTCCGGCCCGCGACGTCGGTCGGCGGGAGGATGAGCCCGCGGAGGGAACCCAACGGCGTCGATGCACGTCCGAACGGCATGAGATCATCCGCCCCCGCCGTTGTCAAGATCATGGCCGTTGCCGCCCTGTTGACCGGTTGCACCGCGACCGACCCGGGCACCCCCGCGCCGTCGTCCTCCGTCCCGGTGGCCGGCGCGTCTCCGTCCGCCCCCGCGACCGCCCCGCCGTCGGCGTCCGCGCCCACCGCCACCGCGCCGGGCGCCGCCACCCCGAGTGGGCCGGCCACCGGCGCCAACGACCCGGCGGCCGGTCAGGTGGTGCTGGTCCGCACCGGCGGCTTCGCCGGTCGCACCGACATGGTGACCGTCGAGCCGAACGGGCGCTGGACGGTGGCCACCAAGGGCGGCAAGCCGCGTACCGGGCAGCTCTCCCCCGCCGACCTCGACCGGCTGCGGGCGCTGGCGCGTACCGCCGGGCAGGCCGGCCCGGCCCCGAGCCCGCGCTGCGCGGACACCTACACGTACCGGCTGACCGCGCCGACCGGCACCGCGATCTGGACCGACTGCCCGACCGGCCCGAAGCCACCGGCGGCCGCGACGGCCGCGGCGCAGCTGCTGCTCAAGGCCACCGCCACCGGCTGAGGCCCGCGGTCACCAGCCGGGCGCGGCGGCCAGCAGCGCCCGGCGTACCGCGCGCACCTCGCGCCGCCCGGCCGCACCGGCCCGGGTGGCCAGGAAGAGGGTGTTGAGCGGGGGCACGGCCGGCGCGAGCAGCGTGCGCAGCGCGCCGGAGGCCAGCTCACCCCGGCAGAGGTACGTGGGCAGCACGCTGGCCCCGGCGCCGGCCAGCACCGCCGCCTTCACCGCCCGCAGGTCGGCCACCACCAGGCTCGGGGCGCGGGTGAGCCGGGCCTCGAACACCGTCCGCCACCAGCGCCGCACGATCGGCGCCTCCTCCGCGTACGCCACCAGCGGCACGTCCCGCAGCGCCTGGGCGGTGACCGGCCGGTCCAGCCGATCCGCCCAGGCGGGCGCGGCGACCAGGGCGAACTCCTCGTCGTAGAGCGGGTCCACGGTGAGCCCCCGGCGCCGGGGCCGGACGCTGCTGATCGCCAGGTCGAGCCGGCCCGCCGCGACGTCGTCGAGCAGCTGGTCGGGCAGGCCGGCCGAGACGCGCAGCTCCAGCCCATCGGCGACCGGCCCGGCCAGGGCGGGCAGGGCCAGCTCGGCGAGGAACTCGGCGGGCCCGCCGAGGAAGACCGTCCGGGGGTACGGGGTGGCCGAGTCGTCGGCGAGCACGGCGTCCAGCCGATCCAGCGGCTCGGCCACCCGGCGGGCCAGCTCGTCCCCGGCCGGGGTGGCCAGCACCCCGCGGGGCACCCGGTCGAACAGCGGCCGGCCGACCGCCTCCTCCAGGCTGCGCAGTTGGGCGGTGACGGTCGGCTGGGCCAGCCCGAGCAGCTCGGCGGCCGCCGTGATCGACCCCGAGCGGTGCACGGCCAGGAAGCTGCGGAGCAGGTCGAGGGACACCTTCACATCAGCAAACCTATCGCCGGTGTGGCGTTCGCCTATTGGCCGACTATCGGTTCCCGCGCCAGCATGGGGGCATGACTCGTGCACTCATCGCTCTGACCAGCCATCGTGAGCTCGGCAACACCGGCAAGGAGACCGGCTTCTACGTCGGCGAGGCCGCCGAGCCGTGGGAGACGTTCCGCGCCGCCGGATGGGACGTGGACCTGGTGTCGGTGGCCGGCGGTCAGCCGCCGCAGGACGGCCGGGACGAGAACGACAAGACCCAGAACGACTTCCTGGCGACCGCCGGCGTCGAGCGCACCCCGAAGGCCGCGGACGTCGACCCGGCCGGGTACGACGTGATCGTCTTCGCCGGCGGCCACGGTGCCATGTGGGACTTCCCGGACAACCCGGACCTGGCCCGGATCGCCGCCTCGATCTACGAGCGCGGCGGCGTGGTCTCCGCCGTCTGCCACGGCCCCGCGGCCCTGGTGAACCTGAAGCTCACCGACGGTTCGCACCTGGTGGCGGGCAAGCGGGTGGCCGGCTTCACCAACGCCGAGGAGAACGCGGTCGGCCTCTCCGACGAGGTGCCGTTCCTGCTCGCCGACAAGCTCACCGCGGCCGGCGCGACCCACGTGCCCGCCCCGGACTTCACCGAGCAGGTCGTCGTCGACGGTCGCCTGGTCACCGGGCAGAACCCGCAGTCGGCCCGGGCCATGGCCGAGGCCATCGTCAAGGCCGTCCAGGCCTGACCCGAGGCATCGTCAAGGCCGTCCAGGCCTGCCGGCGCCGCCGTTCCACCGCACACCCGCCGTCGCGGCCGTCCGCGCGGCGGGTGTGCGCGTCTTGGTCACACCCGGTAGTCCGCGGGCAGGCCGGTCCCGCGCAGCTCCGCCGGCAGGTGGGCGACGTCGTTGAAGGCGATCAGGCTGGGCGGCCCGGCCGAGCTGTACCGGATCACCGTCAGGCCGGCGTTGTGCTGGTTGAGCCCCAGCCACCGCCGCTCCGGCGCGTCGAGCGCGTGCCGCACCAGCCACCCGATCAGGAAGGTGTGGGTGATCACCAGCTCCCGGACGTCACCCTCGGCCGGTGGCCCGGCGAACCGGGCCACCGCGTCCGCCGTCCGTCGCGGCCCGTCCACCCGCTCGGCTGCCGAGTAGCCGGCCAGCAGATCGGCGTACGGCTGGGGCAGGCCGGCCGGGTCGGTGTCGTGCGGCAGGTGGTCGCCGGCCAGCTCGGTGGCGTACACCGGGATGCCCGGCAGGGCGGCGGTGACCAGCTCGGCGGTCTCCGCGGCCCGGCGCAGCGGCCCGTGGTGGACGGCCCGGAACGGCATCCCGCGCAGCCGCTGCCCGAGCAGCGTGGCCTGCTGGCGACCCCGCGCGGAGAGGCCGACCGACGGCGACTCCTCCTCGGCGCGGTCCTGTTCGCCGTGCCGGACCAGGTAGAGCAGGCGGCTCGCCATCGATCACCTCGCGGGTCGGGAGGCGCGATCGTAACCGCGCGCCCCCCGATCCGTCCGCCCCGCTCCCGCCCCCGGTTCAGCCGAACATCTGGCCGATCCGGATCTTGTTGCCGAACGGGTCACGGATGCCGAAGTCGATCCCGTACGGGCGTTCGGTCGGCTCGTCGTAGGCCTCCACACCCTTCGCGATCAGGTCGTCGTAGGCCTTCCGGGCGTCGTCGGTGGTCATGAAGAGGTGGCCACTGAGCGCGCCCTTGGTGAGCAGCTCCCGGACCTGCTCGGCGGTGGCCGGGTCCAGCGCCGGCGGGCCGGGCTTCTCCAGCAGGATCTCCCGTCCCGGGTCGCCGGGCAGGTGCACCGTGAGCCAGCGCATGAAGCCGAGATCCTGATCGGTGGCGACCTGCATGCCGAGCTTGCCGACATAGAAGTCGAGGGCCTCGTCCTGGTCGAGCACGTAGATCTGGGAGCGGCTGATCGTGTTCATCGTCATGCCAGAAACGGTACGGGCCACCCCTGACCTGCTGCTTATCCAAAACTGCTGGGCCTGGTCCAGCTCTTGACGAAGCAGCTCGGCACCGGCGCGGCCGACGGGGAGCGCCGCTTGCGGAAGTCGCTGGGCGACTCGCCGACGATCTGCCGGAAGGTCCTGCTGAACGACCCCAGGCTGGAGAAGCCGACCGCGAAGCAGATGTCGGTGACGTCCCGCTCGCTCTCGATCAGCATCGACATCGCCCGCTCCACCCGCCGCCGCTGCAGGTAGCGGTGCGGCGTCTCGCCGAAGGTGGCCCGGAACGTCCGGATGAAGTGCGCCTCGGAGACGAGGGCGATCCGGGCCAGCGCCGGAATGTCCAGCGGATCGGCGTACGCCCGGTCCATCGCGTCCCGGGCGCGCAGCATCGCCCGGTTCGACTCCTCCACCGCACGGCTCATCGCGCCCTCCGACCCCCGTCGTCCGGCCAGTAGCGTAGGCCAGTTCCGCCGCCGGAGGGGGCACGCCGCCACCCCCTGCGCGGGTTTGTACGCCTGGCCGCCTACTGTGATTAACCGGCGGGCCGCCAGGGGCACCTAACGTGGGCCCGTTCCGCACCGATTCGTCCCCCAGCCCGGATGAGCAGGTCTTATGTCTCCCACTCCCGACGTCAGCGTGGTCATCCCGACCTTCGCCCGACCGCCGCTGGTGACGCGCGCCGTCCGCAGTGCGCTCGCGCAGACGATGACCGATCTCGAGGTCGTCGTGGTGATCGACGGCCCGGATCCGGCGACCCGGGAGGCGTTGGCGCAGGTCGACGACGCGCGACTGCGGGTGGTGGAGCTGCCGGAGCAGGGCGGCGCGCCGAACGCCCGCAACGCGGGAGTGCTCGAGGCCCGGGCGCCGTGGGTGGCCTTCCTCGACGACGACGACGAGTGGCTGCCGCACAAGCTGGCCGTTCAGCTGGAGGTGGCCCGGGGCGCCGGGGCCCGGCTGCCGATCGTGGCCAGCCGGCTGTTCAACAAGACCCCCCGGGCCGAGTTCGTGATGCCCCGCCGGCTGCCCGAGCCGGGCGAGCCGATCTCCGAGTACCTCACGGTCCGACGCGGCCTGTTCCACGGTGACGGGTTCATCCAGACCTCGACGATCATGGCGCCGACCGAGCTGATGCGCCGGGTGCCGTTCACCGTCGGGCTGCGCCGGCAGCAGGAGCTGGACTGGACGCTGCGGGCGCTGGACCACGACGACGTCGAGCTGCTCTTCGCCGACGAGCCGCTGGTGCTCTGGTGGCAGGACGAGGACCGCCCCCGGATCAGCCTCAACTCGCCCTGGGAGGCGCAGCTGGAGTGGCTCCAGGCCAGCCGCCGGCTGGTCACCCCGAAGGCGTACGCGGCGATCACGATGAGCATCATCAGCTCGATGGCGGCGCCCACCCGCAGCCCCCGGGTGTTCCGGCAGCTGCTCGACGAGGCGCGCCGGCACGGCCGGCCGAGCGCCGTGGACTACCTGACCTACCTGCAGATCTGGCTGATCCCGCCGGGGCTGCGGCACAGCCTGCGCGACAAGATCCTCGGCCGCCGCAGCGGCGCCGCAGCACCAGCCGAGACCGCGCCGGCCGCGCCCGCACCCGCGCCGGCCCAGCCGGTCGTCCGGGTGGAACAGCCCACTACCGATACGCCCACCACCGCGACGAACTCCGGGACCGATGTCCGGCGGTAGGGTCGCGGTGATCTGGCGCAGCACGCTGCTGCCCGGGTCCGAGACCTTCGTGCGCAATCAGGGCGACGCGCTGCCGTCCTGGCGGCCGGTCTACCTCGGCGCGGTCAAGGTCGCCTCGCCACTCGCCCGGGACACCGACGTCATCGTCTGCCCGGCCACTCCGCGCGGCCGGCAGGACTGGCGCCTGCTGCGGCTAACCGGCGGTTCCCCCCGACTGCGGCGGCTGCTGGCCCGGCTCCGGCCGGCCGTGGTGCACGCCCACTTCGGCGGGGACGGGTGGCTGGTCAGCCGGGCGGCGGCGCAGCTCGGCGTACCGCTGGTGATCACCCTGCACGGCCTGGACGTGACCCGGCAGGCCGCCGCGCCCGGCCTGCGCGGCGCCCGGCACCGGCGCAACCTGCGGACCGCCTTCGACCGGGCCTCGGTGATCATCGCGGTCTCCGAGTTCATCCGGGACCGGGCCCTCGCCCTCGGCGCCGACCCGGCCAAGGTACGGGTCCACCACACCGGGGTGCCGATCCCGCCGCCGCCCGAGGCGGTGGAGAAGCGCTGGGACGTCGTCTTCGTCGGCCGGTTCGTGGAGAAGAAGGGCGTCGACGACCTGATCGAGGCGGCGGCGCTGCTGCCCGACGTCCGCCCGCGCATCCTGCTGATCGGCACCGGCCCGCTGGAGCCGGCCATGCGGGACCTCGCCGACCGGCTGGGCGTGGACGCGACCTTCCTCGGCGCCCAGGAGCCGGCGGCGGTGCTACGCCACATGGCCGGGTCGAGGGTGCTCGCCGCGCCCTCGAAGACCGCCTCGGACGGCGACACCGAGGGGTTGCCGACCACCATCCTGGAGGGCGCCAGCCTCGGCCTGCCGGTGCTGGCCACCCGCCACAGCGGCATCCCCGAGGCGGTCGAGCACGAGGTCACCGGGCTGCTCTGCGCGGAGGGCGACCGCGCCGCGCTGGCCGGGAACCTGCGGCGGCTGCTGACCGACGACGCGCTGCGCGAGCGGCTGGGCGGCCAGGCCCGCCGGCACGTCGAGACCCACTTCGACCTGCGTACCCAGACCCGCCTGCTGGAGGAGCTCTACGAGAGCCTGGCCGCCGGCGACCGCGAGCCGGCGAAGGACGCCCCTACCGGCGCCTGACCCCGACGGCGGCGCGCCGGCGTTACGGCGCGCCGGGTCAGGCCCTCCGCGGCGTCACCCGAGCCGGGCGACGCCGCGAGGCGTCAGTCGTCGGAGCGCATCCGGCGGACGGCGGCTCGGGCCGTCCGGCGGGCGGTGCGGGCCCCGGCCAGCAGCACCTTGCCGGCCCGGGCGGTCGGGGTGCCACTGAGCAGCGCGACGATCCGCCGGGCCCGCTTCAGCGCCTCCTCCCGCTCGGTGAGGGTCCGCTCGTACCACTGCTGCTTGGCCCGGGCCTCGGCCAGCTCGCGGGTCAGCACGTCCCGCTCGACCAGCAGCTCCCGGTAGGCCCGCGCGGCCGGCCGGTCCGGCTCGTCGGCGGCGGCCGGCGGCACCGGCTCGGCGCCCCGCCCGGCCACGACGGCCAGGGTCTGCGCGAGCTCGCCCGGCAGCGCCGGGGAGGGCCACAGGTGGGCCAGGCCGCCGTCGATCATGCGCCCGGCGAGCCGGCGCAACGCCGCCATCGGCTCGCCGGCAGGGGCGACCGCCTCCGGCGTGCCGGCCGGCCCGACCACCACCCGGTCCGCCGGCACGCCGGCGTGCGGGCCGGCCTGCCAACCGCCGAGCAGCTCGCGCACCACCGGCAGGTCCCGGCGCAGTGCGGCGGCCAGCAGCAGGTCCTCGAGGGTACGCCCGGACGGCACCGGGGTGACCCGGTCCACCTCGTGCCGCACCCAGCCGCCGGCCGGGTCGGCGCTGACCTCGACGTGCCCGGCGCCGGCGGCGAGCAGCGCCTCGGGCAGCTCGTCGGCCGGTCGTCCCACCCCGGGGGCGGCCACGCCGGCACGGTCGGTGCCGCTGCCGCCGGCACGGTCGGCGGCGCTGCCGCCGGTACGGTCGGCGTCGAGCGAGTCGGCGACCAGGATCCAGGCGGGGGCGAGGTCGGTCGCGGCGCCGTGCCGCAGCGCGCCGCTCAGCAGCCGGTCCGGGTCGGTCAACACGGTGTCGGTCGGGGCGCAGACCGGCCCCAGGGTGGCCTGGAGGTAGCCGAGCACCGACTCGTCGGCCAGCAGGTCCGGGCCGAGCAGCGCGGCCGGCGCGACCGGGGACGGCCAGCCGGTGTACGCCCGCACCGGGGTGAAACCGGCCCGGGTCAGCGTGGCGAGCACCCGGGGGAGCCCGGCCGGCCGGGTGGGGTCGTACTCGCCCGGGTCGGCCCAGTCCGAGTCCGTCGGCTCCGGCGGCAGCGCGACCAGCCGGTGCAGGCCGAGGTGGTTCTCCACCGCCAGCAGCAGCCGGCCCCCGGGGCGTACCGCCGCCGCCAGCAGCGCGAACGTCTCGCCCCAGGGCAGCTCGGCGCCCTCGGTGGAGCAGAGCCGGCCGAGCCCGTCCAGCGCGATCACGGTGTCGAAGGGGGGCTCGCCGGTCAGCTCCTCCGGGCCGCCGCACCACACGGTCACCTTCGGCCGGGCGGCGGCCAGCGCCTCCGCGTCGGGCACCCCGCGGACCAGCACGGTCAGGTCGTCGACCGGCACCGCGTCCACCAGGGCCGGGTCCAGCGGGCCGACGACCAGCGTCCGCCCGGTGGCGGTGGCCAGCAGGGGGACGAGCACCGCGCCGCGTACCGGGCCGGGCCCGTGTGCGCCGTCGAGGTCCGACCAGACCTGCATCGCCCCGCCGGTCAGTCGCAGGTTCACCGGATCTCCTCGGGCAGGACGGCGGCCGAGGGCCGCGGATCGGGCAGAGCGCCGACGGCCGAGGGCCGCGGGTCGGGCTGGGCGGTGGCGGCCGGCGGCCGCGGGTCGGGCTGGGCGGTGGCGGCCGGCGGCGACGGGTCGGGCTGGGCGGTGGCGGCCGGCGGCGACGGGTCGGGCCAGCGGAACAGCAGACGCAGCTCCGCCGGGGTGAGCAGCCGGTCGGCGCCCAGCTCGGCCACCGCCACCTCGCGGGCGAGCACCGGGTCGACGTCCGGGCCGTGCAGCTGCGCCCACTGCCGGCGGATCCGGGGGGCGCCACCCCAGATCGGCTTCTCGCCCTCGAGCTGCATCGGGTCGCCGTAGACGGCCGGCTCGCAGCCGGCGAGGATGCCGTAGAAGACCGCGCTGCACAGCCGGTTCGACGCCACCCGCCGGTACTTGCGCTGCTCGGCGAGCTGGCGGCGGAGGAAGTCCGGGTCGAGGTTCTCCCAGCGGCCACCTCGGAAACCGTGACAGATCACCCGGAACCCGGCGTTCTCGTAGCGCTGCCGGACTCGCTTCTCGCCGAACTCCTGCCAGTAGAGGCAGACCGTGACCGGGCCGGGCTCGGTGGCCCGGATCTCGGCGATCAGCCGCTCGTGGTCGCCCACCACGTGCTGGCCCTCCCAGCCGTGGAAGGGGTAGTAGATGGTGCCCTCCCGGGGCCGCGCCGGCTCCGGTTCGGGCTCCGAGGCCACCAGGTACGCCCACGGCGCGCCCACCACGTACGTCTGCCGGCGGCCCAGCGACCAGGCCCGCCTGCGGGTCCGCTCGGACCAGAGGAAGAGCGGGGTGCCCGCGACGAACTCGTGGTCCGCGGCCATGCCGTCGCCGATGTTCCAGCCGTGCTGCAGGTAACCGTGGATGCGGGGCGGCTCGCGATCGTCGAGGCCGCAGTAGCGGGCCAGGACGTGCGAGTGACCGTAGTAGTGGTTGGCGTGGTGCACGGCAGCAGGAACCGTCCCTCGGCACAGCGGCGGGTGGAGGCGGAGCCTAGCCCCCGGAGGTGAACGACCCACGATCGGCCGCCCGGTCCAGCATATCCGCGCCCCGGACGACCGGCCCTCGGCGCGGCGCCCCGGCGGCGGTCAGCCGGCCCGGTCGGGCGTACGCCGTGCGGGTCGGGACCTCGCTGCCGCCCATCGGAACTCCTCACCGCGCCGACCGGCGCTCCCGAGCCGCCATCCCGGACAGCATGGCAGCCACCGGTCGGCGGCGCTGTCCCGCCCGCCCGCCGCCCGCAGCCCGCCGGGTTCCCGCTCGGGGGCGGCGCGGGTGGATCCCCGTACCGTCGGCGCCGCTCCGGCGGCAATCCGGTTGCGCGGCCGGCGCGCGGACTGCGACGCTCCGCCGGTGATCGACAAGCCGCGGATCGACGAGCGGTTGCTGGCCGCCGAGGTGGCCGCCGCCTGGGCCGTGGACATCGCCGACCTGGTTTTCCTGCCGGTCGGGCTCGACGGGCAGGCCTGGGCGTACCGGGTGGACACGGCCGACGGCGGGCGCTTCTTCCTGAAGCTGCGCCGCGGCCGGTTCACCCGGGCGGCCGTCCTGCTGCCCGGCTTCCTCCGTGCGCGCGGCGTCCGGCAGGTGGTGGCGCCGATCGACCTGCCGGACGGCGGCGCCGCCCACCGGTGGGGGGAGCACGAGCTGCTGCTCTACCCGTTCCACGACGGCGGCAGCCGGTGGAGCGGCGGCCTGACCGACCGCCAATGGATCGAGTACGGCGAGTTCCTGGGTCGCCTGCACGCGGTGCTGCCGAGCGCCGACGTCGCCGCCGTCCTGCCCGTCGAGACGTACCGGTCGACCGCCGGCGACCGGCTGCGGACCCTCGGTGGGCAGGCCGCGGCGAGCGAGGCCCTCGGCGATTTCTGGAACCGGTACGGCGCCGTCCTGCATCAGTTGTCGGACACCGTGGACGAGCTGGCCTCCCGCGTGACGCCCGTCGAGCACGTCATCTGCCACGCCGACATCCACCCCGGCAACCTGATCGCCGACGGCGACGGCCCGCTGCACGCCGTGGACTGGGACGCGCCGATCCTCGCGCCACGCGAGCGGGACCTGATGTTCGTCCACAGCGGAGACTTCGGCGACCACCCGATCGACGCCCGACGCGCCGCGCTCTTCCGCCGGGGCTACGGGCCGCGCGAACCGGACCAGATCCTGCTGCGCTACTACCGCGACGAGCGGCGCCTCGACGACGTGGCCGCGTTCCTCGACAGCATCCTCGACCCCGAGGCCGGCCCGGAGGCCAGCCGCAACGACCTGCACTGGCTCACCCGCATCGCCGAGACCGTCGCCGCCGACGGCCGTCCGTAGCATGCGCAGCTTCGACTTCTTCGGCGTTGACTACAGCTCACCCCGCGCCTTGCGCGCAACCAGCTCCGACACCGCGATAACCGTGCCGGCGCCCACGATCTCACCCCGGGAGACAAGCTCTCGCGCTTCTTCCAGCGGAATCCACGCCACCCGCTCCGCCTCGTTCACATCCGTTGGAGCGCCGATGTACTCGGCCTCCCGCGCCAGGAACAGCAGATTCTCCGCATCCGCCGTCGCCACCCACGGCTGGAACGACAGCAGCGGCTCCACCGGTCCCGGGCGCCAGCCGGTTTCCTCCTCGACCTCGCGGACGGCGCACACCGCGGGCTGCTCATCGCCGTCGACGTAACCACCGGGCAACTCCCACACCCACCGGTCGAACACGAACCGGTGCCTCCGCATCAGCAGCAGCCGCTCTTGAGCGTCCAGCACGGCGACCAAGGCCGACCTGGGTGCTCGGATCACGTACTGCTCGAAGCGGACGCCGTCCGGTAGTTCCACATCGGCGATGCTCAGCCGCGCGCGCCGGCTCCCGTCCAGGACCCGCTCGCCGTGGATCGTCCATCGCGTCAGCCCGACACCCTTCTCTTCCGTCACTCGACCAGTATTCGGTCGCCGGGAGCTCACGGCGGGTCTCCCGGCTCGTTACGGTCGCCGCCCGGCATCCATGGGTGAGAGAGAGTCGACGCGTGGGGCTGGACAAGGAGTACGCGGCGCAGCTGGCCGAGACACGCCTGGGCTTTGGAGAACGACGAAGGGGCGCCGCAGGCGACGCCCCAACTTGTCCGTTCCTTTGCTCAATCAGCTGAGGGCAACCCGCTCGCCCTCGAAGTCAGCAATGATCTCCACGTTGCCCCCGAGAGCCTCGATGTAGCGCACAACAGTGCCGACCTCAGCCTTGGGCAACTCGCCGTTCTCGATCGCGGCGATGCGCGGCTGCGACACCTTCATACGGTCAGCAAGCTGCTGCTGGGTCAGGCCCCGGCGCTCCCGCATCTCGCGCAGGCGAGCGGCGCGGACCTCGCCACGCATCCGCTCCTTATGCTGCTCGACGGTGGTCTCGTTCAGGTCGGCGCGGGAGCGAACGTCCCGCCAGCTACGTGCCATCAGCGTTGTCCCTTCAGCTCTCGCAGGTGTTGGGCGAACCTCTGGTCCGCTTCGAGGATGCTGGTCTCGTACCAGCCCTTCCAGTTGCCGGCCTTGTCGCCCGCGACCAAGAGGATGGCCTCCCGCTGAGGGTCGAAGGCGAACAGGATCCGTATCTCCGTACTGCCCGCCGAGCCCGGCCGGAGCTCCTTCATGTTCTTGTAGTCGGAGCCCTTTACCTGGTCGACGAGGGGTCGCCCGAGCGCCGGGCCTTCCTCGGCGAGGAGGTCAACGGCCGCAGCCACTATAGACCCCGTAATACTCCTGGGTTATAACGAACATGTCCCTTGGTCTCGGAGCGAAGCGCCCGATGGAGCCAACCCGCCTCAGCCGGTGCTTCACCCGCAGTGAGTCTGCCGGCCGGTCAAGGTCACGCTCACGCGAACCTCGACGTGATGCGTCAAGCGCTCGGGAACATCGGCGGCCGGCTGTCGTGGCCCGTTGCTGTCGGCCGGGCGGCTCGCGGCAGTGACCGCCGCGAGACCTCCGCTTGAAATTGGAGCCCCCGGCCGGGATCGAACCGGCGACATCTCGCTTACAAGGCGAGTGCTCTGGCCAGCTGAGCTACAGGGGCGCGTGTGTCGACGTCAGCATAGCGACAGGCGTCCGGTTTTCCCGCCGGGCAGGGGTCCCGAGCATGGAAAACGTCGCCTTCCTGACCGGCCCGCCGGGGGTCGCCGCGGGCAGCCGGGGCAATTGATGCCCGCGCGTGCCCGACTGACCGATATGAGTATGCCGCCCGTCCCACCCCTCGTCTTCCGTCTTGGCACGGGTGGAAAAGCCGTTTACCGTGCAGTGACACGGACGACACCTTGATCGCCCGTGGGCCGGCACCGACGCGGTGCCGGCGGCTCCTTCACTCGGATCGTCCGGCACGTTCCTGCCGGTGAAAGGAAGCGCACCCTCATGGCTACGGTCACGTACGCGAAGGCCTCCCGGGTCTACCCGGGCACCGAGCGCCCCGCGGTGAACCAGCTCGACCTCCAGATCGGCGACGGGGAGTTCCTCGTCCTGGTCGGCCCGTCCGGTTGTGGTAAGTCCACCAGCCTGCGCATGCTCGCCGGCCTGGAGGACGTCGACGACGGCGCGATCTACATCGACGACCGGGACGTCACCCACCTGCCGCCGAAGGCCCGCGACATCGCGATGGTCTTCCAGAACTACGCCCTCTACCCGCACATGTCGGTGTACGAGAACATGGCGTTCGCGCTGAAGCTGCGCAAGACCTCCAAGGACGAGATCGACCGTCGGGTCAAGGAGGCGGCGAACCTCCTCCAGCTGGAGGATTACCTCTCCCGCAAGCCGAAGGCGCTCTCCGGTGGTCAGCGCCAGCGGGTCGCGATGGGCCGGGCGATCGTCCGCGAGCCGCAGGTCTTCCTCATGGACGAGCCGCTGTCGAACCTCGACGCCAAGCTCCGCGTGCAGACCCGTACCCAGATCGCCTCGCTGCAGGCCAAGCTGGGCATCACCACGGTCTACGTCACCCACGACCAGGTCGAGGCCATGACCATGGGTCACCGGGTGGCGGTCATGCTCGACGGCGTGCTCCAGCAGGTGGACACCCCGCGCGCGCTCTACGACACCCCGGCCAACGTCTTCGTCGCCGGCTTCATGGGCTCCCCCGCCATGAACATCAAGACCGTGCCGCTGACCGAGCAGGGCGCCGCCTTCGCCGAGATGTACATCCCGCTGACCCGGGAGCAGGTCGCGGCGGCCCGCAGCGAGGGTGGCGACGGCAAGGTGACCGTCGGCTTCCGTCCGGAGGACTGCGACCTGGTCAGCCCGAACGAGGGCGGCATGCCGGTCGTGGTCGAGCTGGTCGAGGACCTGGGCTCCGACGCCAACGTCTACGGCCACGCCGCGCTGGAGGGCCACGACGAGCGGTTCGTGGTCCGCACCGACAGGCGCACCATGCCGAACATGGGTGACACCGTGTTCGTCAAGCCGCGGACCAACACCCACATCTTCAACTCGGCCACCGGCCTGCGGATCTGACGTACGACGACGAAGGGGCGGCCCGCCGAAGCGGGCCGCCCCTTTTCGTGTCTGCGGTGTGGCTCAGGCCTCGGCGGCGCGGCGCCGGGCCACCTCGGCCAGGGTCACCGCGGCGGCGACGCTGGCGTTGAGCGACTCCACGTCGGACACCATCGGGATGCTGACGGTCAGGTCGCAGGTCTCGCCGACCAGCCGGGACAGCCCGCGACCCTCCGAGCCGACCACCACGACCAGCGGGCCGACGGCGGCCTCCAGGTCGTACAGGTCGGTCTCACCGTCGGCGTCCAGGCCGACCACCATGAAGCCGGCGTCCTGGCAGGCCTTCAGCGACCGGGTGAGGTTGGTGACCTGCGCGACCGGGACCCGCGCGGCCGCGCCGGCGCTGGTCCGCCAGGCGGTCGCGGTGATCCCGGCGGCCCGCCGCTCGGGTACGAAGACACCCTGCGCGCCGAACGCGGCGGCGGAGCGGATCACCGCGCCGAGGTTGCGCGGGTCGGTGACGCCGTCCAGCGCGACCAGCAGCGGGGCGCTCTGCTCGAGCGCGGCGGCGACCAGGTCCTCGAAGGGCTCGTAGGCGAAGGGCGGCACCTGGAGGCCGACGCCCTGGTGCAGCACCCCGCCGGTCATCCGGTCCAGCTCGTTCCGGCTGATCTCCAGGTTGGCCACGCCCCGGTCGGCGGCGGTCCGGATGATCTCCTTGACCCGATCGTCCATGTCGATGCCCTGGGCGGTGTAGAGCGCGGTCGCCGGCACCGCGGCGCGCAGCGCCTCCAGCACCGGGTTGCGCCCGACCAGCAGCTCGGGGCCGTCCTTCGACGGGTTGGACTTGCGGCCGGGGGCCACCCGCGGGCCGCGGGGGCCGGCGGGCTTGCCACCCCGGCCACCGGCGCCACCCCGGGTCGGGGCGACGCCCTTGGTGCCCTTGCCCCAGGTGGTGTCCTTGCTGCCGGGCTGACCGATCTTGGGGGCGCGCCCCTCCTCGGCCGCCGCGCGGCGCTCCTTGTCCTGCTTCCAGGCGGTGCGCTGGGGCAGCTTCTCGGTGCCCGAGTACGCCTTGTGCCAGGGCCGCTCGTCGGCCGGCAGGGTGCGGCCCCGGCCGGCGAGGGAGTCCTTGTTCTTGCCGCCGGAGCCCTTGGGGGCGCCCTGCTTCGGGGTCAGTCGCCGGCCACGGCGCTGCGAGTTGCCGGCCATCAGTCCTGCTCTCCAATAGTCCAACGGGGGCCCTGGGGGGTGTCCTCGACCACCACGCCGGCCTGCTTGAGCTGGTCACGTACGGCGTCCGCGGCGGCCCAGTCCTTGCGGCTGCGGGCCTGGGCGCGCTGCTGGAGGGCGAGCGCGATCAGGGAGTCCACCACACCGCGCAGGTCGCCGGAGCGGTCGCCGCCGGTCCAGGCCGGGTCCAGGGGGTCGACGCCGAGGATATCCAGCATCGCCCGGGTGGCGGCCAGAGTCGTGCGGACGGTCACATCGTCGCCCGCGGTCAGCGCGGTGTTGCCGTCCCGGACCGCCTCGTGCAGCACGGCCAGCGCGGCGGAGGTGTTCAGGTCGTCGTCCATCGCGGCGACGAAGCCGGCCGGCAGCTCACCGAGCTGCCCGGCGCCGACCCGCTCGACGGCCCGCTGCACGAAGCCCTCGATCCGCCGGTAGGCCACCGCCGCCTCGCGCAGCGCGTCCTCCGAGTAGTCGATCCGGGAGCGGTAGTGGGCGGCCGCGTAGTAGTAGCGCAGCTCGACCGGGCGCACCCCGAGCGAGGCGACGTAGTCGAGGCCCAGCGCGTTCCCCAGCGACTTGCCCATCTTGGCGCCGCCGATACTGAGCAGGCCGTGGTGCACCCAGTAGCGGGCGAACGGCAGGTCGGCCGCCTGGGACTGGGCGATCTCGTTCTCGTGGTGCGGGAAGGTCAGGTCGAGCCCGCCGCCGTGGATGTCGAACTCGGCGCCCAGGTAGCGCCAGCACATGGCCGAGCACTCGATGTGCCAGCCCGGCCGGCCCCGCCCCCAGGGCGAGGGCCAGTAGGCGTCGGCCGGCTCGTCCGGTTTGACGCCCTTCCACAGCGCGAAGTCCCGCGGGTCGCGCTTGCCCCGGTCGGGCGCGTCCCCGGCGGACTGCATGTCGGCCGGCGACTGGCCGGACAGCGACCCGTACGCCGGCCAGGACGCCACGTCGAAGTAGACGTCACCGGAGCCGTCGGTGGCGGGATAGGCGTACCCGGTCTCGATCAGCCGGGCGATCAGCTGGTGCATCTCCGGCACGTGCCCGGTGGCCCGCGGCTCGTACGTCGGCGGCAGCACGTTCAGCGCGCGGTACGACCCGGCGAGGATCTGCTCGTTGGCGTACGCGATGGACCAGAACGGCCGACCCTGCTCCTGCGCCTTGACCAGGATCTTGTCGTCGATGTCGGTGACGTTGCGGATGAAGGTGACCTCGAGACCGGCGGCGAGCAGCCAGCGGCGCAACACGTCGTAGTTCACGCCGGAGCGAAGGTGACCGATGTGCGGCGGAGCCTGCAGGGTGAGACCACACAGGTAGACCCCCACCTTGCCGGCTTCCCGCGGGACGAAGCCCCGCACCGATCGGGTGGCGGTGTCATACAGGCGTAGCGTCACCGTACAAGGGTAGCCGTCCATGCTTTCCGGGGTCCGCCGGAGCCGGGCCGTACGCTGCGTGCTGTGGACACGCCCGCGCGGACGGACGGCCCGGGCGGGCGGGGCCCGGCCGGCGAGACGTCCCAGACCCTCGACCGCGGCCTGCGCCTGCTGCACCTGGTCGCCGACGCGCCGGCCGGGCTGACCGTGACCGAGGCGGCGAACCGGCTCGGGGTGGGTCGGGCGGCGGTCTACCGGCTGGTCGGCGCCCTCGCCGGGCACGACATGCTGCGGCGGGACGCCGACGGCCGGCTGCGGCTGGGCGCGGGCGTGCTGCACCTGGCCCGGCGGGCGCAGCCGCTGCTGGCCGAGGGGGCGCTGCCCGCGCTGCGCCGGCTCGCCGAGCAGGCGGGCGCCACCGCGCACCTGACCGTGGTGGACGCCGGCGAGGGGATGGCACTGGCCGTGGTGGAGCCGAGCTGGACGTCGTTCCACGTGGCGTACCGGACCGGGGCCCGGCATCCGCTGGAGCGCGGTGCCGCCGGGCGGGCCATCCTGGCCGGCCGGGCGGGTGACCCGGGGCCGGTGAGCACCGCCGGTGAGCTGCAGTCCGGGGCGTACGGGGTGGCGGCCCCGGTGCTCGGGGTGCCGGGGCTGGAGGCGAGCGTCGGGGTGGTCGCCCTGGCCCCGCTGGAGCTGGCCACGGTCGGCCCCCAGGTGGCCGCCGCCGCCGAGGCGATCGCCGTCGCGCTGTCGTAGGACGCCGGCCGGGGTGGCCGTCACACGGACGGCCACCCCGGGTTCGGTCGGTGGTCAGGCGGGGGTGATCACGTTGATCGGGGTGGTGAACGCCGAGGCGCCCACCACGTTGACCGCCTGGATCCGGTAGAAGTACGAGGTGCCCCGGGCCCGGCCGGTGTCGGCGTAGGCCCGACTGGTCCCCGGCACCGTGATGGTGGTCAGGTTCGCGGTGAAGGTGATGTTGGTGGCCCGCTGGATGGTGAACGTGTCGACCACGCTGGCGGCGCTCTCCTGCCAGCTCAGGTTCACCGTGGCGGTGGCGCCGGCGGCGACCGCCGTGCCCTGGAAGTTCGTCGGCGTGGCCGGCGCGCTGCTGGTGGTGGTGACCGTGGCGGTGTTGGACCACGGCGAGGGGACGCCGTTGTAGATGGTCCGCACCCGGTAGTAGTAGGTGGTATTCGCCGCCACGGTGGTGTCGGTGTACGAGGTGCCCGCCGGCAGGGTGGTGGTGACCAGCCCGGCGGTGAAGGTCGGGTTGGTCGCCCGTTGCAGCTCGACGCTGGTGGCGAAGGACGTGTTGACCCAGGTCAGGTTGACTCGCAGCGGGCTGCCCGAGGCCTGGACGGCGGTCAGGTTGGTGGGCGCGGTCAGGTTGACCACCGCCGAGGCGGTGTTCGACCAGGCCGAGTACGCGACGGTGTTCTCCGTCCGCACCCGGTAGTAGTAGGTGACCCCCGGGACCACCGTGGTGTCGCCGAACCCGTTGGCGAAGCCGGCGAAGGTGAAGACGGTCAGGCCGGTGGTGAAGGCGGGGTCGGTGGCCCGTTGCAGGGTGACCTGGGTGGCCGCCGGCAGCCCTCCCGGGTTGTCCCAGTCCAGGATGATCGAGGGCCGCTCGGTCGCCGACCCGGGCCGTGGCGTGGCCCGCAGGTTGGTGGGCGCCTTCGGGGCCACGTTGATCACCATCGGGCGCATCATGTCGAAGTCCTCGTGGTCGACCATGTGGCAGTGCCAGACGTACTCCCAGCCGAAGTCGTAGGGCACGTTGGCCACCACCGCGGGGTTGCCGGTCTGCGGGTCGATCTGGGCGAAGCCGTTGGTGGTGCCGGGCACCTGGGTGGGGTCCAGCAGCCGGACGCTGTTGCCGATCTTGAAGGGCAGCGGGTTCGGGATGGCCGGCCGCATCGCGATGATGCAGTCCTCCAGCGGGTTCATCCGCACGGTCTCCTTCCACCCCACCTCGTTGGCGTCCGGCGGCTTGTAGACGCCGTCCCAGCCGACCCGGTTGATGAGTTGGACGTTGAAGTAGTGCCAGTGGATGAAGTGGGTGTCCACCCCGTTGTGGGTGACCTTCCACAGCTGGGTGCCGTCACCCGGCGAGCCGACCGGGGTGGCCAGGTTCGACATGGTGAGGATCTCGGTGGGCGGGTTGATGTAGGGCAGCGGGATGGTGGTCTGGATGAAGGCGCTGGTCTTGGGCAGCTCCACGCCCAGGTTGGTGAGGATCCGGCCGTACGTCGGGTCGAAGTCCTCGACGATCGCCTTGGGCCCGAGCGGCAGGGTGACCGGGCCGGTGCCGCCGATCGGTTCGAAGGTGATCTCGGTGTCCTGGATCGCCACGTAGGTGTTGTTCGGCGTGACGGTGCCGAAGGCCGCGTCGTACGCCTTCTCCGGCACGATCGGCTTGGGCTGGCTCTGCCCGTACGCCTGCGGCAGCCGGGTCTCCAGCCGGGCCAGGTCGAACGGCGCGGCCTGGGCGCCACCGACCTGGAACTGGGCGATGGTCCGGGTGTTCGGGCCGTAGCCGGGCAGCGTGGTCGGTGCGCCACCGGTGTCGGTCTGGTCCGGGTCGTCGGTGTAGTAGTCGTAGCGGGTGTCGTACGCCGGCATCGGCGCCGGGGCGTCGTTGTAGAGGATGATGTTGGTGCCGCTGGGCACCGAGGAGAAGTCGACGATCACGTCGGCCCGCTCGGCCGGCCCGAGCAGCAGCGAGTGGTCGGAGACGTTGAGCACGGTGATCGAGCGGCGGTCGTACTCGTAGTTGATCGGCTGCGGCGGGATGATCGCGACGTGCGGCAGCAGGCCGCCCTCGTTGCCGATCTGGATCCAGTCCGGGCCGCGGGCGTCGGGGTTGGGCACCCCGCCCTCCCGGCCGTCGGTGGGCCAGGTGGGTGGGAAGCCCGGGGTGGGGCAGGCCTCCACCATGTCCACCTCACCGGCGTCGCCGTTGAGCAGCTCACTGGTCGGCGACCACATCGCCCCGTTCGCCGCCGCGTAGTAGAGCTGCAGGTTGAGCGTCCGGTCGTTGCAGGCGTTGAGGATGCGGAACCGGTAGGCCTTCGGCTGGACCGGGATGATCGGATAGGTGTACCCGTTGATGAGCGGGGTGTCCTGGAACGCCTCGGGCGTGATGGACGGGGTCGGCGTGGCCGGCTGCACCGGCGGCTCCCAGGGCCGCAGCACCGGGTCGTAGTACGGGTTGGGTTCCGGGCCGAACTCGATGCCGGTGAACGGCGGCCAGAACCAGGGGCCGTAGTCCCAGCGACCCATCGGGTTGGCACCCGCGTCGTTGAACGGGTTCTGGTTGGGCATGTAGACGTGCGGTGCCCAGAGGCTGCCCTTGCCGCCCCAGTTGACGGTGTCCCAGGTGGGGTCCTCGGCCGCCAGCTGCGCCGGGTCGGGGACGAACGTCTTGTCCTGGATGATCATCGGGATCTGCTCGGCGGGGATCACCCCGTCGATGACCAGCTGCTGCTCGACCGGGTCCTCCAGAAGGAGGAAGCCGAGCTGACCGCTGTAGACGGTCAGGTGGGTGGTGCCCTCGGTGTGGTCGTGGAACCACATCATCCGCGCGCTCTGCTGCATCGGGAAGTAGAGCGTGACCGCGCCGGGGCCCGGGTCGGGCATGTCCGGCACGTTGGCGAAGCTGGCGCCCTTCGGGTACGAGGTGACCTCGCCGGCGGGGGTGAACCACTGCAGCGGCGTGCCGTCGCTGATCCAAGGGGTTTCCGAGCCATGCAGGTGCATCACCGCCCGGTTCTGGGTGTAGAGCTCGGTGGGGCTCAGCGGCCCGGTGCCGGCGCCGCCGATGGTGGTGTCGACCGGCAGGAAGAGGTTGCCGGCCGGGCCGGTGGGCAGCTGGTTGACCAGCTTGATCCGGATCGGACGGTTCCGCTTCGCGAAGATCACCGGGCCGCAGTAGAACGGCCGGGCCGGCGGCGCGACCGTGTTGTGGCCGGACAGGTCGGTGCCGTTGTTGAGCTGCTTGTAGCCGCGCAGCCGGGTCGCCGGCAGGCTCGAGCTCAGCCGCTGGGTGTACTGCTGGATGCCGATCTCGTAGTAGTCGGACCCGGGGTAGGTGATGGTGTCCGGCACCGCCCGCGGAATGTAGTTGCCCAGGCCGTTGGCGTTGGTGGGGCCGATCCCGGGCAGCCCGTCGACGAACTTCCGGATGCCGGTGTTCGGCTGCACGACTCCGCCGACCACGACCGGCAGCGGGCTGTTGGCGTAGTTGGGTACGAGTCCGAAGTAGTCCGGCGGGTCGCCGGGGCCGATGGCGGGCGCGGCGTCGGTGCCGGCCTGTCTCGGAATCGCGGTCCCCCTGGTGGTGGTCTCGTCCGACATGCTGGTTCCTCCCCGCGCGGACCGCCGACCGTCGCACCCTCCCCGGGCCACCGGCTCGCGCTAGCTGTAACTCTTCGTATTCAGCCAACAGCGCGCCGTTCAAGAACGACAGGGACTTTCGGCCGGCACATGCGCCCTGAGCAGCAGAAACGTCATTGGTCCCGAAGCGGACAGTGGGCCGGTGGGATTACCCATCGCGATGGTTGCCGGCGGGGGAAGCCGGCCTCGCGGGAAATGGCACGGGGCCCGGTCGACCGAGTCGACCGGGCCCCGTGGGGCGGTGCGTGCGTTACGGCTGGGCGTGCGGCCGCAGCGGGGTGGTCACCGCGGCGTACGCGTCGACGATGCCGTACCCGTAGAAGCCGTTGAAGTTCAGCGAGCCGGCGCAGTACGCGTCGAACTCGGCGGAACGGCCCTCGTTGGTGTAGCTCTGCAGGCGCGGCTCCGGGCAGGCGTGCTCGGCGGCCGTCCGGTAGAGGTGCTGCTCGACCAGGTCCGGGCTCATGCCGAACCCGTTGCGGCCCTGCTGCTTGCCGTACCGGCTGACGATCAGGGCGGTCACGCCGGCGGCGTGCGGCGACGCCATCGAGGTGCCCTGCAGGTACGTGTAGTACCCGCACTCACCCTTCTTGGTGCACTGCTTGAAGACCAGGTCCTCGTTGCCGGGAACGATGTTGCCGTCCTCGTCGACGGTGCCCTCCTCCTGCAGCACCTTCTTCGGGTACGTGGAGAGGATCTCGTTGCCGTTGGTCCGGTAGGTGTCGGTGCCGAAGCCGTCCCGGAACCAGCCACCCGGCGCGGCGACCGAGATCTGCTCGGTGCCGTAGTTCGAGTAGTCGGCCTTCTTGCCGGACGGGCCGACCGACGACACGCCGATCACGTGCGGGCCCTCGGTGGGCAGGTCCCAGCAGCTCTCGTTGTCGATCGGCCGCGGGTACGGGTCGGAGCCGTAGTCCGGGCTGGAGACGTCGGTGCGCGGCGCGCCCAGGTCCTCGTGGTTGTTGCCCAGCGCGCCGACCAGGGTGACGCCCTTACGGTGGGCGAACTCCAGGGCCCGCTTCATCGCCTTGATGATGGCCCGCTGCTCGGCCTGCGCCTCCGGCGAGTCGGCCGGGTTGGCGGTGCAGTTGTAGAGCCACGGGTCGACGTAGAACGACATGTTCACCACGTCGAGGCCGTTCCGGCCCGCGTACACCAGGGCGTTGACCACCGGGTCGAGGAAGAAGTAGCCGGAGTCCTGGCCACCCTTGAGCTCGACCAGGGAGACGTTCGGGGCGACGCCGGAGAGGCCGAAGCCGTTGGCGGCCGCGCCGATGGTGCCGGCGACGTGGGTGCCGTGACCGCCGTCGTCGGTGCCGACCGGGTCGAGGCAGCTGGGCACCTCGCACGCGCCGTCGATGTCGGTCAGGTCCGGGGCGAAGTTGCGCGACAGCGCCCAGTTGAAGTTCGGCGCGAGGTCGGGCTGGCTGGCGTCGACGCCGGTGTCCAGGATGCCGACGGTGACCCGCTTGTCGCCCGGCTCGACCTTGCGCGCCTTGTCGGCGCGGATCATCTCCAGGCCCCAGAGCTTGTCGTCCAACGGGTCGAGCTTCTTGCCCTTGGCGTTGCCCTTGCCCTTGGCGGCGGCCTTCGCCTGGGCGAGCAGGTGCTCCTGCTCGACCCGGTCGAGCTTGGGCTTGCGGCCGATGGCCTTCTGCTCAGTGGCCCCGAGCAGGGCGCCGGCGGCGGTCGCCCTGGCGGCGAAGTCCGCCCGGCCACTGCGCACCTGGAACATGCCGACGTCGTCGGTGCGGGACACCACGGTGCCGCCGGCGGCCCGGATCGCGGCGATCGCCGTCTCCGCCGACACGCCGTCCTCCGCGACCACGGTGAAGGTCCGGCTGCTGGTCGGCTGGGCGTTGGCCGGAGCCATCAATCCGGTCACCGTGAGTGCCAGGGTCGCCGCGGTCGCGACGGCCCCGACGGTGAAGCGCTTGCTCACCACATCAGATCCTCTCGTTGAGGGACGTGGCAGCCATCACACAGCACTGATGGATGTTTCGCCAGACGTGTGTCCGAATTGATGAGTTAAACGGCCTCGACCGGTGCGCTGGGAGCGCGGCCACACCGGACGGTGACCGTCATGCCAGGGCCGGCTCCTCCGCCCGCTCGGCGGCCCGGTCGGCGCGGGCCCCGCGCAGCTCGTCCAGCCGGACCAGGGCCACCCCGGCGACGATCAGTGCCCCGCCGAGCAGCTGCACCACGCTCGGCAACTCGCCGAGGAACAGCCAGGCGATGAGGACGGCGAACATCACCTCGGTCAGCCCGACGAACGAGGAGAGCCGGGCGCCGAGCACGCGTGCGGCCGCGATCCCGGTGAGGTACGCGACCACCGCGGCGATCAGCGACAGCCCGGCGATCGGCACCAGCCAGCTGGTGTGCCGGCCCGCGAACTCGACGGCGCCGAAGGTGGCCCGCAGCGGCAGCACCCCGACCAGCCCGAGCACGGCCAGCACGACGGCGCCCACGCCCATGCCGAAGCTGGCCAGGGTGACCGACGGCAGCGCCGGGTCGGCCCGGGCGGCCAGCACGAAGTAGCCGGCCAGACCGACGGCGGCGCCGAGGCCCCACAGCACGCCGGCCGGGTCGAGCCGGCCCGCGCCGGTGAGGTCCAGCACGAGAGCGAGCCCGGCCAGCGCCGTCACCGAGCCGACCACGGTGAGCCGGCGGGGGCGCTGCCCGTGCACCAGCCACAGCCAGCCGACCACCAGGACGATGCCGAGATATTCCAGCAGCAGCGCCACCCCGACCGGCAGGTAGCGGACGGCGTTGAAGAAGCACGCCTGGGCCACGGCGACGCCGAGCAGGCCGAAGACGCCGACCGGGCCGAGGTTACGGCGCAGCACCTCGACCCGGCCGCGCAGGGCCAGCGTCGCCGGCACCGCCAGCACCAGGGCGGCGACGCCGACCCGGGCGAGCACCACCGCCTCGGCCGACCAGCCGGCCCCGATCAACGAGCGGGCGAAGGTGCCGGAGGTGGCGAAGGTGACCGCGGACAGCAGGGCGAGGCCCAGGCCCGCCCCGGCGGGGGATCGTTGCGGCATCGGGCACTCCTCGCTGCGCCATTGGCAAAGTATGCTTACGGTCATGACCGTATCGGCCCCGGCTGACAGGAGTCAGGTTGCTCTTCGCTCATGACACGGAGTGCGGGCTGACCGCGGCCGCCGCCCTGGTCAACACCGACAGCGACGAGGGCGAGCTGCTGCCCGACGTGGCCGCCCTCGACGCCTTCCTGGTCGCCCACGGCTGGACCGGCCGGCACGAGCGGACCGAGGCCGAGCTGCGCGCGGTGCGCCGGCTGCGCCCCCGGCTGCGCCGGATCTGGCACGCCGACACCGACGAGGTGGTCGAGATCGTGAACGAGCTGCTACGCGACTCCCAGGCGCTGCCCCAGCTCATCCGGCACGACGACCAGCCGTACCACCTGCACGCCGTCCCCCGGGACGCCCCGCTGACCACCCGGATGGCGGTGGAGGCGGCGATGGCGATCGCCGACCTGGTCCGCGGCGACGAGCTGGCCCGACTGCGCCGCTGCGCGCACCCCGACTGCGACAACGTGCTGGTCGACCTGTCGAAGAACCGGTCCCGCCGGTTCTGCGAGGCGGGCTGCGGCAACCGGGCCGCGGTCAGCGCGTACCGGGCGCGGAAGGCGGCCGGTCGGTCCTGAGCAGCTCGTACTCCACCTCGCCGTGCTCGGTGCCCGGGATCGGGTCGGCGAAGTGCGGGTGGACCGTGCGCACGTGCCGCAGGCCCGCCTTCTCCATCACCCGCCGGGAGCCGGCGTTCACCGCCATCGTCTGCGCCCACACCCGCCGCACACCGACCGTGTCGAAGGCGTGCCGGACCAGCGCGCGGGAGCCCTCGGTGGCCAGCCCCCGCCCCCAGACCGCGCGGCGCAGCCGGTAACCCAGCTCCGCCTCCGTGCCGTCCTCGGACGGGTCCAACGCGAACCAGCCGACGAACCCACCGGTCGCCCGGTCCTCCGCCGCCCACCGGCCCAGCCCGGGGTGCCGGTCGTAGCCGGCCAGCAACCGGGGCAGCTGCTCGTCCCGGACGGTCGCGCGCGGGGTGGGCGCACCGCCGGTGAGGAAGCGCATCACCTCGGGGTCACCGTCCAGCTCGACCAGTCGGTCCTCGTCGGCGGCGGTGAAGCGGCGCAGCCGCAACCGGGCGGTCTCCAGCAGCACGTCGGCGGTCATGCCGGGGATCATCGCCGCCACCCGCCAGGCCGGCGACCGATTATCGCCGGCGGCGCGGTCGACCAGGGCGATCTCCGCGCCGGGCGGACCCGGTCACGCCGGTCGCGGCGGCGCGGCCACGAAGACCCGCCAGGTGTACGCGTCGAAGGTGAGCACCGGACCGGCCGGGTCCTTGCTGTCCCGCACCCCGACCACGCCCGGCAGATTGCTCGCCACCTCGACACACTGGTCGTTCGATCCGCTGCGTCGACTCTTGCGCCAGACCGCGCCGGTCAACTCCATGAATCCGCTACTTCCCTCAACCGATCGATCGACTCCTGCGGCGGCAGCGCCGCGCCGAGCGTAGCCTCCCAGGTCCGTTGCAGGCGTGCCAGATCGGCCGGGCGGTCCAGCTCCTGACCGCCGATCTGACCGCCGAGGAACGCCAGCTCCACCTCGCCTGGCAGGCTCGCCAGAATGAACGGGCCGTTCAGGCCGGGGTACTCCTCGGCGGAGCACGGCACAACGTGGAGCCGAACCTCGGGATGCTCGGTGGCCAGGCGGACGAGGTGCAGGACCTGGTCGTGCATGACCTTCCGGCCACCGACCCGTCGGCGCAGCACCGCCTCGTCCGTGACCACGACGAGTCGTAGCGGCCGCTCGGCGTACAGCACGGCCTGACTGTCCATCCTGTCGCCCAACCGCCGCTCGATCTCGTCCGGGCTGAGCAGCGGGTCGGATCGGAAGACTGCCCTGGCGTACTCCTCGGTCTGCAACAGCCCGGGAACGTGCAGCGGATCGAACCAGCGGAGCGCCCAGGCTCCGGCGAGGATCGCATGCCAACCGCGCAGCCAGACCTGGGCCTTGTCGAGGGCGACCAGGTCGGTGAGCATGCGGCCGAAGATGCCGCCGGTGTCCAGGGCGTTGTCGACCAGTTCCAGGTACTTGACCGTCGGCTGCTGCTGGCCGAGTTCGACGGCGCTGACCATCGACGCCGAATAGTTCACGGCCCTGGCCAGCTCGTCCTGGCTCCATCCCCGCCGGGTCCGGGCCCGGCGCAGCTCGGCGACCAGGAACGCCGCCGCCGTCATCCGACCGTCCGCCATCTCCAGCCGCCCTCCAGCTCGCCGTTGATCGACTCCAGGACCGCGCCGACCGACGGCCCGGAGAACGCAGGCCGTCTCGCACAGCGGCCGCGAAGCCTTCCGACGGTAACGGGAGGATCAGCAGACTGTGAAGTGCGACATCCGCCCGGCCATCCCTCCGGCCGCGCGGGGTCGCGGGTGGGACCGCCCGCTCCCCCGGCCGGCGGTCCCACCCTCCGGGGGCGATGACGCAGACGACATCAGGTTCGTAGGGAGCGAGAAGATGCCCCGGTCCTCCGGAGAAGCACGCCCACCGGGTCCCAGGGTGGGCGTACCGACGCGGCCACACCTGCCGCTGCGCCCGCTCTGGCTCTGTCGACGCTGCGGCGCGCCCTGGCCGTGCGCGACCGCCCGCCTCACCCTGGTCGGTGAGTACGCGGCCGACCCGGTGGGGCTCAGCGTCTATCTGTGCGGCGTGCTCTACGAGGCGACCGCCGACCTGCACCGGCTCCACCCGGACGACCGACTCGACCCGGCCGCCCTGTTCGACCGCTTCCTCGGCTGGGCGCGCCGACGCGCGGCGCCCTGACTCAGGGGTGGGTCATCCGGAGCAGGTCGAGGGCCTCGTCGAGCTGGACCTCGGTGAGCTTGCCCGAGTCGACGTGCCCCCGGGAGATCACCACCTCACGGATCGACACCTGCTTGGCCAGCGCCTCCTTCGCGATCGAGGCGGCCTCGTCGTACCCGAGGTGGCGGTTGAGCGGGGTGACGATCGACGGCGAGCCCTCCGCGTACGCCAGGCAGACCTCGGCGTCCGCGACCAGGCCGGCCACCAGTCGGTCGGCGAAGAGCCGGCTGGACGCGGCGATCAGCTTGATCGACTCCAGCAGGTTGCGGCCCATCACCGGGAGCATCACGTTCAGCTCGAAGTCGCCCTGCGAGCCGGCGAACGCCACCGCCGCGTCGTTGCCGATCACCTGGGCGCAGACCTGGCGCATCGCCTCGGCGACCACCGGGTTCACCTTGCCCGGCATGATCGACGAGCCGGGCTGGAGGTCGGGGATGCGCAGCTCGCGCAGGCCGGCCCGGGGGCCGGAGCCCATCCAGCGGACGTCGTTGGCCACCTTGTACAGCCCGACGGCGATGGTGCGCAGCTGACCGGAGGTCTCCACCAGCGCGTCCCGGGCGCCCTGCGCCTCGAAGTGGTTGCGCGCCTCGCTCAGCGGCAGCCCGGTCGAGGCCCGCAGGCGCTCGATCACCTTGCCGGCGAAGCCCAGCGGGGTGTTGATCCCGGTGCCCACCGCGGTCCCGCCCAGCGGCAGCTCGGCCAGCCGGGGCAGCGTGCCCTCCACCCGCTCGATCCCGTAGCGGACCTGGGCGGCGTACCCGCCGAACTCCTGACCGAGGGTGACCGGGGTGGCGTCCATCAGGTGGGTGCGGCCGGCCTTGACCACCGTCTCGAACTCGGCGGCCTTCGCCTCCAACGCCTCGGCCAGGTGCCGCAGCGACGGGATCAGATCCTCCACCACGAACTGGGTGGCGGCCAGGTGGATCGAGGACGGGAAGACGTCGTTGCTGGACTGCGAGGCGTTCACGTCGTCGTTCGGGTGCACGTCCCGGCCCAGCTCGCGGGTGGCCAGGGTGGCGATCACCTCGTTGGTGTTCATGTTGGACGAGGTGCCCGAGCCGGTCTGGAACACGTCGATCGGGAACTGATCGTCGTACCCGCCGTCGGCGACGTGCGCGGCGGCGGTGGCGATAGCCTCGGCCACGTCCGCGCCGATCACCCCCAGCTCGGCGTTGACCTGGGCGGCGGCGCCCTTGATCTGGGCCAGCGCCTTGATCTGGGCCGGCTCGATGCCCCGCCCGGAGATCGGGAAGTTCTGCACCGCGCGCTGGGTCTGCGCCCGCCATAGCGCCTCGGCGGGCACCTCCACCTCGCCCATCGAGTCGCGTTCGATCCGGTACCCGGCAGCCTCTGGAGTCGTCACGCGTACCATCCTGCCGCCCCCGGCCCGGACGCGCAGATGATCGCTCAGTCCAGCGCGACCACGATCGCTTCGGCCGGCTCCTGACACCGGCGCGGAAGCGTTGTAGGCCACGCGTCGGGGAAGGTAGGATGTGGATCGCCAGGAGCAGTAGCTTCTGGAAGTGGACCCGGCAGCCTTCCGGACGGTGGGTGGGCCGGGTTTCGCGCATTCCATGGTCAGGTCACACCTCTCGGATGTCCCTGACCATCGGTCGCACCGTCGCCCGCCACTCCCCTCCCTTCGCCCAGCTCCAGGCAACCGCGTCCGGCACGGCGAGTAGGCAGTCCTCGTACGCCCGGAGGTGGTCGTACCGCACGCCCCCGGTGAGACCGTTGAGTCGCAACTGGGCATTGAGCAGCCGGGCGTCCGCGCTCCGCCGAGAGTCGTCGAGCTCCAGCACCAGCCGTTCCGCGCCGGCCTTGGCAGCGTCCTCGACCAGAGCACGCAGGCACGCGTCGCGCGCGTCCTTCTGACTGCGATACGCCGTGCCGTCGTAGAGGACGACCTCGGCTGTGAGGCTTCGCATCGTCGTGAGGATCTGACGACGCCGCTCGTCCCGCTCCTTGCAGAAATGAATACTGCGCTGGCCCCGCAGGGTCAGGCGGGCGACAACCTGCCGGGCCACCACGAGGTGCTCCGGCTCGACGGCTGCCGCCGCCAGCAGGAAACCTCGCTCCTTGGTCTCGTCGACGAAGACATGGGGCCCCACGTCGCCCCCTCTCCCCGGACCGTCAGAAGCTACGCCAGGGAGCACCCGGAGTGACCGCGCCACTCCGGGAGAGAAGGAGAAGTTCTCGGAGTTTGCGGGTCAGCGGCGGCCGACGGTGAGGACCGGCTTGGTGACCTCGGCGAAGAAGTCGTTGCCCTTGTCGTCGACCACGATGAACGCCGGGAAGTCCGCCACCTCGATCTTCCAGACCGCCTCCATGCCCAGCTCGGCGTACTCCAGCACCTCGACGTGCTTGATGCAGTCCTGCGCCAGCCGGGCGGCGGGGCCGCCGATCGAGCCGAGGTAGAAGCCGCCGTGCTGCTGGCAGGAGCGGGTGACCTGGCCGGACCGGTTGCCCTTGGCCAGCATCACCATCGAGCCGCCGGCCGCCTGGAACTTCTCCACGTACGCGTCCATCCGGCCGGCCGTGGTGGGGCCGAACGAGCCCGACGCGTACCCCTCGGGGGTCTTGGCCGGGCCGGCGTAGTAGACGGCGTGGTCGCGCAGGTACTGCGGCATCGGCTCGCCGGCGTCCAGCCGCTCGGCGATCTTGGCGTGCGCGATGTCCCGGGCCACCACCAGCGGGCCGGTCAGCGACAGCCGGGTCTTCACCGGGTACTTCGACAGCTCGGCCCGGATCTCGGCCATCGGCCGGTTCAGGTCGACCTGGACCACCTGCTCGGCGTCCAGCGTCTCGTCGGTGACGTCGGGCAGGAAGCGCGCCGGGTCGGTCTCCAGCCGCTCCAGCCACACGCCCGACGGGGTGATCTTCGCGACCGCCTGCCGGTCCGCCGAGCAGGACACCGCGATCGCCACGGGGCAGGACGCGCCGTGCCGGGGCAGCCGGACCACCCGCACGTCGTGGCAGAAGTACCGGCCACCGAACTGCGCGCCGATGCCGAAGTTGCGGGTCAGCTCCAGCACCTGCGCCTCCAGCTCCCGGTCCCGGAAGCCGTGCGCGCTCATCGAGCCGGCGCCGGGCAGCGAGTCGAGGTACTTGGCGGAGGCGTACTTGGCGGTCTTCAGGGCGTACTCGGCGGAGGTGCCGCCGATGACGATCGCCAGGTGGTACGGCGGGCAGGCGGCGGTGCCGATCAGCCGCAGCTTCTCCTCCAGGAACTGCATCATCCGCGTCGGGTTCAGCAGCGCCTTGGTCTCCTGGTAGAGGTAGGACTTGTTGGCCGAGCCGCCACCCTTGGCCATGAACAGGAACTTGTACGCGTCCGGGTGGCCGTCCGGGTCCTCGGCGTACAGCTCCACCTGGGCGGGCAGGTTGCTGCCGGTGTTCCGCTCGTCCCACATGGTCAGCGGGGCGAGCTGCGAGTAGCGCAGGTTCAGCTTCGTGTACGCCTGGTAGACGCCGCGCGAGATGGCCTCGGCGTCGGCGCCGTCGGTGAGCACGTGCCGGCCGCGCTTGCCCATCACGATCGCGGTGCCGGTGTCCTGGCACATCGGCAGCACCCCACCGGCGGCGATGTTGGCGTTGCGCAGCAGGTCCAGCGCGACGAACCGGTCGTTCGGCGAGGCCAGCGGGTCGTCGATGATCGACCCCAGCTGGGCCAGGTGCGCGGGGCGCAGGTAGTGGGCGATGTCGTGCATCGCCTCGGCGGTCAGCGCGGTCAGCGCGGCCGGCTCGACGGTGAGGAACCGACGGCCCCCCGGGCCGTTGACGACATCGACGCCCTCGTCGGTGACCAGGCGGTACTCCGTCTGGTCCGGGCCGGTCGGCAGCAAGGGGGCGTACGAGAACGCGGCGGCACTGCTCATGAGCGGAAAGCCTAGGGCAGCCGGGCCGATCGGTGACACCCACCGGGTGAGTCGTGGGACGCCGCTCTCATCCGTTTCCGTCCGCGCACAGCTCGTTCTTCGGCCCGCAGCTGTCGTCCACCTCGGGACCGCCGCCGGTGCGGCCCGGGCCGGGCCGTCCGGGTCGGTCGTCGGCCGGGCCGGGCGGGACCGGCGGTACGTCGGCGCCGGCGCCCCAGCGGACGTACCCGATCTCCCGCCCCTCCCCGATGATCATGCCGTTCGGGCCGACGGCCAAGGCGTTGGCGCTGGTCCGCAGCACGGCCAGCTCCCCACCGTCGCGCGGGTCGAGGGCGATCAGCCGGTTCGGCTTGTCCTGGCTGACGAGCGCCGCGTACGGGGTCAGCGAGGCGCCGACCCTGCCCTGCACGGGACGGGTCCAGCGCACCCGCGCCCCGCCCAGCTCCCGCCCGGTCAGCGTGCCCTTGTCGGCGCTCTGCACCAGGGCGTACCGGTCGTCCACGGCGAGCAGCTTCTCGCCCGCGGCGTCGACCAGCAGCAACCGGCCGTCGTACCCGTCGATGACCGTCTCCCGACCGTCCGGGCCCACCCCGATCAGCACGTTCCGGGCGCCCTGCGGGTCCTCCCGCTGGGGGCAGCCGGCGCTGTCCGCGGTCCGCAGGTTGAACCCGGCCCGCCGCCACACCTCCTGGCCGGTGGCCGGGTCGCGGGCGGAGACGGTGAACTGGCAGCTGCCGTCGACGGAGACCGCGGTGATCCGCAGCATCCGGCCGCCGATCACCGCCAACCGCTCGTCCCGGCCCGGCTCGACGTTCTGCACCACCCGCCCGGTGGCGGTGTCCACAACGTGCACCCGGCCGTCGACGGGGAAGCCGAGCAGCGGCGGCACCGGCTCCGGCCCGGCCACCCCCTCGTCGATCCGGGGTGCGGTGAGCCGGCGGCTGCCGAGCAGGTGCGGGTTGTCGGCGAACAGCCCGGTGCTGACCCCGGGCAACGGCGCGGTCCACAGTGGCGTGGTGCCGCGCGGGTCCCAGGCCCGCAGCGTGCAGTCGGTCGCCTCGAAGCAGCGGGCGTCCAGCAGCAGGTTCCGGTACGTCCACACGGCCACCGCGTCGCCGTCGCGCCGGCGGACCACCCCGGTGGTCGGGTCGAGCACCTCGTACCCCTTGACCAGGAGCTTGCCCACCGCGACGACCGGGTCACGGTCGCCGCCGGCCACCGCGGCCCAGTCGGCCTTGCGCTCCCAGAGCTGGCCACCGGTGGCCAGGCTGCGCGACTCGACCCGGGTGCGCTGCTCGACGATCACGGTGTCGCCGGCGATGGTCACCCCCTTGGGGGTGCCGCCGATCCGCTGCTGCCAGACCACGTCCGGCTCGGCGATCGGGTCGCTGCGGTCCACCCAGTCCCACAGCTTCGGGAACGGGTTCCACACCCCGGTGGCGGCGAGCACGACCACGGCGACGAGCCCGAGCAGCAACCACCCACGTACGCCGAGGCCCTTCACACCGCACACGGTAGCGACGATCACCGAACTCTCCGGCCCCCGCGCCGGAGTGTCGGCTCGCTTTCTGCGCGCGAGCGCCCCCGACCTCCGCCGGCGCGGCTCAGGTGCGCGCCGGCGGGCCGCCCGGATCCCGCCGGGCGGTGGCCGAGTGCAGCAGCGGAAGGACCCGGTGCGGGATCTGCTCGGCCAGCGCGATGATGGTCGACGCGCGGCGGATGCCGTCGTACGAGACGATCTGGTCGATCACCCGCTGCAGGTCGGTGTTGGACCGGGCCACGATCCGGCAGAGCAGGTCGCTGGCGCCGGTGATGGTGTACGCCTCCAGCACCTCCGGAATGGCCGCGAGGTGCGCGGTGACCGCGTCGTGGCCGTGCCGCTGGCTGATCTCCAGGGTGACGAAGCTGGTCACCGTGAAGCCGATCGCGGCCGGCGACACGTCCGGCCCGAACCCGCGGATCACCCCCCGGTCGACCAGCTTGTCCAGCCGGGCCTGGGCGGTGCCGCGGGCCACCCCGAGCCGGCGGGAGCACTCCAGCACGCCGATCCGCGGCTCGTCGGCGAGCAGTTGGATGAGCCGGGCGTCCAGCTCGTCCAGCTGTACATCCTGTCCAGCGTTCATGCCGGAACACCCTACCGAATGCGCAACCTGACCAGGGGAAAATGTGAGGGTTGCCCAGTCGCCGGGCGCACCGCGATCCTCGCCCCCAGAGCACGACACGGACCACCGCGGCGGCCCACGAGGCCGGCCGGTACGCGAGGGAGGCCACCATGACCCAGGCGATCGACCGACCCCAGTCGAGCGACGACGTCGACGTCGACCAGCTCGTCGGCGCCGTCGACCACGACATCAGCCACGACCCGTTCCCGGTCAGGGGCCTCGACCACCTGCACTTCCTGGTCGGCAACGCCAAGCAGGCGGCGCACTACTACTCCACCGCCTACGGCATGACCTGCGTCGCCTACCGGGGCCCGGAGCAGGGCTACCGCGACCACGCCCAGTACGTGCTGACCAGCGGTTCGGCCCGGTTCGTGGTGACCGGCGTGGTCCGCCCGGGGGCCGACGGCGAGACGCACGTGGCCCGGCACAGCGACGGCATCTCCGACATCGCGCTGGAGGTGCCGGACGTGGACGCCGCGTACGCGCACGCCGTCGCGCAGGGCGCGACCGGCCTGGTCGAGCCGCACGAGGTCAGTGACGAGCACGGCACCGTCCGGATGGCGTCCATCGCCGCGTACGGCGACACCCGGCACAGCCTGGTCGACCGGTCCCGCTACACCGGCCCGTTCCTGCCCGGCTTCGTCGCCCGCGGCCCGATCGTGGACCGGCAGCCGATGATCGACGCCGGCATCCAGCCGAAGCGCTTCTTCCAGGCCGTCGACCACGTGGTCGGCAACGTGGAGCTGGGCCGGATGGACGAGTGGGTCGAGTTCTACAAGCGGGTGATGGGCTTCTCCAACATGGCGGAGTTCATCGGCGACGACATCGCCACCGACTACTCGGCGCTGATGAGCAAGGTGGTGGCCAGCGGCACCCGCAAGGTGAAGTTCCCGCTGAACGAGCCGGCGATCGCCCGCAAGAAGTCGCAGATCGACGAGTACCTGGAGTTCTACCAGGGCCCGGGCGCCCAGCACATCGCGGTGGCCACCAACGACATCCTGGCCAGCGTCGACGCCATGCGCGCGGCCGGCGTCGAGTTCCTCGACACGCCCGACTCGTACTACGACGACCCGGAGCTGCGCGCCCGGATCGGCAACGTCCGGGTGCCGATCGAGGAGCTGAAGTCCCGCAAGATCCTCGTCGACCGGGACGAGGACGGCTACCTGCTGCAGATCTTCACCAAGCCGGTGCAGGACCGCCCGACGGTCTTCTTCGAGCTGATCGAGCGGCACGGCTCGCTCGGCTTCGGCAAGGGCAACTTCAAGGCGCTCTTCGAGGCGATCGAGCGGGAGCAGGAAGCGCGCGGCAACCTGTAACACTGTCCAGCGTGACCCAGCCTCCGACCTCCCCGACGCCGCCGGCCGGCGGGCCATCGCCCGTCGCCGGCGGCTTCGCGCCGCCCGCCGGCCCGCCCGGGTACGCGTACCCGGTGCCCGCGCAGCCCGGCCCGTACTCCGGGCTGCCGGGCTATCCGGCCGGCCCGCCCGGCGGGCCGTACCGGGGCTTCCCGCCCGTGCCGCTCTCCCCCGGTGGGCTGCCGCTGGCCGGGTTCGGCGACCGGCTGGTGGCGGTGCTGGTGGACAGCCTGATCCTGAGCGCGGTGGCGCTGGTCTTCGCGGTGCCGGCGTTCTTCGCCTTCTTGGCGCTGGCGACGCCCGAGCTGGCCGGCACGGGACCGGACGGCACGCCGACCGGCGACCCGTTCACCGGCTTCCTGCTGCCGCTGCTGGCGCTGGAGGCCGGGCTGTTCCTGGTGATGCTCGGGCTGACCTACTTGTACTACGTCGAGCTGACCCTGCGCCGCGGCCAGACCATCGGCAAGCGGGTGGCGAAGGTGAAGATCGTGCCGATCGACCCCACCCGCGCCCTGGACCGGAAGGCCCTGGCCAAGCGGTGGCTCGCCCAGCACGTCGGCGCCGCGCTCGTTCCCGGGCTCAGCTACGTCGACGGGCTCTGGCAGCTCTGGGACAAGCCCCACCAGCAGTGCCTCCATGACAAGTTCGCCGACACCGTCGTCGTTAAGGTTGCCGGGTGAGCGTTCAACCAGGCTGGTACGTCGACCCCGCGGAGCCCACCACCCGACGCTGGTGGGACGGCGAGGGCTGGATCGGCGCTCCCGTCCCGGTGGACGTCACCCCGCCAGAAGGTCCACCGCCCGCCGAACCCGAGCCGCCGGCGCCCGCCGCGCCGGTCTCCGGCACACCGGGTGCCGGCGTGCCGGCCTCGGGCCCGCCGGCCCCCGCCGGGAGTGGCGTGCCGGACCAGGGCGCGCCGTACCCACCCGGTGCCACCCACGGGCCGCCGCCCGGCTGGCCGTACCCCACCTGGCCGGGCCGGCCGCCCGAGCCGCGACCGCACGGGCTGCCGCTGGCCGGGTACGGCAGCCGGCTGGTCGCCCGCCTGATCGACCTGGGCATCGTGCTGCTGCTCAACGCGGTGGTCAACGGCTGGTTCGTCTGGCGGTTCTTCCGCGAGCTCTCCCCCGCGCTCGACGAGGCCTGGCGCCGGGCCACCACCGGCGACACCACCAGCACCCCGCTGCCGCCCCCCGGTGAGCAGGCCGCCGGACTGCAGATCGCCATCCTGGTGATCGCCACCGCGCTCTGGTTCGCCTACGAGGTGCCGTCGATGGCCGCCCGCGGGCAGACCTTCGGCAAGCGGGTGATGCGGGTGCGCGCGGTGCCGGTGGAGGCCGACCAGCCGCTCGGCGTCGGCCGGGCCACCCGCCGGTGGAGCACCCTCGGAATGCCCACCCTGCTCTGGTACTGCTGCGGCCTGGGCCTGGTGCTGCAGTTCGTCGACGCGGTCTCCGCGCTCTTCGACCACCCGCTGCGCCAGGCGCTGCACGACAAGCGGGCGCTGACCGTCGTGGTGCGGGTGCCGCGATCCGGCGACCCGACCACCCCCGCCACCCCCACCGAGGGAGACACCCCATGACCGGACGTCACCAGCCCCCGCTGCGGCTGACCCGCGCCGACCTCGACGCGCTGCCCAACTACGTGCCCGGGCGCAGCCCCGCCGACCTGGCCCGCGAGCTGGGCCTGACCGAGGCGATCAAGCTGGCCAGCAACGAGGTGCCGTACGGCCCGCTGCCCGGCGTGGTGGAGGCCGTCACCGAGGCGGTCACCGGCTCGCACCGGTACCCGGACATGGGCGTGGTGGCGCTGCGCAGCACGCTCGCCGAGCGCTACGGCGTGGACGCCGACCGGATCGCCACCGGCTGCGGTTCGGTGGCGCTGGCCGAGCACCTGGTCCGGGCCACCTGCCTGCCCGGCGACGAGCTGCTGTACTCGTGGCGCTCGTTCGAGGCGTACCCGATCATCGCGGCGACCAGCGGCGCGACCAGCGTGCGAGTGCCCAACGACGCCGGGCACGGGCACGACCTGGCCTCGATGGCCGCGGCGGTGACCGACCGGACCCGGATGGTGCTGGTCTGCAACCCGAACAACCCCACCGGTACGGCGGTGCGCAAGCCGGAGCTGGACCGCTTCCTCGACGCGGTCGGCGAGGACGTGCTGGTGGTGATCGACGAGGCGTACCGGGAGTTCGTCACCGACCCCGAGGTGCCGGACGGCCTGACCTACCTCGACCGGCCGAACGTGGTGGTGCTGCGCACCCTGTCCAAGGCGTGGGGCCTGGCCGGGCTGCGGATCGGCTGGCTGGTCGGCGCCCCCGAGGTGGCCGCCGCGATCCGCAAGGTGGTCACCCCGTTCTCCACCAGCACGGCCGCCCAGGCCGGCGCGCTGGCCGCGCTGGCCCAGGCCGACGAGATGCAGCGGCGCTGCGCGCTGGTCGTCGCGGAGCGGGAGCGGGTCACCGAGGCGCTGCGCAAGCTCCTCCCCGACGTGCCGACCAGCCAGGCCAACTTCGTCTGGCTGCCGCTGGGCGACCGGGCCGTCGACTTCGGCAAGGCGTGCGAGGCGCGCGGCGTGATCGTCCGCCCGTTCGCCGGCGACGGGGTCCGGGTCACCATCGGCACCCCGGCGGAGAACGACGCCTTCCTGGCCGCCGCGGAGACCGCGCTGAGCTGACCGGCACGGGCTCGCCGCGACCGGCTCAGGTCGCGGCGAGCACCACCGGCTCGGCGGTGAGGAACCACGCCTGGTCGTCGTCGCCCGGCGAGGCGCTCTCCCGGAGCCGCTCGACCGCCACGTAGCCGTCCACCGCGTACGCCATCCCCGGCTGCCAGCCGGTGCCCTCCCGGCCCACCGTCAACGGGAACCGGGACCGCGCGGCGCCGGTCACCGGGTCCAGGGTGACCAACTCCTTCGTGCTGGTCAGCACGTGCAGCCGGCCGGGCTCCACGGCGACCACGCGGACCTCGCCCAGGTCGCCGCGCCGCCACCGTTCCTTGCCGGTACGCGCCTCCCGGCCGGTCAGCACCGGGCCGGTGTTGGCCACCGCCAGGTCACCGAGCAGGACGGCGTCCGGGGCGTCCAGCGCCGGCGCGGGCACCGGATCGCCCGGGCCCACCAGCCAGCCCCGGATGGCCAGGCCCGGGCCGGAGGTCCGCAGGCCACGACACTTCGAGTACGCGGTCACACAACCCACTGGCGTCACGGTCAGCTCGGCGCCCGCGCCCGGCGGTCGCCAGCGGCCGGTCACCGTGCCGGTCGTGGAGTTCCGGAACTCGACGGTCGCCGGTCCGGCGCAGGAGTCCACCGAGAGCACCCGGCCGTCGGCGGTGGTGCCCAGGTCGGCCCGGCAGTCCGTGCCGTCGACCCGCCACAGCTCCCGCCCGTCGGCCAGCGCGTAACCGCGCAGCCGACCCTCGCCGGAGAGCACCAGCACCGGCCGGCCGGCCGGGCCGGGCGCGAGGAACATTCCGCGCGGGTCCCACACCGTCGCCGCCCCGGTCCGCCGGGCGGTGAACCCGTCGCCCGGCTTCGGGCCGTCCGCCCGCCACATCTCGCGGCCGGTCAGCCCGTCCAGCGCCACGATCTTCCCGTCGGACCAGCGGCTGACCACCGTGGTGCCACCCGCCATGACCCCGTTGAGCTGGGCCGGCCAGCGCCGGAACGACCAGAACGGGGTCACCCGGACCTTCGCGTCGGCGGGCTGGTCGGCGTAGAGCTGCCGCTGCGCGGCGTACACCCGCAGCCGGCCTTCGACGACCAGCGGCGCCACCGGCAGCCGGCCGACCGTGCCGATCGGCGGGGTGGCCGGCGCCGGCGGTGGCGTCCGCGCGGAGGTGAGCACCTCGGCGGGCGCGAGCACCCGGTAGCCGATGACCGCGACCGCCACCAGGACGAGCAGCGCCGCGACCGCGACCACCACCGGTCGCCGGCCCTTCGGGAAACCCATGCCGCACCTCCGCCCGGCACCCTACCCAGACGGTCGCCGGGCGCCCCTGTCAGGCTCCGGGGCGCCGGTCGGCTCAGGCGGCGACGGCGTTCTCGCCGCTGCTGGCGCCGGTGAGGTCGGCGAGGTCACGGCGGATGGCGCCCTCCACCGCGCGGGCCGCCAGGCCGCCGAAGAGCAGCGCCATCACCCGCCCGTACGGCGCGGTGGGCACCGCCTGGTGCTCGACGGTGACCGCGGTGCAGCCCCGGCGACGGCGGCGCACGGTGCGCAGCGTCCAGGTGATCCGGTAGTCGACGCCGATGCCCGGCGAGCTGAGCAGCAGCCGTTGCGGGGGGTCGACCGCCAGGACGACGAACTCCTCGGCCTGGTCGCCGCCGTCCGGCCGGGTGCGGGTCTCCCGCCAGGCGGTGCCGGGGCCGAAGCCGCCGGGGGTGAGCAGCTCGACGCCGCCGACGGTGGAGAGCCAGCCGGCCCGGATCGGCAGGTCGACCAGGCGCGCCCAGACCTCGTCGACCGGTGCCTCGATGAACGCGGTGACCGTGACCGTCGACATGACACCTCCCGTGTCGTCCACGGTACGGCGGGTGAACCGCTCACGGGGCCCGCCGGCGGGATTTTCCGCCCCGAGCACCACCGCGCCGGGGTCGCCGCGCGGGGGGCAGGGGTGGCTCAGGGTCGGAACCGGCCCCGGCGGACGGCGGAGACGAACGCCGCCCAGCCCGGCGGCCCCACCACCAGGGCCGGACCGCCCGGCGCCTTGGAGTCGCGGATCCCCACCACCCCCCGGGCCGGTACGAGGTTGTCCGCAACCTCCACGCAGAGCCCCTGGTCGTTCGAGCGGCTGCTGGTACGCCAGACCGCGCCGGCGAGATCGTTCATGCTGTTGCCTCCTGTCGCTCGGACGCGCCGACGCCGCCCACGGGTGCGAGCGGGGCTGCGACGGAATCCCGTCGATCAACGCGGCAGCAGCGCCCCGCCATCGGACACCGGGTGCGATGGCGGGGGTGGCACGTCACCGGGCGGGCAGGATGCGCCCGGTCACCTCGCCCAGGGCGATGGTGGTGCCGTCCGGACCGGGCGCGGTGGCCCGGAGGGTGACCGTGTCGCCGTCCTCCAGGAAGGTGCGGAGCTGGCCGCCGCCGACCTTGACCGGCTCGGCGCCGCCCCAGGTGAGCTCCAGGAACGAGCCGACCTGGCCGCGCTCCGGGCCGGAGACGGTGCCCGAGGCGTACAGGTCGCCGGTGCGCAGCGAGGCGCCGTTGACGGTGAGGTGGGCCAGCTGCTGGGCGGGCGTCCAGTACATGGTGGCGAACGGCGGCTCGGCGACCCGCTCGCCGTTCCACTCCACCGCCAGCCGCAGGTCCAGCCCCAGGTGCGGGGCGTCGCGCAGGTAGTCCTGCACCGGCGGGTCCTGGTCGGGGGCGGGCACGAACGCCTCGGCCAGCGCGTCCAGCGGGGTGACCCAGGCCGACACGGAGGTGGCGAAGGACTTGCCGAGGAACGGGCCGAGCGGTTGGTACTCCCAGGCCTGGATGTCCCGCGCCGACCAGTCGTTCACCAGCACCACGCCGAAGACGTGGTCGGCGAAGTCGTCCACCCCGACCCGGTCGCCCAGCCGGCTGGGCACGCCGACCACGAAGCCCACCTCGGCCTCGATGTCCAGGCGTACGGAGGGGCCGGTGGTGGGGCCCTGCGGGGTGGCGCGCTGCCCGGTGGGGCGGACCACCGGGGTGCCGGAGACGACCACCGTGCCGGCCCGGCCGTGGTACCCGATCGGCAGGTGCTTCCAGTTCGGCAGCAGCGGCGGCTGGCCGGGGCGGAAGATCTGCCCGACGTTCGACGCGTGGTGCTCGGAGGAGTAGAAGTCGACGTAGTCGGCCACCTCGAAGGGCAGCAGCAGCTCGACCTCGGCCAGCGGCACCAGCAGCGGTTCCACCGCCGGGCGGTGCTCCTCCTCGGTGAGCAGCTCGACGATCCGCTGCCGGACCGACGTCCACTGCGGACGGCCGAGCGCCATGAAGTCGTTCAGGGTGGGCCGGCCGAGCGCGCCGCCGGCCAGCACCAGACCGGCCGCCTCGGCGCCGGCCAGGTCGAGGACCAGGTCGGCGACGCGTACGCCGATCCGGGGCGGCCGACCGCCGTGCCGGAACACCCCGTACGGCAGGTTGCGCACCCCGTACGCCGAACCGTCCACACCGTCAACCCAGCTCACGCTTCGAATCCTCCATTCACCAGCCCCAGCCGGATCAGATCGGTCAGTGGTTCCAGGATGCTGCACGAGCCGAACCCGACCCACAGCGGACGCTCGCCCTCCCGGTCGGCGCGCACCCGCTCGGCCAGCGACGACGGGTTGGTGACCGCCAGCGGCACGGCCACCTCGACCGCGTCGTCGTCCCGGACGGCCGCCAGCACGGCGGCCAGCACGTTGCCGAAGCCGTGATGGGTGAAGCCGGTCTCCGGGTCGAGGTGCCGGACGGCGTGGTGCAGCCCGGCGGTCAGCTTGAACGGCAGGTCGCGATCCCGGCAGGCGCAGATCACCGCGGCCAGCTCGGTCGGGGTGGGGAACAGCTCGGCGGCCAGCCCGCCGGTGCGGAACTTGGCGGCGATCGGGAGACCGGCGGCGCGGGCGGCGGCGACCGCGTCGAGCGCGGCGGTCAGCCCGAAGGTCAGCGGGATCTCGGCGTACCAGTCGATCCGGCCGCCGGGCCGGTCCAGGCCGGCGCGGGCCAGCTCGACCAGGGTGGCGACGCCGGGCAGCGGGTCCTCGCCACGCTTGCCGACCGCCGCCTCGACCTGACGGATCCGGATCCGCTCGTCGGCCACGGCGCAGGCCTTCGCCAGTTCGTCGAGCGGCAGGTCCCCGATCACCCCGACGGCGATCCGCTCGTCGTGGGCCAGCAGGCCGGCCAGCTCGGCCAGCCGGGAGGCGGGCAGCAGCAGCGGGCCGACCAGGTCGGCGTACCAGGCGGCCCGGTGGATGCGGTGCGCGGCGACCGCGTCCGGCATCGACGCGCTGCCGGGCGGGAAGACGGCGGCGTCGTCGACCAGGCCGGTGAGGAGGCGGGGCACCTGCGTTGACACGAGACAAGAATCTACGGGACGCTACAAGGAACGGACAACAGCGTCCGATTACCGGACGCCGCTGTCGCCGGAGACCCGGGAGGCGAGATGCCGTACTACCGCAGCGTCGGTGAGCTGCCCCGCAAGCGGCACACCCAGTTCCGCCAGCCCGACGGCAGCCTCTACGCCGAGGAGCTGATGGGCCAGGAGGGCTTCTCCTCCGACTCGTCCCTGCTCTACCACCGGTACGCTCCGACCGCGATCGTGGCCGCCGAGGAGTTCACCCCGCCGGCGTACGCCCGGGTGCCGAACCTGCCGCTCAAGCCGCGCCACCTGCGTACCCACAAGCTGGACGGCGCGGGCGCCGACCCGGTGCTCGGCCGGCGGTACCTGCTGGCCAACGACGACGTGCGGATCGCGTACGTGCTGGCCGACCGGCCGTCCCCGCTCTACCGCAACGCCACCGGCGACGAGTGCCTCTACGTCGAGGCCGGCACGCTGCGGGTGGAGAGCACCTTCGGCGCGCTGGAGGTGGTGGCCGGCGACTACGTGATCATCCCGACCTCGACCATCCACCGGCTGGTGCCGACCGGCGACGTGCCGACCCGGCTGCTCGCGGTCGAGGCGGCCGGGCACATCGGGCCGCCGAAGCGCTACCTGTCGGTGCGCGGGCAGTTCCTGGAGCACTCGCCGTACTGCGAGCGGGACGTCCGCGGGCCGGACGCGCCGCTGCTGGTGGACGGCGAGGACGTCGAGGTGCTGGTCCGGCACCGGTCCCGGGCCGCAGGCCCGGGCGGCAGCGGCTCAGCGTGGACACGTCATGTCTACGCCAACCACCCGTTCGACGTGGTCGGCTGGGACGGGCACCTGTACCCGTGGGCGTTCTCCATCCACGACTTCGAGCCGATCACCGGGCGGATCCACCAGCCGCCGCCGGTGCACCAGACCTTCCAGGGTCCGAACTTCGTGATCTGCTCGTTCGTGCCGCGCAAGGTGGACTACCACCCGCAGTCGATCCCGGTGCCGTACAACCACCACAACGTGGACTCCGACGAGATGCTCTTCTACACCGGCGGCAACTACGAGGCCCGGCGCGGATCCGGCATCGAGCAGGGCTCGATCTCGCTGCACCCGTCCGGCTTCACCCACGGCCCGCAGCCGGGCGCGGCCGAGCGCTCCATCGGGGTCGACTTCTTCGACGAGCTGGCCGTCATGGTCGACACGTTCCGTCCGCTGGACCTCTGCGACGCCGCGGTCGAGTGCGAGGACGACGGCTACGCCTGGACCTGGGCCCGCCGCGGCTGACGTACGCGAAGGGGCCGCGCCCGACCTGGACGCGGCCCCTTTCGGTACGGATCAGAACGTCGAGGCGTCGATCACGAACCGGTAGCGCACGTCGGAGGCGAGCACCCGCTCGTACGCCTCGTTGATCTTGTCGGCTCCGACGACCTCGATCTCGGCGCCGATGTTGTGCTCGGCGCAGAAGTCGAGCATCTCCTGGGTCTCGGCGATGCCGCCGATCATCGAGCCGGCGAACGAGCGGCGGGCCGGGATCAGCGAGAACGCGTGCACCGACAGCGGGTCCTCCGGGGCGCCCACGTTGACCAGGGTGCCGTCCACCGCCAGCAGCGACAGGTACGCGTCCAGGTCGATCTTGGCGCTGACCGTGTTCAGGATGAAGTCGAACGAGCCGGCCAGCTTGGTGAAGGTCTCCTCGTCGGAGGTGGCGTGGTAGTGGTCGGCGCCCAGCCGCAGCCCGTCCTCCTGCTTCTTCAGCGACTGCGACAGGACGGTCACCTCGGCGCCCATGGCGTGCGCGATCTTGACGCCCATGTGGCCGAGCCCGCCGAGGCCGATCACCGCGACCCGGCTGCCCGGGCCGACGCCCCAGTGGCGCAGCGGGGAGTAGGTGGTGATGCCGGCGCAGAGCAGCGGCGCGGCCGCGTCCAGCTCGATGCCCTCCGGGATGCGCAGGGTGAAGTTCTCGTCGACCACGATGGCCTGCGAGTAGCCGCCCTGGGTGGGCTGCCCGTCCCGGCCCACCCCGCCGTAGGTCTGGACGTTGCCCTTGAGGCAGTACTGCTCCAGGCCCTTGCGGCAGTTGTCGCACTCCCGGCAGGAGTCGACCATGCAGCCGACGCCGGCCCGGTCGCCGACGGCGAACTTCGTCACCTCGGCGCCGACCTCGGTGACGATGCCGGCGATCTCGTGGCCGGTGACGATCGGGTAGTTGGTCGGGCCCCACTCGCTGCGTGCGGTGTGGATGTCCGAGTGGCAGATGCCGGCGTACTTGATGTCGATGAGCACGTCGTGCGGGCCGAGGTCACGCCGCTCGATGGTGGTCGGGGTGAGCGGCTCGGTCGCGGAGGTCGCCGCGTAGGCGTTGACGGTCAGCATGATGTGTTCGGTACCCCCGGACCGCGTCGCCCAATACGTACCCTCGGTCACTCCGCCGGGGTCACACGCCCAGCCGGCGCAGGGTGACGAAAACCGCGCCGACCGTGCCGGCGACCGCCGCCGCCAGCGGCCACGGGGTGCCGACCAGCGCGTGCAGCAGCAGCAACACCGGGCCGGCGACGACCGCGTAGACGGCCACCGCCAGCGGGCGGTCGTCCCGGCGCAGCACCGGCAGCACCACCCGGAGCAGGCCGGGCACCCGACGCGCGAGCCACCAGACATACACCGCGGTGCCCACCGCCGCCGCGGCGGCGAACGGCTGGGACGTCCCCGAGCCGGCCAGCACGGCGCTCAACAGGCTGCCGACCAGCGTCCAGAGCCCGCCCCGGAAGACCAGCCGGCGCAGCCCGTCCGGCACGGTCGGCCGGTCCGGCCGCTCGGGCAGCACCGGGGCCAGCGCCGCCACCTGCTCCAGCGCCTCGGCCCAGCGGCGCCGCTCCAGCCGGAGCACCCCTGGGTCGGTGGCGGCCCGGCCCACCTCCGGGTCGAGCCGCAACGCCTCCCGGTAGGCGCGCTCGGCCAGGTCGTACAGGTCCAGCCGGCCGGCGACCAGGGCGAGCACCAGGTGCCCCTGCGGCTCGTCGGGGGCCAGCTCCACCCCGCGCCAGGCCGCGTCCAGCGCCGGCTGGCCGTTGCGCGCGTCGGCCAGGATCGCCGCGCCGGCCCGCTGGGCGTACGCGTCACCCGGCGCGCCGCCCAGGATCCGCTCGGCGGTGCGGGCCGCCTCGGCGAACTCCCGCAGGTCGGCCAGCGCCAGCCCGCGCAGCACCAGCGCGGTCATCGCGTCCGGTGTCACCGCCAGGGCGGCGTCGGCCGCGGCGAGCGCCTCCCTGGGCCGGCCGGCGGCGAGGTGCACCCGGGCCAGCAGGGTCAGCGGCCGTTCCGTGCCCGGTTCGAGGGCCAGCCCGAAGCCCAGCTCCTCGACCGCCTCGTCGTACCGGCCCAACTCGGCGAGCAGCTGCGCCCGGTCGAGGTAGCCGTCGGCGGCCGACCGGTCGGCGTCGCTGCTCACCGCTCGTCCGCGGCGTCGTAGACCAGGGCCACCGCGATGCCGGTCAGCCCCTCGCCGCGCCCGGGGAAGCCCAGCCCATCGGTGGTGGCGGCGGAGACGGTGACCGGGGCGCCCACCGCCGCGGAGAGCACCCGCTGGGCCTCCTCCCGGCGCGGCCCGATCTTGGGCCGGTTGCCCACCACCTGCACCGAGACGTTGCCGATCGCGAAGCCGGCGGCGCGCACCCGGCGGGCCGACTCGGCCAGCAGCGCCACCCCGGAGGCCCCGGCCCACTCCGGCTGGCCCACCCCGAAGTTCGCCCCGAGATCGCCGAGCCCGGCGGCGGAGAGCAGCGCGTTGCAGGCGGCGTGCGCCACCACGTCGGCGTCGGAGTGGCCGGCCAGCCCATCCTGGTCGGGCCAGTGCAGGCCGGCCAGCTGGCAGGGCCGGCCCGTCTCGAAGGCGTGCACGTCGACGCCGACCGCGACCCGAGGAACGATCATGAGCCGAGGGTACGCGTCAGGCGCCCGCGGCCAGTAGCTGCTCGGCCAGCGCGAGGTCGAACGGGCGGGTGACCTTCAGCGCGTACTCCGAGCCGGGCACGCAGCGCACCGGCACGCCGAGCTTCTCGACCAGACCGGCGTCGTCGGTCAACGGGTCGCCGGCTGTGGCGTGGGCGGCGGTCAGCACCTCGCGGCGGAACCCCTGCGGGGTCTGCACCGCGCGCAGCGCCGACCGGTCGACGGTGCCCAGGACGACCTCGCCCGCGCCGACCTCCTTGATGGTGTCGACCACCGGCAGCACCGGGATCACCGCGTCGGAGCCGGCGCGGACCGCGGCGGCCACCGACTCGACCAGCTCGGCCGGGGTGAGCGCGCGGGCGGCGTCGTGCACCAGCACGATGCCCGGCCCGGGCGGGACGGCGGCGAGGGCGGCCGCCACGGAGGCCTGCCGCTCGGCGCCACCGGGCACCACCAGCACCGGCGCCACCGGGGCGAGCAGTTCCCGGACCGCCTGGACGTCGGCGGCCGGGGCGGCCACCACGATGGTGTGCACCGAGGGCGCCGCCGCGATCCGGCGTACCGCGTGCACCAGCAGCGGCTCGCCGCCGAGCAGGCGCAGCGCCTTGGGGCCGCCGGGGCCGAGGCGTACGCCGGCGCCGGCGGCAGGAACAAGGACCGCGACGTCACCGCGCGGATTGAGCTGCGCGGTCACGTCGCGGTCCTCGTGATTTCTTCGGGTCGGCTGGGACGACGATGCTGTGAACTCAGGCCTCGGTCAGGACCTTGTCGAGCAGCGATTCCGCCTCGTCCTTGGTGCTCTTCTCGGCCAGCGCGACCTCGCCGACGAGGATGTCGCGCGCCTTGGCGAGCATGCGCTTCTCACCCGCCGACAGGCCCCGCTCCCGCTCCCGGCGCCACAGGTCGCGGACGACCTCGGCGACCTTCAGCGGGTTGCCGGAGGCCAGCTTCTCCAGATTCGCCTTGTAACGCCGCGACCAGTTGGTCGGCTCCTCGGTGTGCGGTGCACGGAGCACGTCGAAGACCTTACCCAGGCCCTCTTCGCCGACCACCTCGCGGACGCCCACGATCTCGGCGTTCTCAGCGGGCACCCGGACGGTCAGATCACCCTGCGCGACCCTCAGGACGAGGTACTCCCTGGGCTCGCCCTTGATGACCCGAGTCTCGATTGCCTCGATGAGTGCGGCCCCGTGGTGGGGGTAAACAACGGTCTCGCCGACACTGAAAACCATAGGTTCGAAACCCCTTTCGCTGTGTCTAGGGTAACACGCTCAGGCACCGATGTCTCACCGCTACCCTGACCGTTGGCGCAGCTCAGAGGCCCTGTGAGAGGTACTTCTTCAGCTTGACAGGCGGCCAAACCGATGGTTCGAACACGCTCCGTGAGCAACGGATGACCGCCCGGTACGGGTGATCGGAGCGTGGATGTCTCGGGCTATGCGCTCCTTCCATGGTAACCCGGTGTCGGCTACCCCGCCCAGGTGTAGCGGGAGGAGGGGCCGGTGCGGGACGCTGGGGGCGCACCGCCGTCCGCTCGCCGCGACGCCTTCCGGAGGTCCGATGGGCATGCCTGACGCCGAAGGCCACGGCCCGCCAGAAGGGCTGCCCGACCTGCCGCCGGAGTGGGGCCGGGTGGTCGTGCCGGACGACGCCTCGGAGCTGGCCGCGGAGGCCGAGCAGCTGCGCCGCGAGCTGCACGGCAGCGCCCGGCCCGGCCGCCGGCGCCGGCTGTCCTGGCTGCTCACCGGCCCGGACGGTCGGCTCCCGGCCGGACTGCCGGTGCTGATCATGCTGGTGGCGCTGTTCACCACGCTGGGCGGCCTGGCCGCGGTGACCTGGCCGCGCCCACTCCGGGTCGCCGACCGGCCCACCGTGGTGCCCAACCCGGCCGAACCCACCCCGCTGGCCGGGCGCCCGCTGCCCGCGCTCGACCTGATCGACGCCGACCAGACGCCGGTTCCGCTGCGCGGGCTGCTGCCCACCATGATCATTCTGCTGGACGCGTGCGCCTGCGCCGAACAGGTCGGGGCGGCGGCCGCGGCGGCGCCGGCCGGCGTCCAGGTGGTCACGGTCAGCGGCCGCCGTACCGTCGGCGACACCCCCACCGCCGCCGCCCGGGTCCGCCCGCTCGCCGACCCGGCCGGCGGGCTGCGCGCCGCACTGCGCCTGGCCCCCCGCCCCGGCACCGCGCCCGCGCTGCTGGTCGACCGGGACGGCACCGTGATACGGGTGCTGCCCGCCCTGGGCGCCGCGGACGACTACCGCGCCGACCTCGCCCGGCTGGCCGGCTGACCCGGCCGGTCAGGGCACCGCGACCAGTTGCGCCTGCACCTCGACCGCGCCCGGCCCCGCCGCGGCCAGGTCCAGCCGCAGCGGCTGCGGCTGCGCGGGCAGCTCCAGCTCGGCGAACCCGCCGTCGCAGGCGACCCGCCGGTGCTGCGGCAGCCGCCCGTGCCAGATCGACACGGACAACACCCCGGGGCCCGAGCAGCGGTACTGAAACAGGTGCGCGGCGCCGTCGGCCAGCGACTCCCGGCGCACCGGCGGCCGGCCGGGGACCAGCACCAGCCGGTCCCGCCACAGCGTGTCGGTGAACCAGGGCAGGCCGACCGCCGGGTCGCCCAACTCCCCCTGCACCCCGGTCGCCTCGAGCACCCGGCCGTCGGCGCCGACCCGGACCCGGACGGCCGTGCCGCCCGGCCGCGCCGCCACCAACTCGTCCCGGAGCACCTCCGCCGGGTCGGCCGGCCGGGTGGCGCCCGGGGCGGGACCGGTGACCGGGGCGGCCTCCCGCCACCACCAGCCGCCCCCGAGCACGACGAGCAGGGCGGCCGCGACCAGCACGCCGCCGTGCAGCCGGTCCTCCGCCTCGCTGGTCACCGACGCCACCTAACCGTCGACGCGTTCCAGCAGGGCGGCGTAGAGGGTGAGGCCCGGGCCGAAGGCGAGCATCACCACCCGCTCCGGGGGCGACGCCGACCGCAGCAGCCGGTCGAGGATCAGCAGCACCGTCGGGGACGAGCAGTTGCCGTGCTCGTCGAGCGTCGCCCGGGAGGCCGACATGGCCTCCGGCGGCAGGCCCAGCTCCCGCTCCACCACGTCCAGGATGCGCGGGCCGCCCGGGTGCACGGCCCAGCCGTCCACCTGCGCGACCGTCGTGCCGTGCCGGGCCAGCAGGTCGTCGACCAGCCCCCGCACGTGCGCGGAGAGCACCTTCGGCACCTTGGGCGACAGCCCCATCCGGAAGCCGGTGTCGGTGACCTCCCAGGTCATGTGGTCGGCCGTCGAGGTGTCCGTCACCGCCGCGACCTCGCGCAGCGCGTACCCGGGGGACGCTCCGGGCACCAGCGCCAGCGCCACCGCGGCGTCGGAGAAGAGCGCGTGCGAGACGATCTGCTGGGTGTCCTCCCGAGCCGACTCCGGCTGGATGTGCAGGCTGGTCAGCTCCGCGCAGAGCAGCAGCGCCGGTCGGCCCCGCGCGGCCACGAAGTCACTCGCCGCGCCCAACCCGGGCAGGGCGGCGTAACAGCCCATGTGCCCGACGAACATCCGCTGGGTGCCCGGGGCCATGGCCAGGTCCCGGGCGAGCATGATGTCCAGCCCCGGCGTGGCGTACCCGGTGCAGGAGCAGACCACGAACAGGCCGACGTCCCCGGCGGACAGGCCGGCCGCGGTGAGCGCCCGGCTCACCGCCTCCTTGCCCAGCGGCAGCGCCTCGACCTGGTAGCGCCGCATCCGGCGCTCGGTCGGCCACTCCGAGACGTCCTCCAGCAGCGGGTTGACCGCGGCCTGCCGGCGGGACACCCCCGAGTTGGCGAAGATCCGCTGACCCAGCGCCCTCGTGGTGCCGGAGAGTCGCTGGGCGAAGAACCCCTCCCAGAGCTCGCCCTGCTCCGCCGACGGCGGATGGGCCGTACCCAGCCCCGCGATCACTGGCAGCGACATGTGCCCACCTCTCGTCCGTCCACCACGCACTCCGCGATCGCGTCCGTCCGGGGCGCGGCCGTCCGATCCGCCCTCGCCCGCGAGGGGTGGCACCGGCGGCTCGCCCGCAGCGCGTGCACCGTCATGTCGCCCCCTTCTCGGCGTTCCAGTACCCCGACCGGCTCCGACTACCCGCGTCGGACGCCACGTCCCTGATAGAGCACGGCGGTCGACCCGGTCGGCCGGATCATCGCCCCGGCCTCCGCCCGGCTCGGCGCGGCGCCCCGGGCCCGCCGGGCCAGCCAGGCCACCGTGCCGCGCAGGCTGGGCCGGACCCCGCGGACCCGCAACGTCACGCCGTGCCGGGCGCACTCGGCGACCAGCTCGCGGTCGTCCACGAACAACCGTGGATCGTGGATGCCGCGTGGCACCGTCGGCAGCCGCTCACCGATGTGGACGGCGACCAGCCGGCTCAGCGCGGTGTCGTTCAGGGTGTCCAGCACCAGCAGCCCGCCGGGGCGCAGCAGCCGGCACGCCTCGGCGACCGCGCGCCGCCAGTCGGGCACGTGCTCCAGCACCTCGCCGGCGGCCACCACGTCGGCACAGCCGTCGGCCAACGGGACCGCGGTGGCGTCCCCGTTGACCACGGTCACCCCGTGGGCCGCGGCCTGCTCCAGCGCGGAGCGGGTCAGGTCGACGCCGACGTGCCGGTAGCCCTTGCCGCTCAGGTGCGGGGCCAGCAGGCCGGCGCCGCAGCCCAGGTCGACCAGGAGCGCACCCGGGCGGGTGGCCGGCGGGACCAGCGCGGCCCGGGCCCGGGCCAGCCAGTGCAGCATGGCGAACGCGCCGTCGGGCCGCCACCACTCACCGACCAGGTCGTCGTACTGTCGGGGGTCGTTGGGGGCCAGCACGCGACCACGGGTGGTGACCGGACCGTTCCGCATGGGACCGAGCGTGACACGACCGGCGGGTAACGACCAGACTTCCCTTATGTCGTCCACGGTGTTAGGGCTGGTCAGAGCGAGCCATCCGGAACCGGTCGCGCTGGTCACCACGGTCGCCGGGCTGTTGGCCTGGGGCGTCGGCCACCCATCGTCCGGTGTGGCGGCGGTCGCCGGCACGGTGCTGGCCACCCAGCTCGCCGTCGGCTGGACCAACGACGCGCTGGACGCCGGGCGGGACCGGTTGGTCGGGCGTACCGACAAGCCGGTCGCCGCCGGCGCGGTCGGCCGGCGCACGGTGGCGGTGGCCGCGGCGCTGGCCGCGCTGGCCTGCCCGGTGGTGGCGGCGTCGACCACCACGCTCCCGGCCACGATCTGGATCACCGTGGCCCTGGTCTCCGCCCTGCTCTACGACTGGCCGCTGAAGTCGACGCCCTGGTCGGTGCTGCCGTACGCGGTGTCCTTCGGGGCGCTGCCCGCCTTCGTGGTGCTCGCGCTGCCCGGGGCGCCCGCGCCGCCGGTCTGGCTGGTCGCGGCCGGCGCCCTGCTGGGAGCCGGCGCGCACTTCGCGAACGTGCTGCCCGACCTCGCGGACGACGCGCGGACCGGGGTGCGCGGGCTGCCGCACCGGCTGGGCGCGGCGGGCAGCCGGGTGGCCGCCGTCGCGCTGCTGTTCGCGGCGACCGTCACCCTGGTCCTGGGTCCCCCCGGGCCGCCGAGCTGGACCGGCCTGTCGGCGGTCGCGGCCGCCGCGGCGGCGCCGGCCGTCGGCTGGTACGCCGGACGCGCCGCGGGCCGGTCCGGCGGCCGGCCGGTGGCGGCCTTCCGGGCGGTCATGGTGGTGGCCCTGATCGACGTGGTGCTGCTGGTGACGAGCGGTCGGGTGGTCTGACCGGCCCCGGCCGGGTGGCAACCTCGGGTCGGCGTGCGGCCCTCGATCAGCCCCCACTACCCTGGAGCGCGGTCTGCGCGGGTATGACCACCCCGTGCCCGGGGTACGGCCGGGAGGGGATCGTGACGAGGAGGACCGACGTGACGCGCTCGATCAGGGGTTCCCGGCGGACGGCGCTGCTGCTGTCCGGCGTGGCGGCCGCGACCGCCCTGCTGGCCTCCGGCTGCGGGTCGGGGCAGGTGGCCGAGACGTCCCTCAAGGAGGCGTCGGTCCAGGGCGTGAGCGCGCAGACCGCGGACAACGTCTTCAAGGTGCGCGGCCTCTACGTCGAGTACCCGGGCGGCCAGGACTACCGGGCCGGCGCCAACGCCCCGCTGAACACCGTGATCTACAACGACTCGCCCGACCCGGTGACGGTCACCGTCACCACCCAGGGCGCGCGGCAGGTCGTGCTGACCGGCACGGCCGGCTCGCCGGCGGCCACCGCCTCGGCGAGCGCCTCGCCCTCGGGGAGCGCCTCGCCGTCGGCCGGCGCCTCCGAGAGCACCTCGCCGACCCCGAGCGCGCCCACCACGGCGAACCTCACGCCGTCCGGCAGCGCCTCGCCGTCGGCGACCGGGTCGGCGTCGGCCAGCCCGTCGGAGAGCGCCGCCGCGCCGGCCGGTGAGCCGGCCCGGATCGAGATCCCGGCCCTCGGCTACGTGCAGCTCAACGTCCAGGGCGGCCGCTACCTGCAGCTGGTCGGCCTGAACGAGGAGCTGCGCTCCGGCCAGCAGGTGGACCTCACCTTCGACTTCGGCAACGGTCGGACGATCAGCACCGCCGCCCCGGTCGGCGTGCCGCTCACCCCGGCCCCGCAGGTCTCCCCGATCATCACCCGCGAGGGTGGCGAGGGATCGAGCGAGGAGGGCAGCTCCGGCCACGGCGGCTGACCGCTCCGGCCGACGCGTACCGCCGACACCGCCGGCGTGGTGACCACCACGCCGGCGGTGTTTTCGTCGTACCTGGGGGTTAGCGTCCTGGGATGACCACCTCCCGATCGACCCCGGCGCGGGCCGGCGCGGCGTCCCGGGGCCGGGCCGCCCGCGAGCCCCGCCCGGCGTACGAGTGCGACGCCTGCGGCCACCAGCCACCGAAGTGGGTCGGGCGCTGCCCGGAGTGCGGTGAGTGGGGCTCGGTGGTCGAGTGCACGGTCACCGGCCCGACGGTCTCCGGGCGGGTGGTCAGCTCCCGGATGCCGGCCGAGCCGGCCCGGCCGATCGCCACCATCAGCGCCGCCCCGGCCCGGGCCCGGCCCACCGGGGTGAGCGAGCTCGACCGGGTGCTCGGCGGCGGCCTGGTCCCCGGCGCCGTGGTGCTGCTCGCCGGCGAGCCCGGGGTCGGCAAATCCACCCTGCTGCTCGACGTCGCCCAGCAGTGGGCGGCCGGGGCCGGCAGCCCGTCGCTGGTGGTCAGCGGCGAGGAGTCGGTCAGCCAGGTGCGGCTGCGCGCCGAGCGGATGGGCACCCTGCACGACCAGCTCTTCCTGGCCGCGGAGAGCGACCTGGGCGCGGTCCTCGGCCACCTGGACGCGGTCAAGCCGGGCCTGCTGGTGCTCGACTCGGTGCAGACCATCTCGACCACCGGCACCGAGGGGGTGCCGGGCGGCGTCACCCAGGTGCGCGCGGTCACCGCCGCCCTGGTGTCGGTGGCCAAGGAGCGCGGCATCGCCACCGTGCTGGTCGGCCACGTCACCAAGGACGGCCAGGTGGCCGGCCCCCGGGTGCTGGAGCACCTGGTCGACGTGGTGCTGCACTTCGAGGGCGACAAGCACTCGTCGCTGCGGATGGTCCGCGGCGTCAAGAACCGGTTCGGCGCCGCCGACGAGGTGGGCTGCTTCGAGATGCACGAGGGCGGGATCAGCAGCCTCGCCGACCCGTCCGGGCTCTTCCTGACCCGCTACTCCGAGCCGGTGCCGGGCACCTGCGTGACCGTCGCCATGGAGGGCCGGCGGGCGCTGGTCACCGAGGTGCAGGCGCTGATCGGCGCGACCGTGGCCGGCTCGCCCCGGCGGACGGTCTCCGGGCTCGACGGGGCCCGGCTGGCGATGGTGCTCGCCGTGCTGCAGCGCCGCACAGAGCGGCTGACGCTGCACGACCGGGAGGTCTTCGCCGCCACCGTCGGCGGCATCCGGGTGGTCGAGCCGGCGGCCGATCTGGCGGTGGCGCTGGCCGTCGCCTCCGGCGGGCTCAACCTCGCGATCGCGCCGAACCTGGTGGCGATCGGCGAGGTCGGGCTCACCGGCGAGGTGCGCCGGGTGGGCGCGGTGCCCCGGCGGCTCGCCGAGGCGGCCCGGCTCGGCTTCCGGGTGGCCCTGGTCCCGCCCGGTTGCGGCCCCGGCAGCACCGGCGTCACGCCGGAGAACATGCGGGTGATGGAGGTCACTGACGTGCGCGCGGCGCTCCAGTGTGTCGCCCGTGCTTCCGCCGAGTGACCGACCGTGCATCCCCGGCCGGCGCCACCCACCGCATATCGGACACCGCCCCCCACCTCCGGCGGGGCGGCAGAATCCGACGCCGTGACACATCACAGTAACCACGACAGCACCCACCGCACGGCAGTCCGTAGACTGTGCGCGTGCCGATCGACCGCGAGACCACCAAGCCCGCCGGCGCGACGCCCCACGCCCGCACCGGCGGCGTGGGTTCGCCCGCCCGCCCGATCAGCGTGAGCGTGTCCGCCGGCGCCGGTGGCGCCGCTGACCCGCTAAGGGCCAACCTGGCGCTGATGGCGCCCGGCACCGCCCTGCGGGACGGGCTGGAGCGGATCCTGCGCGGTCGCACCGGCGCGCTGATCGTGCTCGGCTACGACAAGGTGGTCGACCAGATCTGCACCGGCGGCTTCCCGATGGACGTCGAGTTCTCCGCCACCCGGGTGCGCGAGCTGTGCAAGATGGACGGCGCCGTGGTGCTCTCCAGCGACGGCACCCGGATCGTCCAGGCCGGCGTGCACCTGATGCCCGACCCGTCCATCCCCACCGAGGAGTCGGGCACCCGGCACCGCACCGCCGAGCGGGTGGCCCGGCAGACCGGCTACCCGGTCATCTCGGTCAGCCAGTCGATGCGGATCATCAGCCTCTACGTCAACGGTCAGCGGCACGTGCTGGACGACTCCGCGGCGATCCTGTCCCGGGCCAACCAGGCGCTGGCCACCCTGGAGCGCTACAAGCTGCGGCTGGACGAGGTCTCCGGCACGCTCTCCGCCCTGGAGATCGAGGACCTGGTCACCGTCCGGGACGCGGTCGCCGTGGTGCAGCGACTGGAGATGGTCCGCCGGATCGCCGACGAGATCGCCGGTTACGTGGTCGAGCTGGGCACCGACGGTCGGCTGCTCGCCCTCCAGCTCGACGAGCTGATGGCCGGCGTGGACGCCGACCGCACCCTGGTCATCCGGGACTACCTCCCCGCCGGTCGCAAGCCACGCACCCTGGACGAGGCGCTGGTCGAGCTGGACCTGCTCGGCGCCACCGAGCTGATCGACCTGGTCGCGGTCGCCAAGGCGATCGGCTACCCGGCCGCCTCGGACGCGCTGGACGCGGCGGTCAGCCCGCGCGGCTTCCGACTGCTGGCCAAGGTGCCACGGCTGCCGGCGTCCATCGTCGACCGGCTGGTCGTCCACTTCGGCAGCCTGCAGCGGCTGCTCGGCGCCACCGTCGAGGACCTACAGGCCGTCGAGGGGGTCGGCGACGCCCGGGCCCGGGGCGTACGGGAGGGGCTGTCCCGGCTCGCCGAGGCATCCATCCTGGAGCGCTACGTCTGAGCCGACGAGCCGGGCGCCGAACGGCTCCTGGCTCTGCCCGGACGGGCTCCGGGCTGGCCGGCTCCGGCCCGGCCGGCGGGGTCAGCCGGTGATGACGAGGCTGACCGGGTCGCTGAGCTTGGAACCGACCCGGGCGAAGACCTGGTACGTCCCGGCGGCCGGGTTGGGCCCCGCGGCCACCCCCAGGGAGCAGCGGCTGGTGTCCATCCCGTTCCAGGTGAGCTGGTAGGACCGCTCGAACCCGGGGGTGAACGACTGCACGTCGTGGCCCTTGCCCGTGCCGCAGGTGTCCGACGACCAGACCCGCTCCGCGCCCGACTTGACGAACAGCTCCTGCAGGTCGGCGCCGACGTCCCGGCTACAGGTCCGCTGCGAGGTGTTCCGGATCTTCAGCCCGAGGTCGACCGGTGCGCCGCGCTGGACGCGGGACGGCGTGGCGACCGGGGTCACCGCGATCTCGGCGTCCGTGCAGGTGCCGTCGTCCGTGGCGGGCGGGGCGGAGGGCGCGTCGACCGGCGGCACTGTGGTCGGGTCGGCGGTCGGCGTCGTACCCGCACCGGTGGCCGGCGCCGTCGAGCCACCCGGTGTCGCGGTCCCGGTCGGCGGGTCGGCGGCACCGGGCGCCGTGGCCGTCGGCTGCGCCGCGGGCGACGACGGGGTGGACTGCGCCCCCGGTGTGGTCGTGGTGCCACCCGGCTGGTTGCAGGAGTAGAGCAGGACAATCAGGAACAGAAGCCCCGCTCCGAGTACGACGGCGCGACGCCGCCAGTACACGGCGGATGGCAGGGGACCGACCGTCAGACGCATGATGCCCCCACCGTAGCCGGGCCCCGCCGCACGGTCCGCCGCGACGCGCCGGAAGCCCGCGGGATCACCGCGGCCATCCTCCACTCACGACGGTCGAGGTGGTGGTCACAGGTAGACCTGGCGCTGGTAGACGGCGTGTGCGCCGGCCACCCGGTCGAGGAAGAGCAGGCCGGCGCAGTGGTCGATCTCGTGCTGCAACGCCCGCGCCTCGAACCCGTCGGTGACCAACCGGACGGCCTTGCCGGACCCCGGCACGACACCCTCGACCACGAGCCGGCTGGCCCGCTTGACGTCACCGGTGAGGTCGGCCACCGACATGCAGCCCTCCCGGCCGGCCTTCCACCGGGTCGCCTCGACCACGTGTGCGTTGCACAGCACGAAGACGCCGTGCACGGTCACCGCCTTGGGGTGCCCGGTGACGTCGACGGCGAACACCTGGGCGCTCACCCCGATCTGCGGCGCGGCCAGGCCCACGCAACCCGGCGACACCCGCATCGTGGCGACCAGGTCGGCGGCGAGACGTACCGTCTCGTCGGAGGTCGGGTCGACCTCCGGGCCGGGCCGGCTCAGCACCGGCGCGGGAGCGGAGACCACCGGGCGCACCTCGCCCGGCAGGCCCAGCGCATCCGGGGTCCAACCGCCGAGGCCGGTGTACTCCGGCTCGTTGCTCGCGCTCACAGGGCCGCCTTCGTTCGCGACTGCGGGGCTCGCAAACCCGGCTCACTCCTCGCGCTCACAGGGCCGCCTTCGTTCGCGACTGCGGGGCTCGCAAACCCGGCTCACTCCTCGCGCTCACAGGAGATCCGGGTCGGCGGGGCGCAGGGACACCTCGACACCCAGGTCGGCGGCGACGCGGGTGAGCCGTCCGGCCAGCTCGTCGGCTCGGCCGGGCGGCAGGTCGACCTCGGCCACCACCACGTACAGCGAGCCGGCCAGGCGGGTGCTCAGGTCGGTCACGTTGCCGCCCGCCTCGGCGAGCACCCGGGTCACCGCCGCCACGATGCCCAGCCGGTCGGCACCGTGCACCGCCATCACGTACGGCTCGCCGGGGGGCGCCGCCTCACCGTCCGGTGTGACCGCCCGTACGGTGGCCAGCAGCTGGCCCTCGGCGGCGAGCGGGGCCAGCGCGGCCTCCACCTCGGCGGCGGCCGGGCCGACGCAGATCAGCGTCATCGCGAAGTGGCCGCGCAGCCGGGTCATGGTGGAGTCGGTGAGGTTCGCGCCGACCCGGGCGAGCACCTCGGCGACGTCGGCCACGATGCCGGGACGGTCCGGGCCGATGACGGTGATCGCGAGCTCGTTCATCCGGGCATTCTGTCCCATCCTGCGGACGGTCCGGCGGCGCCCCGCCCCGCCCGCCCAACCTGCGGGACACCGGCCCGTGACATCATCGGCGACGCGATGACTGAGCCGACCTTCGCCACCCTCGTCAGCCGGTGGTACGAGCAGCACGCCCGCGACCTGCCATGGCGCGAGCCCGGGATCGGGGCGTGGCCCATCCTGGTCAGTGAGGTCATGCTCCAGCAGACCCCGGTGGTGCGGGTGCTGCCCGCCTGGCGGGCCTGGCTGGCCCGCTGGCCCGACCCGGCCGCGCTGGCCACCGACACGCCGGCCGAGGCGATCCGGATGTGGGGCCGGCTGGGCTACCCGCGCCGGGCGGTGCGGCTGCGGGACTGCGCGGTGGCGATCGCGGAACGGCACGGCGGGGCGGTGCCGGAGCAGCTCGACCAGCTGCTGGCGCTGCCCGGCATCGGGACCTACACGGCTCGGGCGGTCGCCGCGTTCGCGTACGGGCAGCGGCATCCGGTGGTGGACACCAACGTCCGGCGGGTGGTGTCGAGGGCGATCGCCGGTGAACCGGACGCCGGGCCGACGACCCGCCCGGCTGACCTGGTCGCCTGTGAGGAGCTGCTGCCCGTGGAGCCGGCGGCCGCCGCGCTGGCCAGCGCCGCGTTCATGGAGCTCGGCGCGATGATCTGCACCGCCCGTTCCCCGCGCTGCCCGGACTGCCCGGTGGAGTCGGTGTGCGCTTGGCGCGCCTCCGGTCAGGCCGCCCCGACCGGCCCCACCCGCCGCCCCCAGCGGTACGCCGGCACCGACCGGCAGGTACGCGGGCTGCTGCTCGGGGTGCTGCGGGACGCCACCGGCCCGGTCCCGCACCAGCGCCTCGACCAGGTCTGGCACGACGACGTGCAACGCGCCCGCGCCCTGGCCGGCCTGGTCAAGGACGGCCTGGTCGAGCCGGTAACCGACACCTCATACCGCCTCACCGGCGACACCCCCACCCCCACCCCCACCTCGCCGATCTAGGGATAGTCGCTGTCAGTTGATCTCCTCCAACGACAACTACCCCTAGATCGACGAGGCAAGGGCGAGGCGCGGGGGCGGCGCGGCGGGGGCGGGAGGGGTGGGGGGCGGGAAAGGCGACGGCCCCGGTGGCTCTCGCCAACCGGGGCCGTCGCCCTGACTACAGCTGTCGACGTTACGCCGCCGCGTCGTCCGCTCCCGTGGTGGCGGCGCCACCGAGGTCGGCCGGGACGGCGTCCGGCACCTCGGCCGGGCGGTCCGAGCCGCGGAAGACCAGCTTCGACTTGTCGATGTCCTCCGGGTCGCCCTCGCAGTCCACCACAACGATCTGACCCGGGGTCAGCTCGTTGAAGAGGATCCGCTCGGAGAGGTTGTCCTCGATGTCGCGCTGGATCGTGCGACGCAGCGGCCGCGCGCCCAGCACCGGGTCGAAGCCCTTCTTGGACAGGTACTTCTTGGCGTTGTCGGTCAGCTCCAGGCCCATGTCCTTGTTGCGCAGCTGGCCCTCGATCCGCTGGATCATGATGTCCACGATCTGGAGGATCTCGTTCTGGCGCAGCTGGTGGAAGACGATGGTGTCGTCGATCCGGTTCAGGAACTCGGGCCGGAAGTGCTGCTTGAGCTCGTCGTTGACCTTCTGCTTCATCCGGTCGTAGGTGGACTCGGAGTCCTCCGACTGCTGGAAGCCCAGCGACACCGCCTTGGCGACGTCACGGGTGCCCAGGTTGGTGGTCAGGATGATGACCGTGTTCTTGAAGTCCACGATCCGGCCCTGGCCGTCGGTGAGCCGACCGTCCTCCAGGATCTGCAGCAGCGTGTTGAACACGTCCGGGTGGGCCTTCTCGATCTCGTCGAAGAGGACCACCGAGAACGGCCGACGCCGCACCTTCTCGGTCAGCTGGCCGCCCTCGTCGTAGCCGACGTAGCCGGGAGGCGCGCCCACCAGCCGGGAGACCGTGTAGCGGTCGTGGAACTCGGACATGTCCAGCTGGATCAGCGCGTCCTCGGAGCCGAAGAGGAACTCGGCGAGCGCCTTGGACAGCTCGGTCTTACCGACACCGGACGGGCCGGCGAAGATGAACGAGCCGGACGGGCGCTTCGGGTCCTTCAGGCCGGCCCGGGTCCGCCGGATCGCCTTCGAGACCGCCTTGACCGCGTCCTCCTGGCCGATGACGCGCTTGTGCAGCTCGTCCTCCATGCGCAGCAGGCGCGAGGTCTCCTCCTCGGTCAGCTTGTAGACCGGGATGCCCGTCCAGTTGCCGAGCACCTCGGCGATCTGCTCGTCGTCGACCTCGCTGACGACGTCCAGGTCACCGGCCTTCCACTCCTTCTCCCGCTGGGCCTTCTGGCCGAGCAGCTGCTTCTCCTTGTCGCGCAGCTGGGCGGCGCGCTCGAAGTCCTGCGCGTCGATCGCGGACTCCTTGTCGCGACGCACCTGGGCGATGCGCTCGTCGAAGTCGCGCAGGTCCGGCGGCGCGGTCATCCGGCGGATCCGCATCCGGGCGCCGGCCTCGTCGATCAGGTCGATCGCCTTGTCCGGCAGGAAGCGGTCGGAGATGTACCGGTCGGCGAGCGTCGCGGCGGCCACCAGGGCGGCGTCGGTGATGCTCACCCGGTGGTGCGCCTCGTAGCGGTCCCGCAGGCCCTTGAGGATCTCGATGGTGTGCGCCAGCGACGGCTCACCCACCTGGATCGGCTGGAAGCGGCGCTCGAGCGCGGCGTCCTTCTCCAGGTGCTTGCGGTACTCGTCGAGCGTGGTGGCGCCGATGGTCTGCAGCTCACCCCGGGCCAGCATCGGCTTGAGGATGCTCGCCGCGTCGATCGCGCCCTCGGCGGCGCCCGCACCCACCAGGGTGTGGATCTCGTCGATGAACAGGATGATGTCGCCGCGGGTGCGGATCTCCTTGAGCACCTTCTTCAGGCGCTCCTCGAAGTCACCGCGGTAGCGCGAGCCGGCGACCAGGGCACCGAGGTCGAGGGTGTAAAGCTGCTTGTCCTTCAGCGTCTCGGGCACCTCGCCCTTGATGATCTTCTGGGACAGGCCCTCCACCACGGCGGTCTTGCCGACGCCGGGCTCACCGATCAGGACGGGGTTGTTCTTGGTACGGCGGGAGAGCACCTGCATGACCCGCTCGATTTCCTTCTCGCGCCCGATCACCGGGTCGAGCTTGCCCTCGCGGGCGGCCTGGGTGAGATTGCGGCCGAACTGGTCCAGCACCAGGCTGGTGGACGGCGCGGCCTCCCCCGGGGTGGCGCCGGCCGCGGCCGGCTCCTTGCCCTGGTAGCCGGAGAGGAGCTGGATCACCTGCTGGCGGACCCGGTTCAGGTCGGCGCCGAGCTTGACCAGCACCTGGGCGGCGACGCCCTCACCCTCGCGGATCAGGCCGAGCAGGATGTGCTCGGTGCCGATGTAGTTGTGGCCGAGCTGCAGCGCCTCGCGCAGCGACAGCTCCAGCACCTTCTTGGCCCGCGGCGTGAACGGGATGTGCCCGCTCGGCGCCTGCTGACCCTGGCCGATGATCTCCTCGACCTGCTGGCGGACGCCCTCGAGGGAGATGCCGAGACTCTCCAGGGCCTTGGCCGCTACGCCCTCACCCTCGTGGATGAGGCCCAGCAGGATGTGCTCCGTACCGATGTAGTTGTGGTTGAGCATCCGGGCCTCTTCTTGGGCCAGGACGACAACCCGTCGCGCTCGGTCGGTGAACCGCTCGAACATGCCCTCGTGCTCCTCACGTGCCGTGCGCCTTGACAAGATCTTGGCGGGGCCGGTGCTCGAACGCCCGGGACGGGCGTCCGTGCCTCCTTACTCTATCGCCGCCGACCGTCTCCGCTGAGGTCGTGTCTCCCCGTGCTGAGCGGTTCGGACGTCGTTTTGACCAACCATCCGCGCTCAGGAGGTGTTCCGGGACCCCTGGCTGTACGCGCAGAGCGAAATTCGTGCGGTCGCCCGGCGGGGTCCGGCGGCACGGTGGCCCGTCCACAGGCTGTGGACGACTCTTCCACCAGCTGTGGACAACCTTCCGAGGGGCGGGATTCTTCCCGCCCCCCGCCCGGAGTGCGCCGCCGGCGGTAAAGCCGACCGGAAAGGCGACGGAAAGGGGTGGCCGATACGCGGCGACGCCGGCCCGGAGTCGCGCTCCGGTCCGGCGTCGTGTCGCCGCCGAGGGGTCAGCGGGTGGCGTGGTACTCGTCCACGATCTCCTGCGGGATCCGGCCCCGGTCGGAGATGTCCTTGCCCTTGCCCTTGGCCCACTCCCGGATCGCCTTGTTCTGCTCCCGGTCGGCGGTGGCACCGCCCCGGCCGCGGGCCGCCCGGCCGCCCACGACCACGCCGCCCCGACCCACCTTGTTCCCGTGCGCCGTGTACTGCGCAAATGCTTCGCGCAATTTCTTGGCGTTGGAACTCGACAGGTCGATCTCGTACTGAACGCCGTCGAGGGCGAACTTGACGGTCTCGTCCGCGTCCCCACCGTCCAGGTCATCGACCAGCTTGTGAATGATCTGCTTGGCCACGTCCCACATTCCTTTCGAGCAGGGTGCTCCTGCAATGGGAGCACGATAACCCCCCCGATGCTTGTTCCGTCAATAGGATGCGGTAACGAGCCGGAGAAGAACTTGCCGGGTCACTCCGGCCGGACCAACGGGAAGAGGATCGTTTCCCGAATTCCCAGACCCGTGAGGGCCATCAGGAGCCGGTCGATTCCCATTCCCATGCCCCCGGCCGGGGGCATTCCGTACTCCATCGCCCGGAGAAAGTCCTCGTCCAGCCGCATGGCCTCGTCGTCGCCGCGGGCGGCCAGCTGCGCCTGGGTGACCAGCCGCTCGCGCTGCACCACCGGGTCCACCAGCTCGGAGTACGCGGTACCCAGCTCGAAGCCGAGCACGTAGAGGTCCCACTTCTCGGCCAGTCCCGGCTCGGTGCGGTGCGCCCGGGTAAGCGGGCTGGTCTCCTCCGGGTAGTCGCGTACGAAGGTGGGTGCCTGCAGGCCCGGGACGACCAGTTCCTCGAACAGTTCCTCGGCGAGCTTGCCCGCACCCCACTTCGGGTCGACCGAGAGGCCCACCTTGTCGGCGTACTCGGTCAGCCGGGCCCGGTCGGTGTGCACGGTGACCTCTTCGCCGAGCGCCTCCGAAAGCACCCCGAACAGGGTCACCGAGCGCCACTCGCCGCCCAGGTCGAACTCCCGACCGTCGGCGTGGGTGACCACCGTCGAGCCGCTGACCGCGACCGCCGCCCGCTGCACCAGATCACGGGTCAACGCGGCCATGCTGTCGTAGTCGCCGTACGCCTGGTACGCCTCGAGCATGGCGAACTCGGGCGAGTGGGAGGAGTCGATGCCCTCATTACGGAAGTTGCGGTTGATCTCGAAGACCCGGTCGACGCCACCCACCACCGCCCGCTTGAGAAACAGTTCCGGCGCGATTCGCAGGAACAGATCGGTGTCGAGCGCATTGCTGTGGGTCACGAATGGGCGGGCCGCCGCGCCGCCGTGCAGCAACTGGAGCATCGGGGTCTCGACCTCGATGAATCCCTGCCCGTGCAACGAGTCCCGCAGGCTGCGCACGGCCGCCGCCCGGGTGCGGACCATCTGCCGCGCCTGCGGGCGGACGATCAGGTCCACGTAGCGCTGGCGGACCCGGGCCTCCTCGCTGAGCGGCTTGTGCGCCACCGGCAGCGGGCGCAGCGCCTTGGCGGTGACCGCCCACTCCCGGGCCAGCACCGACAGCTCGCCCCGGCGGCTGGTGATCACCTCACCGGTGACGCCGACCAGGTCACCCAGGTCGACCAGGCGCTTCCAGTCCTCCAGCCGCTCGGCGCCCACCCGGTCCAGGGAGAGCATCGCCTGCAGCTCGGTGCCGTCGCCGTCGCGCAGGGTGGCGAAGCAGAGCTTGCCGGTGTTCCGGACAAAGATCACCCGGCCGGTCACCGAGACCTCGTCGCCGGTCGCCGTGTCGGTGGGCAGCTCCGCGTACCGGACCCGGACCTCCGCCAGCGTGCTGGTGCGCGGGAAGCCGACCGGGTACGGCGCCACGCCGTCGGCGAGCATCCGGTCCCGCTTCTCCCGGCGGACCTTCATCTGCTCCGGAAGGTCGTCGGCGGGGTCGACTGGCACGGCGTTCTGCTCGCTCACGGCACGCTTCCTCAGAAGGGAGATATCGGCGGGGTCAGTCCCCGAGCGTACTCACCGGCCCAGGTGGCCGTTACGGGATAACCTGCCCGCCATGACCGACCCCACTCAGGCGCTCTCCTTCGGTGCCGCAGCCGCGGAGTACAACCGGTTCCGCCCCCGCTATCCGCGCGCGGCGGTGGCCTGGGCGCTGGCCGACCTCGAACCGCCGGCCCGGGTGGTCGACCTCGGCGCCGGCACCGGAATCCTGAGCCGTGAGCTGCTCGGCCTCGGCCACGAGGTGCTGCCGGTGGAGCCCGACCCGGGGATGCGCGCCCAACTGGACGAGGCCACCTCAGGCGTCACGGCACTGGCCGGTACGGCCGAGTCGGTGCCGCTGGGCGACGGCGTGGCGGACGCGGTGCTGGTGGGGCAGGCGTACCACTGGTTCGACCGGGACCGGGCGCACGCCGAGATCGCCCGGGTGCTGCGACGGAACGGGACCTTCGCCCCGATCTGGAACATCCGTGACGACAGCGTCGAGTGGGTCACCGAGCTGGGCCGGATCGCCCACCTGGGCGACAACGCCGCCGACCTCACCGAGCGGATCACCGACTTCGGACCAGAGTTCGGCCCGGTCGAGCGGGCCGAGTTCGACCACCACACCACCCTGACAGCGGACGAGGTCGTCGGACTCGTCCGCACCCGCTCGTACTACCTGACCGCAGCGACCGACGATCGGGAGCGGGTCGACCGCGAGCTGCGCGACCTACTCGCCACCCACCAAGACCTGACCGGGCGAGAGACGTTCGACCTGCCGTACCGCACGCTGGTCTTCAGATCCCGACGGACCTGAACCACCGACGGGTTTCCGGGCAGCCCGGCCGGCGCAGGGATCAAGCCTGACCGCCCGGAGCCGGCCGGGCTGCCCGGAAACCCCCGCCGCAGAAACCGGTCAGACGTTCCGCTCGTACACCATCCGCAGGCCGATCAGGGTGATCATCGGCTCGTGGTGGGTGATGGTGGCGCACTCGCCGATCACCACCGAGGCCAGGCCGCCGGTGGCGATCACCGCCTTCACCTCGCCCAGCTCCTCGGTCATCCGCTCGACGATCCGGTCCACCTGCCCGGCGAAGCCGAAGTAGAGGCCGGACTGCAGGCACTCCACGGTGTTCTTGCCGATCACCGAGCGCGGCTTGGTGGCCTCCACCTTGCGCAGCTGCGCGGCCCGGGCGGCGAGCGCGTCGAAGGAGATCTCGATGCCCGGCGCGAAGGCCCCGCCGAGGAACTCGCCCCGGCCGGAGATCACGTCGAAGTTGGTGGTGGTGCCGAAGTCGACCACGATCGACGGGCCGCCGTAGAGGGTGTACGCCGCGAGCGTGTTCACCACCCGGTCGGAGCCGACCTCCTTCGGGTTGTCGATGGCCAACTGCACCCCGGTGCGCACGCCCGGCTCGACGATCACGTGCGGCAGGTCGGCGTAGTACCGGGCCAGCATGGCGCGCAGCGAGCGCAGCGCCGCCGGCACCGTCGAGCAGGCGGCCACCCCGGTGATCTCCACGTTGTCCCCGGCTAGCAGCCCGCGGAACATCAGGCCCAGCTCGTCCGCCGTGGACCGCGCGTCGGTCTTGATCCGCCAGGAGTGCACCAGCTTGTCGCCGTCGAAGGTCGCCAGCACGGTGTTGGTGTTCCCGATGTCGATGCAGAGCAGCACGCTCGCAGCCTAGACGCCGCCCACGGCGGCCGAGCGCGAGGAGTGAACCCGCCCGGCTCAGCCTTCCCGCAGGTCCAGGGCGATGTCCAGGATCGGCGAGGAGTGGGTCAGCGCGCCCACCGAGATGAAGTCCACGCCGGTCGCGCCGTACTCGGCGGCCACCTCGAGGGTGAGCCCGCCGGTGGCCTCCAGCTCGGCCCGGTCGCCGACCTCCGCCACCACCGCGCGCAGGGTGGCGGGTGACATGTTGTCCAGCAGCAGGAAGTCCGCGCCGGCCTCCACCGCCTCCACCGCCTCGGCGGGGGTGTCCACCTCCACCTGCACCGGCACGTCCGGGAACGCCGCCCGGACCCGCCGGTACGCCGCCGCCACGCCGCCCGCCGCCAGCTTGTGGTTGTCCTTGATCATGGCGACGTCGTGCAGGCCCATCCGCTTGTTGGTGCCGCCGCCGGCCCGGACCGCGTACTTCTCCAGCGCCCGCAGGCCGGGGGTGGTCTTGCGGGTGTCCAGCACCATCGCCTTGCTGCCGGCCAGCGCGTCCGCCCAGGCCCGGGTGTGGGTGGCCACCCCGGACATCCGGCAGAGCAGGTTCAGCGCGGTCCGCTCGGCGGTCAGCAGCAGCCGGGTCGGGCCGGTCACCGTGGCCAGCACCTCGCCGCGCGCCACCCGCGCGCCGTCGCGCGCCACCACCGACACCTCGACGGTACGGTCCGACCCGGTCACCTCGCCCACCAGCTCGAACGCCGCCGCGGCCACGGCCAGCCCGGCCACCACCCCGTCGGCGCGAGCCACCAGGTCGGCGGTGTCGGTCTGCTCCGCCGGGATGGTGGCCACGCTGGTCACGTCGAGGAAGTCCGGGCCCAGGTCCTCGGCGAACGCGTCCACGATCACCCGGCGGACCCGCTCCGGGTCCAGGCCGGCCGCCCGCAACGCCCGCTCAGTCGACTCGGTCATAGGAGTTCCTCCCACCGCTGGGTCACCCGCTGTCCGGCCCCGATCGACTCGACCAGGTGGCCGCGCCACCGCTCGTCGGCCGTCGGGAAGTCCTCCCGCCAGTGGCAGCCGCGGGTCTCCTGCCGGGCGTACCCGGCGGTGACCAGGGTGGACGCCACGGTGAGCAGGTTCGTCGCCTCCCAGTCGGCGGTCCGCGGGGTGCCCCGCCGCTGGCCGATCCCGGTCAGCGTGGCGGCGGTCGCGGCGAGGGTCTCCGCCGAGCGGAGCACCCCGGCGCCCATGGTCATCGCCCGCTGCAGCGCCGGGGTGCCGTCCGCCGGCACCACCCAGCCGGCGCCGCCCAACCAGGCGCCGATCTGCGCCGGCTTCGCCTGCTCGGGCAGCCCGGCGGCGATGTCCTCGGCGATCCGGCGGGAGAAGACCAGCCCCTCCAGCAGCGAGTTGCTGGCCAGCCGGTTCGCGCCGTGCACGCCGGTGCAGGCCACCTCGCCGCAGGCGTACAGGCCGGAGATCGAGGTGCGGCCGCGCAGGTCGGTGCGGACACCGCCGGAGGCGTAGTGGGCGGCCGGGGCGACCGGGATCAGGTCGACCGCCGGGTCCACCCCGATCGCCAGGCAGGACGCCACGATGGTCGGGAACCGGCCGGCCAGGAAGTCGCCGCCGAGGTGCCGGGCGTCCAGGAAGACGTGGTCCGCGCCGGTGGCCAGCAGCACCCGGTGGATGCCCTTGGCCACCACGTCCCGCGGCGCCAGCTCGGCCAGCTCGTGCTGCCCGACCATGAACCGCTTGCCGTCCGCGTCGACCAGGTGCGCGCCCTCGCCGCGCAGCGCCTCGGACACCAGCGGCTGCTGGGCCAGCCCGGCGCCGGGCACCCGGGCGTGCTCCGGCACGATCAGCGCGGTCGGGTGGAACTGGACGAACTCCACGTCGGTGACCGCCGCACCGGCCCGCAGCGCCAGCGCCACCCCGTCGCCGGTGGAGACCGCCGGATTGGTGGTGGCCGAGAAGACCTGCCCCATCCCGCCGGTGGCCAGCACCACCGCCCGGGCCAGCAGCGCGCCCACGCCGTCCTCGCTGCCCTCGCCGAGCACGTGCAGGGTGATGCCGCAGGCCGGGCCGAGCCCGTCCGGGCCGTCGCCGGGGGCGCGCAGCAGGTCCAGCACCAGGGCGTGCTCGACCAGCCGGATCCACGGGTCCCGGCGGACCGCCGCGTGCAGCGCCCGCTGCACCTCCGCCCCGGTGGCGTCGCCGCCGGCGTGCACGATCCGGTCGGCCCGATGGCCGCCCTCCCGGGTGAGCATCAGCGAGCCGTCCGGGTTCCGGTCGAACTCGGCGCCGATCCGGATCAGCTCGCGCAGCCGGGTCGGGCCCTCCTCGACCAGCGCCCGCACCGCCGCCGGGTCGCACAGGCCCACGCCGGCCACCTCGGTGTCGTACGCGTGCGCGGCGGGGCTGTCCGACGGGTCGAGCACCGCGGCGATGCCGCCCTGCGCCCACCGGGTCGAGCCGTCGTCGATGTTGACCTTGGTGACCACCGTGACGTGCAGGCCCGCCTCGCGCAGGTGCAGCGCGGCGGTCAGGCCGGCGACCCCGGAACCGACCACGATCACGTCGGTGGTCTCCACCCAACCGGGCGCGGGCGCGGCCAGCAGGCTGGGCAGGGCCGGCAGGTCGACGGTGGGAAGGTCCATTCCCACAGTCAACCCGAACGACCCTCACCACGGGCGGCGGGGGCCGGACGAGTGGTATGCGCTACGGCGTCGGGTTACCGCCGGGCCGACCGGCGGCTCACCGGGTGCGGACCGGCAGGGCGGCCGGGCCGGCGCCCTTCAGCGACCCGGTCACCGCCCGCTCGCTCAGCCACAGGTAGCAGCGGACCCCCCGGTCACCGACCCGCCAGCGGCCCGCGCCGGGCGGGCGGACCACCACGTCGGCGCGGTAGCGCAGCTGGGCGTCGTCGGGCACCGCCGCGAACCGGCCCAGCGCGGCGCGGCAGCCGGCGTAGAGCGGGAGCCAGTCCACGTCCCGGATCGGGTACGGGCGGTCCGGCACCTGCCACACCCCGACGAACTCGGCGTCGTGCCGGGTGCCGCAGTCGACCGGGGTCAGCGCCCGCGACCCGCGCACCGCGCCGGACGACGACGACCGCTGGCAGCCCAGCCGCAGCGCGGACTGGCCCTTCAGCGCGTCCCGCAGACTGCCGGTGCGGGCGACCACGGTGGCCGCCGCCTCGACGGTGGTCAGCTCGCTGACGTCGCACCGGTACCAGCGCGCGCCGGCCGTCCAGCCGGGCGCGGTGGGCAGCGCCACGGCCAGCCGCAGCCGACCGGCCCGCCAGTCGTCACCGACGTACCCGGCGGTCTTCGTGTCGCACTCGGCGAAGGCGCCGCGCAGCTCGGCCGAGCCGGTGGCCGGCCGGGTGGCCCGGCCGGCCGGGAACGTGCCCACGTGCACGGTCTCCACCTTGTGCGCGACCGCGCAGTCGACCGGCGCGTACGCCGCCAGGCCGACCGTGTCGGTGAAGTCGGCGACCTGGCAGACCCCGGCGGCCGGGGTGAACGGGGCGGGCGCGGGCAGCGCCGCCCAGTCGTCGGTGAGGTCGCCGTCCAGCCCGCCGGCGGCGGCGCAGCCGCCCAGCAGCACGGCCACGACCAGCGCGGCGGCCGGGGTCGTCATCGTACGGCGCATCGCGGCCTCCCCCAGCCGACGACCGTCAACCCGACGGTCCGCCCAGGGTAACCAACAATGACCTTCCGATGACAGACCGAAGGTCGCCCACCTTTCCCGCCCGATCGGGCGGAACCGGTCAGTTCAGGCTGGCGGCCAGCGGGTTCGGCACCGGGTCACCGGCGGTGCCGGCGGCGGCGACGGCCGGGTCGGCGCCCAGGTCGACGATCCGGTTGTCGGCGTCGACGTGCACCACCCGCGGCCGGTACGCCCGCGCCTCGGCGTCGTCGAACTGCCCGTACGAGATGAGGATGACCAGGTCACCGGGGTGCACCAGGTGGGCGGCCGCGCCGTTGATGCCGATCACGCCGCTGCCCCGCTCGCCCGGGATGACGTACGTCTCCAGCCGGGCCCCGTTGGTGACGTCCACGATCGCCACCTGCTCACCGGGGAGCAGGTCGGCGGCGTCGAGCAGATCCTGGTCCACGGTCACCGAGCCGACGTAGTGCAGGTCGGCCTGGGTCACCGTGGCGCGGTGGATCTTCGACTTCAGCATGGTCCGGAACATCGGGCGCCTTTCAGCGGGTGTGGTGGTGGGTGGGTCAGGAGCGGGGGGCGAGCCGGAGCGCCGCGTTGTCGATCAGCCGGGTGCTGCCCACCCAGGCCGCGACCAGCAGCCGGGCCGGGCCAGTGACCGGGCCGGGTTCCAGCTCCGGGTCGGTGAGCACCAGGTAGTCCAGGCGTACGCCGTCGGCGGCGGCGAACGCGCGGTGCGCGGCGGCCAGCACCTCGCCGGCCGCGTGGCCGGAGTCGGCGGCGGCGACCCCGGCCCGCAGCGCGGCGGAGAGGCTCAGCGCGGCCCGGCGCTCCGGCGCCGACAGGTAGCGGTTGCGGCTGGACAGCGCCAACCCGTCCGGCTCCCGGACGGTCGGCACGCCGACCACCTCGACCGGCAGGTCCAGGTCGCGGCACATCCGCCGGACCAGGGTCAGCTGCTGGTAGTCCTTCTCGCCGAAGAACGCCAGTTCGGGGCGGGTCAGGTGGAGCAGCTTCAGCACCACGGTCAACACCCCGTGGAAGAAGCCGGGGCGACTCAGCCCCTCCAGGTCCTCGCCGAGCGGGCCCGGGTTGACCCGGACCGCCGGCTGCCCGTCCGGGTACATGTCGGCCACCGCCGGGGCGAACACCACGTCCGCGCCGGCCCGGCGGCAGATCTCCAGGTCCGCGTCGAGGGTGCGCGGGTACCGGTCGAAGTCCTCGTTCGGGCCGAACTGCAGCGGGTTCACGAAGATCGTCACGATGACGTGATCGGCCCGCTCCCGGGCCGCCCGCAGCAGCGTCTCGTGGCCGGAGTGCAGCGCGCCCATGGTCATCACCACGCCGACCGTGCCGGTCAGCCCGTCCCGCGCGGCGGCCAGCTCCTTGCGGGTGTGCACCAACTCCGTCATCGGGTACCGACCTCCTGGTGAATGCCCGCCAGCACGTCGAGCAGCGACTCGGCGTCCGTCGGCCGGAGCCGGCCGGCGGCGATCGCCCGGTCGGCGGTCCGTCGGGCCAACGCCAGATAGGGGGGTACGGATTCCGGCGCGACCTGCGCCAGCCGGGCCAGGTGCCGGCGTACGGTGCCCGCGTCGCCCCGGGAGACCGGGCCGGTCAGCGCGTCGTCGCCGAGCCGCAGCGCGTTCTCCAGCGCGGCCCGCAGCAGCGGGGCGAGGACCTTCTCCGGATTGCCCACCCCGGCGTCGCGCAGCCGGTCGGCCGCCTCGTTGACCAGGGTCACCAGGTGGTTCGCGCCGTGCGCCAGCGCCGCGTGGTAGAGCGGGCGGTCCGTCTCGCCGACCCACTCGGGCACCCCGCCCAGGTCGGCGACGAGCCGGGCGGCCAGCGGGCGCAGCGCGGCCGGAGCGGTCACCCCGTACGAGATGCCGGCGAGCCGGCCAAGGTCGTCCGGCGTACCGGTGAAGGTCATCGCCGGGTGCAGGGCGAGCGGGTGGGCGCCCACCGCGGCGGCCGGGGCCAGCACGGCCAGCCCGTGCGCGCCGGAGGTGTGCGCGACCACCTGGCCGGGGCGCAGCGCGCCGGTCTCGGCCAGCCCGGCGACCACCCCGGCCAGGGCGTCGTCCGGCACCGCCAGCAGCAGCAGGTCGGTGGCGGCCCGGGCCACCGAGGTGGCCGAGCGGTCGGGGACGCCGGGCAGCAGCAGGGCGATCCTGGCCTTGGAGGCGCCCGACACGCCGGCGGCGGCGACCACCCGGTGGCCGGCCGCGACGAACGCGGCACCCAGCACGGCGCCGACCCGGCCGGCGCCGACGACGCCGACGGTCAGGGTGCGCGGGAAGACCAGCTGGAGGCGCGGGGCGCCGGACTCGGCGCCGCCCGACGGTACGGCCGCCGCACGCGGGGCGGCCGGACGCGGGCGCAACGGTGCGCTCATGGCAACGATCCAGTCCTCGAAGGGGGTACCGGTCGACCGCAAGTATGCGCCGGGGTGACAGATGCCGAACAAGGATGTGTGAAAACCTTCACCACGGTCGACCGGGCCGCCGGCGGTGTCGCCGACGGCCCGGCCGGGGGTCCACCGCGGCGCTAGGGTCGGCACAGTGCCGTCCCCTGAACGAGGAATGAGCTGATGTCGATCCGGTGGCGGGACGCGATGGACCGGGCGCTCTACGGCCCGGACGGCTTCTTCGTCGCCGGCGCCGGCCCGGCCGCGCACTTCCGCACCAGCGTGCACGCCTCCCCGGTGCTCGCCGAGGCCGTCTGGCGCCTGGTGGAGCGGGTCGACGCGCTCCTCGGCCACCCAACCGACCTGCAGGTGGTGGACGTCGGGGCGGGCCGCGGCGAGCTGCTGCGGGCCCTGTCGTCCCGGGCCGCCGAATCCGGCCGCCCGGCACCCACCGCCGCGCCCCCACCCGCCACGGCCCCACCCGCCGCCGCCCCGCCGGCAGCTGACCCACCCGCCACGATCCCGCCGACCGCGGTGCCCCTCGCCGACCGGGTACGCCTCACCGCCGTCGAGCGGGCCGCCCGCCCGGCCGACCTGCCGGCGGAGATCGAGTGGTCGACCGAGATCCCGGACCGGATCGTCGGCCTGCTGATCGCCACCGAGTGGCTGGACAACGTCCCGCTGGACGTCGCCGTACCCACCCCGGACGGCTGGCGCCACCTCCTGGTCGACCCGGCCACCGGCACCGAATCCCCCGGCCCCCCACTCGACCCCGCCGACCAAACCTGGCTGACCACCTGGTGGCCCCACCTCGCGTCACCGGCCCTCGATGAGTCGATCAAGAGGTTTGCGTCCCCGGAAGACCCGGATCCGGATCGAAACTTCTTGATCGACAACGGGGACGGCGGGCCACCGGGGCGGATGGAGGTGGGGCGGGGGCGGGACGAGGCGTGGGCGGGGGCGGTGGGGCGGGTCGAGCGGGGGTTGGCGGTGGCCGTCGACTACGGGCACCTGCGGGACAGGCGGCCGGTGGACGGGACGCTGACCGGATATCGGGGCGGGCGGCAGGTGCCGCCGGTGCCGGACGGGGCGTGTGACGTCACCGCGCACGTCGCCATCGACTCGGTCGCCTCCGCCGGTGAGCGGGTCGCCCGGTGTGCGTACACCCTGGTGTCGCAGCGAGAGGCGCTGCGGGCGCTCGGGGCCGACGGCGGCCGACCCCCGCTGAGCCTGGCCGGTCGTGACCCGGCCGGGTACGTGCGGGCGCTGGCCGCCGCGTCGGCGGTGGCCGAGCTGACCGACCCGGCCGGCCTGGGCGGGCACTGGTGGCTGCTGCAACCGGTCGGCATCGACGCTGTCGGCGTCGGCGGTTGAGTTCGTGACACGATGACGGGCATGACCACCGGCGACCTCCGTGAGCTGACCGTCGGCACCGGCGCGGGCGGTGAGCAGCTGGGCACCGACATGGTGCTCAACATCGGCCCCCAGCACCCCTCCACGCACGGGGTGCTGCGGCTGAAGCTGGTGCTCGACGGCGAGCGGGTGGTCACCGCCGAGCCGATCGTCGGCTACATGCACCGGGGCGCGGAGAAGCTGTTCGAGGTGCGCGACTACCGGCAGATCATCGTGCTGGCCAACCGGCACGACTGGCTGTCGGCGTTCTCCAACGAGCTGGGCGTGGTGCTCGCCGTCGAACGGCTGATGGGCATGGAGGTGCCCGAGCGGGCCACCTGGCTGCGGATGGCCCTGGCCGAGCTGAACCGGGTGCTCAACCACCTGATGTTCCTCGGCTCGTACCCGCTGGAGATCGGCGCGATCACCCCGGTCTTCTACGCCTTCCGCGAGCGGGAGACCATCCAGGCGGTCATGGAGGAGGTCTCCGGCGGCCGGATCCACTACATGTTCAACCGGGTCGGCGGCCTCAAGGAGGAGGTGCCCGCCGGCTGGACCGGCCGGGCCCGGGCCGCCATCGGCGAGGTACGCGGGCGGATGCCCGACCTGGACAACCTCATCCGGCGCAACGAGATCTTCCTGGCCCGTACCGTCGGGGTGGGGGTGCTCTCGGCCACCGACGCCGCCGCGTTCGGCGCCTCCGGCCCGGTCGCCCGGGCCTCGGGGCTCGACCTGGACCTGCGCCGCGACGACCCCTACCTGGCGTACGACCAGCTCGACGTGCCGGTGGTGACCAAGACCGCCGGGGACTGCCACGCCCGCTTCGAGGTGCTGCTCGACCAGGTGTACGCCTCGCTCGACCTCGCCGAGCAGTGCCTGGACCGGGTGGACCGGCTCACCGGCCCGATCAACACCCGGCTGCCGAAGGTGCTCAAGGCGCCCGAGGGGCACACCTACGCGTGGACCGAGAACCCGCTCGGCATCAACGGCTACTACCTGGTGTCCCGCGGCGAGAAGACCCCGTGGCGGCTCAAGCTGCGCACCGCCTCGTACGCCAACGTGCAGGCGCTGGCCACGCTGCTGCCGGGCTGCCTGGTGCCGGACCTGATCGCGATCCTCGGCTCGATGTTCTTCGTGGTCGGCGACATCGACAAGTGACCGGTCAGCTCCAGCGCGGGGCCTCGTCGCGCTGCGGGTGACCGTACCGGTCCGCGCCACCCCACTGCTGCTGCCCCCGCGGGTCCCGCCACGCCTCGGCCGACGCCCGGCCCCGGGGCGGCTCGGCCGGCTCCCGGTCCCGGGGCGGCTGGGCCGACGCGCGGCCCCGGTGCGGCTCCGCCGACGCCCGGTCCCACTGCGGCTCGGCCGACGCCCGGTCCCGCTGTGCCGGCGGGCGCCAACGGTCGGCCGGCTCGCGATCGTCGGCCGACCGCCGGCCCCGGCGCTCCTCGACGGGCTCCTCGCCCCACCGCTGGTCGCCCGGCTGCTCGCCCCACCGCTGGTCGCCCGGCTGCTCGCCCCACCGCTGGTCGCCCGGCTGCTCGGGCCATGCCTGGTCGCCCGGCTGCTGGGGCCATGGCTGGTCGGCCGGCTGCCGGCCGTCCACCGGCCGCTGGCCCCGCGCCGGGCGCCACTCCCGCGGGACGGGTACCCCGCCGGCGGGCAACGCCGGACGCTCCACCGGCCCCGGCCAGCCCGCGCTCTGCCCCTGCCCCGGCCAACCGCCGCGTGGCTCCTCGTCGTCGTACTCACGCGCCGGGCCGTCCCAACTGTCGGCGCCCCGGGCCGCATCGCCGGTGGGGAACGAACCGTTCGCGCGCCGCTCGTCCACCCGGGGCGACTCGGAGCCCTCCTGCCGCAGGGCGGCCCACCGGTCGGCGTACCGGAAGCCGTCGGCGCGCACCTCCGCCCGGCGCTCCCCGACCCGCACCTCGCGGGCGTGCCCATCGTCGCGTACCTCGGCCCACCGGTCCCCCGACCGGGCGGTCGACCAATCCGCGTCCCCGACGGCGTACGAGCCGGTGGCCCGGCCCCGATCGGTACGGCCGGCGGACGGCCGGTCGTCGCGGAGGTCGTCCCACCGGTCGTCCCGCTGACCGTCCGGGCCGACGCCGCCGGGCGCCCCCGGCCAGGACCGACCGTCCCGCAGCGGACCCGGCCAGGAGCGGTCGTCGGGGACGTCGTCGGACCGGTCGGCACGGTGCTCGTCCGGCCAGGACCGGTCTCCCCGGCGCTCGTCCGGCCAGGGACGGTCGTCGTCGTGAGGGCCCTCCGGCCAGGACCGGTCTCCCCGGTGCTCGTCCGGCCAGGAACGGTCGGGGTATCCGCCGCCGTGGGTGTTGCCGGTCGGCGACTGGGGGCCGTCCATCACGGTGTGCCGGGTGGTGACGTGATGGACCGTCTCGGTGTGCCGCACCACGCCGAGCGGGCGCGGGGCCGGCTCCGGTGCGCGCGCGAACCCCCGCGGCTCGCGGCCCGGCCCGCCGTACACGCCGGCCTGGCCGCTCGCCGGTCGCTCACCGCCGTTCCGGCCACCGGCCGGCTCGTCGTCCTCGCGGTCGAGCGTGGCGCGACCGCGCGGTGCGGGCGTCTCCTCGGCGGCCCGGCGCCGACCGGCCGGGGCGTCGTCCTGCCGGTCCGGGGCGGGCACCCGAGCGCGCCCCGCGCCGGCCCGCTCGTCCACGGCGCTCGCTCGCTCGTTCACGGTGCCGGGCCGCTCGTTCCCGGCGGCGGTGGCACTGCCGGTGGGAGCGCCGTCGCCGGCCGCCGCGGCGATGCCGGCGCCGGCCGCCAACCGGTGACGCAGCCCGACGACCTGGTCCTCGGCCCGCTGCGCCCGGTCGAGCGCCTGGTTGCCACGCTGGGCGGCGGCCACGATCTCGCTACGCAGTTCACGGCGCAACTGCTCCAGCTCGACCGACACGTCCTCCGCGGCTGCGCCGCCGTCGGCGCGCAGCGCGATGGACAGGCCGATCAGCACCACCGCGGTGATGGCCAGCACCGCGGCGAAGCGCAGCGGGCCGTTGCCGTCGGCGACCAGCAGGATCAGCGCGGCGATCGGGGCCAGCCCCACACCGATCCAGAACAGGACGGTCAGCAGCTGTGGACGGCGCTTGTCGGTCAGGACCGGGGCGGACATGGGTGTGCAGCCTACCGAGAGTTGCCCGACCGAGAAACCGGGCGGAAGCGACGTTCACCACCCCTTCGCCCGTCAGAAGGGGCGTCCACCCCCCGGTGGCCGGGCCGGCCCCGAGCCGTTCGCGGGTGGCTGGCCCGGCCCAGAGACCGTTAGCGGGTGGCCGGGCCGGCCCTGAGCCCGTTCCCGGGTGGGCCGCCCGGCTGCTCCCGGCGTGGACCGGAACCCGGTCGCGGTCGGAGTGCACCGACCGCGACCGGGTGCGGGATCAGCCGTTGGCGAGCGCGCCGTCGGAGGAGAAGACCAGGCCCACGCTGGCCTTGCCGGTCTTCAGCGCGGTCTTGGTCTGCGGGCCCCCGGCGTCCAGCGAGCTGAACGAGCCGGCCTTGAAGTCGTACACCTGCACCAGGCCGGCCTGGCACTTCGGCCGCTGCGGGCACTCCGGCGGCCCGGCCAGCACGGTCGCCTGACCGGAGCACTTGCCGGCCAGGTCGGAGAGGGTGGTCAGCGAGTACTTGTCGGCGAAGGCCTTGGTGACCGCGAACGCGTTCTGGTCCTGTGCCGGGGACGGGGTGCCGAAGGTGATGCCCACCTTCTCGCCGGACGCCTTCAGCGCGCTGACCGTCGTGTTCAGCTCGGGCGAGGAGACCGGCTTGGCGTCCTTGCCGTTGGCCTTGGTGTTGAAGAACTCGGCCATCGTCGCCGCGTACTCCGGGACGACCTGGATCTGGCCCTTCTCCAGCGCCGGCTCGTACAGCTCCCGGTTGCCGATCTGCTGCACCTTGACCTGGTAACCGGCGGCGGTCAGCGCGATCTTGTAGAGGTTGGCGATGATCTGGCTCTCGGAGAAGTTGCCCGCGCCGACCACGATCTGCCCGCCCGGGCCCTTGGCGATGCCCGCGGTGACGTTGTTCGCCGAGGCGAACTCGTCGGCGGCCGCCTCGGGCGTCTTGCGGTCGACGTCGACGGACTTGTTCAGCGCGATCAACTTCGGCGTGTCGAGCGCCGCGGAGACCTTGTCGAGGGCGGCCAGCAGCTGCGGGTTCGCCGCCTTCGCGTTGACCGCCGGGATGATGTTGTCGGTGTTCTGGAGCTTCTTGTCGTCCTGCAGGACGACGAGCTGGTCACCGGCGACCGGGGCGCAGCCCGCGCCGCTGGCGCCCTGCTGAGGCGCGTCGGTGCCGGAGGACCCGGCGCCCCCGCACCCGGTGAGCAGACCCGCCGCGGTGACGGCGCCGAGGGCGCCGACCGTCAGCCGTGTCCGTACGCGCATGTGTTGCCCGCCTTCCGTGTCCCGGCGCGGCCCCGAACGGGGAACCGGCCGCGTGTCCGACGGACGATCCGATCGGGCCGCCCGCGAGTTCCACCCAATATCCTCCGGCTCCGACCGACAAACTGGGGGTCGGATTCGTCACAGGATCGTCACCGGAACTCAACTTCCGGCGGTGGCACCCGCCGCCCGCCGGTCGGCGGCCCGCCGGTCACGTCGCAGCGGACGCGGGGTGACCAGGCGTTCCAGCACCGCGAGCAGCCCCTCGGCCAGCAGCGCGAGGCCGGCCACCAGCACCCCGCCGGCCACGATCTGGCCGCCACCGGCCGCGATGTCCAGCCCGAATCCGGCCCGGATGATCTCGCCCAGCCCGCCGCCGTTGACGAACGAGGCGAGCGCCGCGGTCGCGATCACCTGCACCGCGGCCGTCCGGAAGCCGGCGGCCAGGTAGGGCACCGCGAGCGGCAGCTCCACCCGGCGCAGCACCTGCAGGCCGGACAGGCCCATGCCGCGGGCCGCGTCGCGCGCCTCGGCGTCGGCCTGCCGCACCCCGGTGTACGCGTTGGCCAGCAGCGGCGGTACGGCGAACACGGCCAGCGCCACCACCACCGCGGGCCGGCCGAAGCCGAGGAAGGTCAGCGGCAGGATGGTCAGCAGGGCCAGGGTGGGGATGGAGAGCGTCAGGTTGGAGATCAGCACCACCAGCCCGCCGCCGCGGCCGGTGTGCCCGAGCCAGAGGCCGATCGGCCAGGCCACCAGGCAGCCAAGCAGCACCGCCGCGGCGGACATGCTCAGGTGCTCGCCGAGCCGGTCCAGGATGCCACCCGGGTTGGTCCAGTTCAGCGGGTCGTTGATCCACCGCACCGCCTGCTCGAGCGGGTTCACCGGGCCCTCCAGGAAAGGTCAGGGGTCGTCATCGGGCCCGCCGCAGCCAGGGGGTGAGCAGCCGGCCCAGCCCCGCCAGGATCAGGTCCAGCACCAGGGCCAGCACCACGCAGAGCAGCGTGCCGGTCATGATCTGCGCCTTGTAGAAGTTGTTCTGGAAGCCCGCGAAGATCAACTGACCCAGGCCGCCGCGGCCGACCACCACCCCGACGGTGACCAGCGCAACCGTGGAGACGGTGGCCAGCCGCAGGCCGGTGAGGATGCCGGGCAGCGCCAGCGGCAGGTCGATCCGGAACAGCCGGGCCCAGCGGCCGTACCCCATCCCCTCGGCGGCGTCGCGCACCTCGGGGGGCACCTGGTTCAGCCCGGCGACCGCGTTGCGCACGATCACCAGCAGCGCGTACAGCACCACCACGGTGAGCACCGTGATCGCCCCGATGCCCAGGTACGGCGCGATGAAGGCGAACAGCGCCAGCGACGGAATCGTGTAGAGCACGCCGGTGAGTGCGAGAATCGGGCCGGCGAGGCCACGGAACCAGTACGCGGCCACCGCCAACGGCAGGGCGACCAGGGCGGCGATCAGCACCGCCCGGGCGGTCAGCGAGGCGTGCTCCCGCAGCGCGGCGAGGATCGTGTCAGAGTTGTCCCGCACGTACTGCCAGGAGAACCAGGGGTTACCCGGATCGGCCCGGTAACTCAGGTGGAAGGACACACGTGGACGTTACCCCGGGAACCCCGGACGACGCCGGGCACGGCGCCGCGTCGATCACCCTGGACGGCATCCGGAAGCGCTATCCGGACGGCACCGAGGCGGTGCGCGAGCTGAGCCTCGACATCAAGGCCGGCGAGCTGGTGGTGCTGATCGGGCCCTCCGGCTGTGGCAAGTCCACCGTGCTGCGGATGGTCAACCGGCTGATCGAGCCGACCGGCGGCCGGATCATGCTCGGTGACGAGGACATCACCCGGGTCGACCCGGTGCGGCTGCGCCGCCGGATCGGCTACGTCATCCAGAACGTCGGGCTCTTTCCACACCAGACGGTGGCCGCCAACGTGGGCACCGTGCCGCGGCTGCTGGGCTGGTCGAAGGAGCGGATCCGGCAGCGTACCGGCGAGCTGATGGAGCTGGTCGGGCTGGACCCGGCGCAGTTCGGCCGGCGCTACCCGCACGAGCTCTCCGGCGGCCAGCGGCAGCGGGTCGGGGTGGCCCGGGCGCTCGCCGCCGACCCGGTGGTGCTGCTGATGGACGAGCCGTTCTCCGCCGTCGACCCGATCGTGCGGACCCGGCTGCAGGAGGAGTTCCTCCGGCTGCAGGCCGAGGTGCGCAAGACCATCGTGCTGGTGACCCACGACCTGGATGAGGCGGTCCGGCTCGGCGACCGGATCGCGGTGCTCTCCGAGGGCGGCCGGCTGGAGCAGTACGACACCCCGGCGGCCCTGCTCGGGTCGCCGGCCTCGCCGTTCGTCCGGGAGTTCGTCGGCGCCGACCGGGGGATCCGCCGGCTGGCGGTCACCCCGGTCACCCGCGAGGTGCTGGAGCCGGCCGCCCCGACCGGGCGGGACCTGCCGGCGGTGCCGCTCGGCGGTTCGGCGTACGACGCGCTGGCCGCCATGCTCACCGCCGGCGTCGACGCGGTGGTGGTGACCGACGACGACCGGCCGGCCGGCACGCTCAGCCGCTCCCGGGTGCTGGAGCTGGGCCGGACCGGCGCCTGAGCCCCCGCGTCCGCCGACCGGCGCACCGGTCGGCGGACGCGTTCGTCTCCGGCGGCGTGCTCAGGCGCGCCCGCCGAGGCTGGCCAGGCCGATGATCCAACCCGCGAAGAGGCCGTAGGTGGCGCCCGTCCCGGTGGTCTCGAAGGCGGCCAGCAGCGACCCGCCGCCGGTCAGCAACGCCGCCAGCAGGGTGGCCAGCCCACCGGCCAGGGTGTACGCCGCCCACCCGGAGAGGAACTGGCTGGCCGAGCCCGGCACCCGGGCCACCTGCGCGGCGGGCAGCAGGTAGAGGAAGGTCGCGGCGAGCACGGCCAGCAGGATGGCCCGCAGGTCGGCGGCGAGCACGCCCTGCCCCGGGCCGGCCGGTTCCAGCCGCCAGGCCGGCCAGGCCAGCAGCCGCAGGAACCAGCCGCCGGCCGAGTTCGGGTCGGTGTGCGCGGCCCACCCCACGTACCAGGGGCTGCCGCAGACCGCGATCAGCAGGAGCGCGGCGGCGGTGCCGGTGCCCGCCGCGGTGCCGGGGCCGCGGACGGTGCGCGGGCGGTTGGTGACGGCCATGCGGCGGGAGGTTCCCGAGCCGGCGCCGCGGACAAACCTCGCCCGCCCGGCGGTGCGACCGGTCAGTGCTTCATCAGGTAGTCGATGAACGCGGCGCGCAGCAACGGCGCCGACTCCTCGTACCCGTGGCCGGTCAACTCCCGCCACAGCGCCGACGCCTCGTCGAGGGTCGGGCCGACCGAGTTCGGCGCGCCGTCGAGCGCGGCGGCCTCGTCCGCGTTCGGCAGGTGCCGCAGCACCGACCAGAAGAAGCGCACGTCGTGCCGCTCCCGGGCCAGCGCGAAGGCCCGCTCCCGCAGCTCCTCGGTGGGCAGCGCGTCGAGTTCGTCGAAGGTACGGCCGGTGCCGGCGGAAGGAGTCTCGGTCATGCCCGCGAGCCTAACCGGCGAGATCACCGGCGGCCCGCCGGACGCGGCGCGGCGCCGCCACCGCCCCGCGCGGGCCCCGCGCCGGGCGGCCGGGCCGACCGGCCGGGTCAGCGGCCGCCGGTGTCCCAGCGGTCGCCGCCGGTGTCCCAGCGCGGCGCCTGCCACGGGTCGGGCGGGGTGGCGGTCGACTGCGGCGGCACCGGCGGCCAGTCGCCGTTGTGGCTCGGCCCGGGCAGCGACCAGCCGGCGCTGATCGTCCCGTCGCCGGCCGGGACGTACTCGACCCGGTCGACGGTGGCCGCCCGTGGCCGGCCGAACGACTCCACCAGCCGGGTCGCCACCAGCCCGAGGGCGAGCGCGGCGGCGCCGACGGTCCACCGGTTGACCGTCCAGCCCCGGGCGGCCACCCAGGCCTGGAAGACGACCACCAGGCAGACCGCGATCAGCGTGCCGAAGAGACCACCGCGCCGGCCGTACGCGCTGGTGCCGGCGAGCAGCGCCACGCCGACCGCCAGCACCGTCCAGTCCAGCCCCGGGTCCGGGACGACCGGGCCGGTCGAGTTCGCCGCCAGCAGCAGGCCGCCCAGCATGGCCAGCACCGTCGAGCCGGTGAGCGCGGCGGCGGTCACCACGGCGGCGGCCACCCCCCGCCGGCGGGCCGGATCGGCCACCGGCCGGAACCGGCCGACCAGCCGCCGGACGGCCCGGAGCGCGCCGAAGATCCCGCCCAGCACGGCCACCGCGGCGAACCCGGCGAAGAGATAGAAGGCGGCGCGGTGCGGGTCGTAGTCGCCCTGAACCGTGACCGGCGCGTCCCGCCGCTCGATCCAGACGACCACCCCCGACGCGGCGGCCAGGCTGGCCGCCCAGCCGGGCACGTGCAGCACCACCACCGCCCAGGCCAGCGCCAGTCCACCGAGCGCGGCGGCGATCAGCGCCGGGGTGAGCGCGGCGGCCATGCCCCGGTCGCCCTGCTCGGCGAAGTGCAGCGCGGCGGCCACCGCGACCGGGCCGACCGCCAGGTTCACCGCCGCGGTGCGCAGGCTGAGCCCGGCCGCGAGGGCGAGCAGGCCGAGCGCGACCGCGTTGACCAGCAGGTCGCGCAGCCGGTCGCCGCGCAGCGCGTCGGCGTCCTGCCGCCAGAGCAGGTACCCCAGGGCGACCAGCGCCGCCAGCAGCAGGGTCTCCCAGAGCAGGTGGACGCCGACCCGGTCCTGCCCCGGCTCGCCGTGCTCCGGGTCGTCGAAGACGTTCTGCAGCATGGTCGCGGGCACGCCGGAGGAGGGTGCCACCGCGCCGCCGCGGCCCGGTTCGTCGTACCCCATGCGACGCCTCCCCCGTGGCCGGCCGTCAGCGTCGGCGGCCGGCTCGTACCGGTCGCCTGGGACGGTACCTGCGCGCGGGGGCGGGGCGTAACCCCCTGATCAGCGGCCCCCGGGCCGGGGCTGGCGGTCGGCGTCCTCACGGTCGGAGTCGTCGTCCCGCTCGGGCACCCGGCAGGAGCGTTCCAGCCAGAGGGCGGCGGCGACCAGGGCGAGCGAGGCCAGCAGCCCGGCGCCCGCGGCCGGCCGGTCGTCGAAGGCGGCGTTGGTCCGTTCGACGAAGAGCCAGGCGGTCAGGCCGGCGTAGCAGCCGGTGAAGATCGCACCGGCCAGCGCGGAGGCCTTGGCCAGCACCACGAGGCGGGCCACCAGCAGCGGGTTCACCGGTTCCCGGCCCGGCTTGCGGTCGATCCGGGCCCGGGTGCTGACCGCGGCGTACCCCTCGATCACCGCCAGCCCGACCAGCGTGATCACCGGCAGCCACGGCAGGCCCTGCGCCACGTCGTAGTAGAGGCTGCTGATCAGCAACCAGGCCAGGGCGGCCGCGGCGAGCGCGGCGACGGCCAGGGTGGAGATCCGCGTCGGGCCCATCCGCTCGCGGTCGGGGCCGCCGGGCGGTCGGGAGTTCGCCTGCGTCATGCCGACCGGCTCCAGTGGGTCATGGGGTCGACTCTAACGCCAGATCTGGACGGGGACGCAGTTCCAGGGCGTCGCCGGCCAGCGGCTCGGCGTTGAGCAGGTCGGTGAGCCAGCCGTGCCCGGGCAGCCGGCCGTGCGGCTCGATGTCGATCCACGGCCGGAGCACGAAGGCGCGCAGGTGGGCGCGGGGATGCGGCAGGGTCAGCTCGGGGTCGTCCCGGCGTACCGGTTGGCCGGCATCGTCCCAGACGGCGATCACGTCGACGTCCAGGGTGCGCGGGCCGAACCGGCGGCCCGGGTCGCGGACCCGGCCGGCCGCCGCCTCGGCGGCCCGGGCCCGGTCCAGCCAGTCGCCGGGGCCGGCCGCCGGGTCCGCGACCAGCACCGCGGCGTTCAGGTACGCCGGCTGGTCGACGTCCCCCCACGGTGGGGTCTCGTAGACGCCGGAGACCACCAGCAGCGTGTCGTCGAGGACGCCCAGCGCGGTACGCAGGTTGGCCAAGCGGTCGCCGAGGTTGCTGCCCAGGGACAGCACGGCCCGGGTCACCGGGCCCGCCGCAGGGTCACGGCCACGTCGGCGAAGGTGTGCGGGATCGGCGCCTCGGGCTTGTGCACGGTGACGGTGGCCGCGGCCACCGACGGCGCGGCCAGGCAGACCGCGAGCAGCCGGTCGGCGAGCGTCTCGATCAGGTTCACCGGCTCGCCGGTGACCACCGCGACCAGTCGTTCGGCCAGCTCGCCGTAGTGGACGGTGTCGGTCACCTCGTCCGAGCGGGCGGCCGGGGCGAGGTCGAGCTCCAGCACCACGTCGACGACGAAGTCCTGCCCCTGGGCGCGTTCGAAGTCGTAGACGCCGTGCCGGCCGCGCGCCCGCAGGCCGGTCAGCGTGATCCGGTCGGTCATCGCGCCCGCTCCCGGAGGCCGGCGACCGGCCCGGTCAGCCGGGGACGGCCGGTCGCCGCCCAGACGGCCAGCGCGTCCGCGGTGCCGCGCACGTCGTGCACGCGTACCCCCCAGGCGCCGGCGGCGACGGCGAGCAGGCTGGTGGCGGCGGTGGCGACCTCCCGGCCGTCGGTCGGCCGCGGGGTCCCGTCCGGCCCGGCGAGCAGCCGGCCGAGGTACGACTTGCGGCTGGCGCCGAAGAGCAGCGGACGGCCGAGCTCCAGCAGCTCCGGCAGGCGGGTGCTGAGTTCCCAGTTGTGTGCCGCGGTCTTGGCGAAGCCGAGCCCGGGGTCGATCACGATCCGGTCGAGCGCGACGCCGGCGGCGAGCGCCGCGTCGATCCGTCGGGCGAGCTCGGTCCGCACGTCGGCGACCACGTCGCCGTAGCCGGCCAGCTCGCGCATCCCCCGGGAGTGGCCCCGCCAGTGCATCAGCACCCAGGGGCAGCCGGCGTCCCGGACCACCCGGGCCATGTCGGCGTCCGCCAGCCCACCGGAGACGTCGTTGACCACCGCCGCGCCCGCGTCCAGGGCGGCGGCGGCCACCGCGGCGCGGGTGGTGTCGATGCTGACCGGCACCCCGGCCGCGGCGAGCGCGCGCACCACCGGCACCACCCGCGCCGACTCGGTGCCGGCGTCGACCCGGTCGGCGCCGGGGCGGGTGGACTCGCCGCCCACGTCGACCAGCTGGGCCCCGTCGGCGTGCAGCCGCACGCCGTGTGCGACCGCGGCGTCCAGGTCCGCGTACCGTCCGCCGTCGGAGAAGGAGTCGGGGGTGACGTTGAGGACGCCCATCACCACCGGGGCCGGGGCCCGTACCAGATCGGTCACGACTAGACCGTACCGGTCGCCGCGGGCCCGGCTCGGAGCGCCCGTCCAGCGGGGCTGACGTGCGCATTGGAACAGGTGTACGATCGGTCGTCCGGGTCGAATCGGGCCGACTCTTCGCGGGTTGTCGCAAAGGGGGGCGGCCCGTACGCTGTGGAATTGCCCAGCATCTTAGATGGCGAAGCCTGGAGGGAGGGCCGAAGCGGGAGAAATACGCCCAAAACTCGCCACTTTGCGTGGTGGGTGACGGACCCAGCGTCGCCGACGCTGAACCACTTGAGCACATTCCCGTCAGGCTTGCCTACTGCACCGCCGCGGCACCCGCCGGCCGCGTTATGGGGAGGTTTCCAGTGATCGCCTTCGAGCTCATGGCGACGGCGTCGTCCAGCGTCACGCAGGCGCTGCACACCCTCGCGTCCGCTCCGCTCGCCGAGCCCGCACCGAAGGGCATCGACACCAACGGCGTCGTCACGTTCTTCGCCAGCAAGATCGCGCCCATCCTGCTCGCCGTGCTCGGCGTCATCTTCATCGGCCGGGCCAGCCGCGGCGAGATCTCCAAGGTGCTGACCAGCTCGGCCATCGCCATCGTCGGCCTGGCCTTCATCGCCGGCGCGGCCACACTCTTCTTCGTCGGTGACTACCTGATTAAGCTGATCTTCGAATAGGCGCGGACATCAGATGCGGCTGCGCACCGACGACGACATCTACCGGGCTCGCCTGGTCTACCTCGGGCCGCCCGGCTACACCCTTCCCGTCCACCTGCCGTACGCCCAGTACGGCCTGTTCATGCTGCTCGTCCCCCTCTACGTGTTCATCCACTGGCTGTTCACGCTGCGAGTCGAGCTCTTCCCCGCTTGGGAGATCGCTCTCGCGATCGTGACCACCTCGTTCATCTTCCGGTACGTCGACCCGGACCGGCCGGCGCGGATGGTCATCCGTACCGCGCTCACCGACTGGCGGCGCACCCGGGAGCCGGCCACCGAGCTGCGGGACCCCCGCCTGGTCGGCAGCCGGATCAGGATCCGGGAGGAACTGGCATGACCGGGCGGACTTCGTACCGGCAGTCGCAGCGGCACGCGGGTGAGGCGGTCGAATGAGTCGCTCTTCCACGCCGGGGCATCCGGCCGGACGCAACGGCGGCACGCACGGTAACCGTGCGCGGTCGTTCGACTACCCGGCGGATGAGACGCGGGGCGAGGAAGCCCTCGACCCCGCCCTGGTCACCAGCCCCGGGCACGGCGGCGTCGGGGTCTTCCAGGCCCCCCGGCCGCCGGCCGGCCGCGGCGCGCCGGTCGAGCCGACCTCCGCCCCGCCCATGCTGGTCGGCGACGGCACCGACATCGACTCCCCGTTTCTCGACCTGTTCGGCGGTCCACCGCCGGCCGCCCCGGCGCCACCGCCGGCCCCGCCGCGGCCCGGCCGCGACCCCGCGCCGATCCCGCACCAGTCCGCGCCCGCCACCCCGCCGCCGTCCGCCGAACCACGTCGGGCGCCGGCCACCGACCCGCCCCGCGCCGCGGAGCCACGGTGGACGCCGGCGGCCGACCCGCCCCGCGCTCCCGAGCCACGGTGGACGCCCGCCGACGAGACGGCTCGCACGTCCGTGGCCGAACCACGGTGGACGCCGGCCGAAGCGCCCCGCACGCCGGCCGTCGAGCCGGGTCGGCGCCCGAACGATGAGCCGCGCCGGACGCCCGCCGTGGAGGCGCGCCGGACGCCCTCCGTCGGGGCACCCGCGGTGCCGGCCGGCGAGCCGGGCAGGGCGCCCGCGGTGGAGCCGCTCTGGACCCCGGCCGTCGAGGCCCGCCCGACGCCCGCCGTGGAGGCGCGCCACCCCGCGACGCCCGGCGGTGGCCGCACCCGGGTGCCGCACCAGAACGGCAGCACCCTGCCCGCCCTCCGGCCGCCGGCCGACGCCGAACTGGTCGACGACGAGCTGCTGGATGACGAGCCGATGGACGGCGCGCGGGTGGACGACGCCCCGCTGGCGCGCCCCGCCCGCGAACGGCACCGGGTCGCCGAGCAGGCGGCCGGGTCGGCAGCCGCGCGCGCGGCTACGGAGCGCGGCCGGCACGACGCGGCGGAGCGGGCCCGGTGGACGACGCCGGAGCCGTCCCGGCCGGCGCCGGGCCAGCGCCACCGGGCGGCCGGCGCGCCCCCGACCCCGGTCGAGCTTCCGCCGTCGGCCCCGGTCGGGCCGGCCCTGCCCGCGGTGGAGGACGCCGGGCCAGCCGCGCTCGCCGACCGGCCCACCGGCCCGGCGCCGCGCGGCGGACACGAGCTGGCCGGGCACGACCTCGCGGAGGCGCCGTCCCGGGAGCTCACCCCACCCCGGCAGCGGGCGGCCGACCGGCGCCGGGAGGCGGCGAAGCCGGCCCGGGTGCGCCCCCCGAAGATCAAGTTCGGTGACCGGGACCCGTCGATCGACCTGGCCGTCACCGAGATCGCCGGGCACCTGACCTTCACCCCGAACACCGTCACCGCCTGGTACTGGCTGCCCGAGGTGCGCTGGGCGTTCCGCCCGGACGCCGAGCGCGAGGCGCTGCTCTCGGCGATCTCCGAGCAGTACGCCGGCCTGGCCGGGTTCCGGCTGCACCTGCGCCGCACCACCCGCCCGTTCCCCGCTGACGAGTGGGCCCGCACCATCGACGCGCACACCGCGTCGCCGCTGCCCGACGTACCGGGCACCACGGGCTGGGCCGACCATCTGGTCGCCGCCCAGCGGCACCTGATGGCGGTCAACCACGCCGAGGGACAGACCTACCTGGGCGTCACCTTCGCCCGGCGCTCCCTCGGCGACTCGCTGACCGAGCGGCTGCTGCGCGCCTTCGGCCGGGGCACCGCCGACGGCGAGCGTCGCAAGCTCGGGCGCACCGTCGAGCAGTTCGACGAGGTGCTCGGCGCCTTCGGCATGCGCGGCCGGCGGGTCACCTCGCAGGAGCTGGAGTGGCTGCTCTACCGCTCCGTGGCACTCTGCATGGCCCCGCCCGGCACGCTGTCCCCGGTCACCAACGGCAAGTGGGAGCGCGGCGACCTGCTCGCCCTCACCGAGCAGGTCGAGCGCTACCGCACCCCGTACGGCTCGACGGTCAAGCTGGTCAACCGGATGACCGGCGAGGAGCGGCACGTCGCCGTGCTGGCCGTCGGCCGGATGGAACCGTTGGAGATCCCCGAGAAGCACGAGCCGTGGCTGCACTTCCACGAGCGGCTGCCCTGGCCGATGGAGATCTCCACCCGGGTCGACATCCTCGGCTCCGGCGACTCCTTCCGTAACCTCGAGCACCGGCTGCGGATGATCCGTTCCCAGCAGCTCGACTACGCCGAGCACGGCATCGACGCGCCGCCCGAGCTGGAACGACTGGCCAAGCGTGCGCTGGTGATCGGCGACGAGATGACCACCGGCCTGCCGGTGGACTCCGCCCGGGCGCACGGCTGGCACCGGATCGCCGTCGGCGGCCGGACCCGCGAGGAGTGCCTGGAACGCGCCCGCCGGCTCATCCAGCTCTACAGCCGGGAGCTACGCATCTCCCTGCAGCACCCGAAGAACCAGGACTGGCTGGCCCGCGAGTTCATCCCCGGCGAGCCGATCGCCAACACCGGGTACGTCCGACGGATGCCGGTGCCGCTGCTGGCCGCCGCGCTGCCGCAGGCCGCCTCCACGGTCGGCGACCGCCGCGGTGACCTGATCGGTCGTACCGCCGGCACCTGCCGCCGGCCGGTCTTCCTCGACCTGCACTTCCCGATGGAGGTGCGCGAGCGCTCCGGCCTGGCGGTCTTCGTCGCCGAGCCGGGCGGTGGCAAGTCGACCCTGCTCGGCGCCCTGGGCTACCTGGCCGCCCGGCGCGGGGTGCAGGTGACCCTGCTCGACCCGTCCGGCCCGCTCGCCCGGCTCTGCGCGATGCCCGAGCTGAAGCCGTACGCCCGGGTGCTCAACCTGACCGGCTCCGAGCCGGGGACGCTGGCGCCCTACTCGCTCATCCCGACGCCGCTGCGCAGCGAGTTCGGGGTGGGGGCGGCCGGCGACCGGGAGTACGAGATCGCCATCTCCAACGCCCGCGCCGAGCGCCGGATGCTGGTGCAGGACATCTGCATGATGCTGGTGCCGCCGCAGGTGGCCCGCGAGTCGTCCACCGCGACGCTGTTCCGGCACGCCGTACGCCAGGTGCCGGCCGAGGAGGCGTCCACCCTGGACGACGTGGTCGCCTGCCTGCAGGGGTTGGACGACGACGCCGGCCGGGAGCTGGCCAACCTGCTGCTCGACACCGCCGAGATGCCGCTGGCCATGCTCTTCTTCGGCCGGCCCCCGGAGGGGCTGCTCGGCGCCGACGCGGCGCTCACCGTGATCACCATGGCCGGGCTGCGGCTGCCCGACCTGAAGATCGAGCGCGAGTACTGGTCGGCCGAGGAGGCTCTGGCCCTGCCGATGCTGCACACCGCGCACCGGTTGGCGGTCCGCCGCTGCTACGGCGGGTCGATGTCCTCGCGCAAGCTGGTCGGCCTGGACGAGGCGCACTTCATGGAGGGCTGGCGCTCCGGCCGCTCGTTCCTGGTCCGGCTGGCCCGCGACTCCCGCAAGTGGAACCTCGCCGCGCTGGTCGCCTCGCAGAACCCGAAGGACATCCTCGGCCTCGACGTCCAGAACCTCGTCTCCACCGTCTTCGTCGGCCGGATCGCCGAGGACACCGAGATCGCCTCCGAGGCGCTGCGGCTGCTGCGGGTGCCGGTCAACGACGGCTACGAGGCGACCCTCGCCTCGCTCTCCGCCGTGGACACCACCTCGGCCGCCCGGCTCGGGTTCCGCGAGTTCGTGATGCGCGACGTGGACGGCCGGGTGCAGAAGGTCCGGGTCGACGTGTCGTACGTCGAGGGGCTGCTGGAGCACCTGGACACCACGCCCGCCGTCGCTCAGGCGGCCGCACAGCTGCTGCCCGCCGTACCGGCTGATCTGGAGGCGTGACATGGCGAGGGCCCGGGCAAGGATCACGGCGCTCCTGCTCGCGCTCGGCGTGCTCGCCGGTGCCACGATCGGCTGGCCGGTGCTCGGTGCCGCGACACCGGCGTCGGCCGCCGCCGCGTCGGCCGCCCCGGCGACGGCCCGGGCCGCGGCCGACCTCTGCACCACCAAGGAGTGGCAGGCCGACTTCCGCAGCTGCGTGAGCAAGCTGAAGCAGGTCAGCGAGACCGAGGTCGACTGCCGCAAGCCGCCCGTCCCGTCCGCGCCGGATTCCGGCCTCGCCGGCTGGTTCGCCTCGCGACCCGACTCGTCCAAGCTGCCCGGACCGAAGGGGTATTACAGCGACTACGGCTACGGCGGCTACAGCTTCAACACGTACGACGTGGAGGGCGGCTGCGCCTCCACGGTGCTGCATCCGGACTACAAGTTCACCACCACGGTGGCCAACGGCGAGCTCATGATGGCCACCGCGATCATGGGCGCCTCGAACGCCCTGCGCGAGCGGGCCTGGGATCCCCGGTCGATGTGGAGCTGGGCCGACCCGCTGGTCGAGAAGGCCACGAAGGCCGTCTACCAGAAGGTGTTCAGCGTCTTCGGCATCATCACCCTCTGCGTGGTCGGGCTGTACCTGCTCTGGCGCTCCCGCCAGTCCGACATGAGCAACGCGATGACCACGGCCGGCTGGGCGCTGCTGGTGATGGTGGCGGTGACCGCGCTGGCGGCCTGGCCGGTGAAGTCCGCGAACATCGCCGACGGCACGCTGATCACCTCGCTCGGCGTGGTGCACGACGCCATCGGCCCGGCCTCCAGGGACGTCCCGCCCGGCCGGTGCGTCCTGCCGAACCCGGACGCCTGCGTCGACAAGCGGCCGCCGGCGGTCCGGGCAAGCGACACCGCCACCGAGGCGATGCTCTACCGCAACTGGGTACGCGGGGTGCTGGGCTCGGCCGACAGCGAGACCGCGAAGAAGTACGGCCCGGCGCTCTACGACGCCAAGGCGCTGTCGTGGGGCGAAGCGGAGTCGATCCGCGCCAATCCCGCGACCCGTGACGTGGTCATCAAGGCCAAGCAGCGGCAGTGGATGACGGTGGCCGACCAGATCAAGACGGAGGATCCGGAGGCGTACGAGTACCTCACCGGGACCCGGGACATGGACCGGATCGGCTCCGGGTTCATCGCGGTGCTCGCCTCCCTGCTGTTCGCGATGTTCGACCTGACCGCGTCGATCCTGGTGCTGCTCGGCTTCATGATCTTCCGGTGGGCGGTGATCGCCGCCCCCATCCTGGGCACGGTCGGCCTGCTGCGGCCGGCCAGCGCGGGCCTGCGCCGGCTGGCCAACGCGGTCGTCGCCGCCGTCTTCAACATCGCCATCTTCGGCACCGGCGCCGCGATCTACCTGTTCGCCGTGGACCTGATCATGAGCACCCCCACCCTGCCGGGCTGGCTCCAGGTGGTGCTGGTCTGGCTCTGCGGCGTGGTCGGCTGGCTGCTGCTGCGCCCCTACCGGCGGATCACCCAGCTCGGCGGCAAGGACAGCAGCGAGGCGGTCAGCTCGGCGGGTTCCTGGCACCGCCGGTTCTTCCGGGACATGCGGATCGCCGCCCGGTTGGACGTGGTCGAGCCCGGCGGCACCGCCGAGCCGGCCATCGGCCGCCGGCGGGAACGCGTGCTCGAGCAGACCAACCTGCGCCCGGAGGCGCGCCGGGAGGACCCGGCCCATTCCGCGGTCGACCCGCCGGACCGCCGGGAGCGGCCGGACGGTCGCGAACCGGCCGGCGAGCGGCCGCCGGCGACGACCGCGCCGCGGGAGACCGCACGACCCACCTTCGCGCCGCGACCCCGGCGGGAGCCGGCGAGCTGGACGGAGCCGGACGTGCCGGAGGAGGCGCCGAACTTCGTGGTCTACCGGCCCGACTCCGCCGAACGTGCGCCGGCGCGGCCCAACCCGCGGGTGCGCTCCGAGGCGCGGTGACGACCATGCGACGCGCGCTCGAATTCCTGGTCACCCGGGTCCTGCGGTCCCGGATCGGCATAGCGCTCGGGATCGCCGTGCTGGTGCTCTCGGTAATCGGTGGCGCCCGGCTGGTCGCCGGCCCGACCGAGTCGACCGGCGGCCTGAGCAACCGGCCGGCGGAGCCGATCACCACGGTGGACCCGGAGGCGGGCGACGACGGGGTGCTCGCCACCCCGTCCCAGCAGGCGCCGCGGACCCGTCCCGGCGAGCCGACCCCGGAGCAGGCCGCGTCCCGGTTCACCACCGCCTGGCTCGGCGGGCCGGCGGAGACGGCGGCGCGCTGGCAGGAGAAGCTGCGCCCGCTGTCCACCCCGGGGCTCACCGAGAAGCTGGCGGGTGTCGACCCGGCCGGCGTTCCGGCGGAGAAGGTGACCGGAGCGCCGACGCTGCTGCCACGGACCGAGAGCTTCGCCGAGGTGTTCGTCCCGCTGGAGTCGGGGCGGTTGCGCTTGGAGCTGGTGGCGCCGGACGGCCGCTGGCTGGTGGACGCGGTCGACTGGGAGCGGCAATGAGCGCCGATCTGCCGGGGGTGAGCGGGCCGGTGCGTCGGCTGCGGGCCGGTGTCGTCGCCGCCGTGGTGGCCACCGCCCTGGCCGTGCTCTGCTGCGGCGGCGGGACGGCGGCCTTCTTCCTCACCAACCTCGGCGGTGACGACGAGAGCCTGGTGACCAGGGCCCAGGAGTGTCTCGGCGACCACCGGGTCGAGATCACCGGCACCATGCCGCGGATGGCCGACTACGGTCAGTCGCAGCTGCGGAACGCCGCGGTCATCATCAAGGTCGGCCAGGACATGAAGGTGCCACCCCGGGGCTGGGTCGTCGCGGTGGCCACCGCGATGCAGGAGTCGGGCCTGCGCAACCTCGCCAACAGCTCGGTCGGCCAGTCCCGCGACATCCCGAACGAGGGCGTCGGCCGGGACCACGACTCGGTCGGGCTGTTCCAGCAGCGGGCCAGCTGGGGCACCGTCGCGCAGCGGATGAGCCCCGACTACGCGTCCCGGAGGTTCTACGAGAAGCTGCTGCGGGTCGACGGCTGGGAGCGGCTGCCGCTGACCCTGGCCGCACAGCGGGTGCAGATCAGCGCCTACCCCGACGCCTACGCCAAGCACGAGGAGGTCGCGGCCCAGATCGTCAACGCCCTCGCCCACGGCGCCGCCAGGACGGTCCAGATCGCGGACCGGACGGTCTGCGATCGGGCCGCGGGCGAGACGATCGCCGCCTCCGGCTGGACGGCGCCGATCCCGGGCGGGGTCGGCTCCGGCTTCCGCACCGCGAGCCGTCCCCGGCACAACGGTGTCGACATCGGCGCCGCCAAGGGCACCGAGATCCACGCCGCCGCCACCGGGCGGGTGCTGGTCGCGCGCTGCGACCCGGACCGGCTCGGCCGGCGCGACTGCGACGTGGACGGCTACCCGACGAAGGGCGGGTGCGGCTGGTTCGTCGACATCCTGCACGCGGGCGGCTACATCACCCGCTACTGCCACATGGTGGTGCGACCCTTCGTCGTCCCGGGCCAACTGGTCAAGGCCGGCGAGGTGATCGGCAAGGTCGGCACCAGCGGCAACTCCTCCGGCCCGCACCTGCACTTCGAGACCCACCTGGACGGCGACCGGAGCTTCGGCGGCGCCACCGACCCGGTCCCGTTCATGCGACAGCGGGGAGCACCGTTGGACGGCACGACGTGAGGCGCCCGCGACGATGAGCGGGCCGCTGCCGGATCCCTTCGCCAATCAGCCCGACTGGGCGCCGCTGCCCCCGCGACCGATCGAGATCGTCCCCGCCACCTCCCGGGTCGAGCTGCGCGGCCGCCGGGTGCTGGTCGGGCTGCCGGGCCTGGGCTGGCGGGGCGACCTGCGCGCCGACGAACGGGTGGTGCAGGGCAGCCGCACCTACGTACCGGTCATCCCCGAGCACGAGTGGTACCGGGCGGAGTCCGACCAGGTGGAGGTGTTCGCACCGCTGATCCCGGTGGAGCGGGTCTGGGTGGAGACGCTCGGCGGCCGCGCCGCCGCCGGCACACCCGGACGGGAACCGGGCATCCGACTGGTCTCACTGGACGCACCGGCGCACCCGGCGCCCACCCCGGTCTTCGAGGCCGACGCGGTCAGCGGCCGTCGGGTGGTGCACGTCGAGGACTCCGTCGAGCGCCGCGACCTGCGGGCGGTGACCGAGTCGTACTCGGGCGCGGAGGGCGACATCTGCGTCCGGGTCACCCCTGAGCTGGAGTGGTACCGCTGGGCCTGGCGAGGGCAACCGCCGACCACCCTCGAGGTGCCGGTGCACCTACTGTGGATCGAGTGAGGACGGTCAGGCGCGCTTGGCCGCACACACTCGCCAGCCGTCATCCTGGTGCAGCGTCTCGAACCGCCAGCGCTGCCGATCACTCTGCGAGATCCCGTCCACATGGGCGGAGATGATGAGATCGGCCTCAACATTGGCGCGCTCACCGCCGGTTTGCACCGTGAGGCTTTCCCAGCTCGTCGTGATCGTGGTGGCGAAGCGCTTCTCGCGCGCCACCAGGTCTTCGCGGAGGAGCCGCAGATCGTTGAGGTCGGCCCCACTGTCGCAGGTCAGTTCGCTTGCCCGCACGTCGTTGCGATCCCCGAGAAACGCCTGAATGTAACCAGCCACCGTGACATCCGGGCTGCTGCTGTCGGGGCTGGCCGCCCGTTCGTACAGCACGTACCCGACGACGCCGCCACCCAGGCACACCACCGCCAGCACCCCCGCGACGACGGTCAGCACGGTGCGTAGCCGGCGCCGCTTGCGCGGCGCCACGGGCGCCGGCGCGGCAGGGGGCGCGAACTGGTCCGGCGGGGTCCGCTGCGCCGGTACTCGGGACGTCTGGGAACCGGCGGGGGGCTGCACTGATTCCACCCCCTGAGGCTATCGGCTGGGTCGCTCGTACCCAATGCCCCGGATCCGCCGATCGTGGCGAACCGCCGAGCGGCCCGGGGATCCGCAAGGCCCACGCGCCGGGCCGCGGCGGCAAAGACCTGGCGGTCCGGCCGCGTCACCCGGCCCGAACGCCCGACCTGGGATACCGTCTGGGCTCGGGGAGGTTTCCAACCTCGGAAAGAGGGGGTGGACGCGGTGGCCGGTCCGAACGCTCGCACCAGCCGCGCCGCCGCCCTGCACCGACGGGCTGCCGCCACCGCCGCCGCTGCCGCGGCCATCCTGGACGAGACCCGCCCGGCCCCGGCCGACCAGCGCCGGCAGTACGAGTTGGCGGAGCGGCTGCGTACCACCGCGACCCTGCTGGCCCCCGGCTGGGCCGGCGCCGCCCTGGACACTTTGTCGCCGGACGCACCGGCCGGCGGCGGCACCCCGCCTTTCGTACGGATCGGCACGGCGGCGCCGCTGGACGACGCCCGCTTCCCCGCGCTGGTGCCGCTGCTCGGTTCCGGGCAACTGACCCTCGACGCGGACGCCCGGGAGCCGCGGGCGGCCGGCCTGCTCCGGGCCGTACTCCTGCGGTTGCTGGCCGCCACCCCGGCCGGCTGCCTGCTGATCCGGGCGGTGGACGGCACGGGCGAGACGTTCGTGCCGTTCGCGGCGCTGGCCGACGCGGGGCTGCTGCCGCCGCCGGCGGTCGACGTGGCCGGGCTGCGGGCGGTGCTCGACGAGGCCGAGCAGTGGGTCTCGCCGGGCAGCGGCCGACCCCGCCGGCACGACCGGACGCTGCTGCTGGTGGTGGCCGGCCTGCCCGAGGGGACCGGGCCGAGCGACCTGGACCGGATCGAGGCGCTGGCGCAGCGCGGCCGCCCGGCCGGGCTGCACCTGGTGGTGGCCGGCTGGCCGCCCGCCACCGCCCGCCCACCGCTGCCGCACGCCACCCCGGTGGAGCTGCGCACCGCGTACGCGCTGCTGGGCGACCCGCCGGGCAGCCCGTTCGGCGGGCCGGGGGCGGCGGCGCCGGGCGGGCTGAACTCGCCCGTCTTCGTGGACGAGGATCCAGGATCGGAGCTGGTCGAGCGGGTGTGCCGCCGGCTGGCCGAGCAGGTCGAGGCGGGCTCCCGGCTCGACCTGGCCGAGCTGCTGCCGCCGGCCGGGGAACCGCTCTGGGCGGCTAGGTCGGCGGAGGGGATGTCCACCACGGTCGGTGACGCCACCGGGCGCCCGGTCACCGTCGGCTTCACCGAGCTGACCCCGCACTGGCTGGTCAGCGGCCGGTCGGACGCGGGCCGTTCCGCCTTCCTCACCAACGCGTTGCTCGGCCTCGTCGCCCGGTACGGCCCGGACGAGCTGGTCCTGCACCTGGTGGACCTGGGCGACGGCGAGTCCTTCGTGGAGTTCCTGCAGACCGAGCGGGACCGGTCCTGGGTGCCGCAGGTGCGCGCCGCGGCGATGGCGGCCGACCCGGAGTACGTGCGGGACCTGTTCGACCAGTTGTCGGCGGAGGCCCGCCGGCGCGAGGAGGCGGGTGCCCGGGCCGGCGGTCAGCGCTTCGCCGAGCTGCGTGAGCACCAGCCGCTGCCCCGGATCGTCTGCGTGATCGACAACTTCCCGCTGCTACTGGGCGACCGCGATCCGGCCGCCGCCGAGGTGCTGGCCGGGCTGGACGGGCTGGCCCGCGCCGGCCGGGCGTACGGCATCCACCTGGTCCTGGCCGGGGCCGGTGACCTGGGCATCGGTGCCGGCTCGGCGCCGCGGGACTCGGTGCTCGGGCAGTTCCCGGTGCGGGTGGCGCTCTCCGGCGGCGGCCCGGTGCTGATGTCGACGAACGACGCCGCCGCCGGCCTGTCGGTGGGCAGCGCGGTGGTCAACACGGCCGGCGGGCTGGGCGGCCCGCGCGGTGCCACCCGAGGCCACGAGCGGTTGGTCCGCTTCCCGGATCCGCTGGACGAGCCGGAGACGGTCGAACGGCTGCGGCACCGGCTCTGGGAGGCGCGCCCCGAGGGCTCGGCGCCGCCGGTGGTGTTCGCCGGCTGGGCCCGCCCGCTGCTGCGCAACGATCCCCGGCTGCGGGCGGCGCTCGCCGGCCGGGCGGGTGGCCCGGCCGCGCTGCTCGGCCGGGCGGTGGACGTGTCCCGGACGACGGTGGCGGTGCCGCTGGGCTCGTCGGCGGGGCGCAACCTCGCCGTGCTCGGCCCGGGCGGGGAGGCGGCCGGAGTGCTGGCCACCGCCGCCCGCAGCACGGCGGCCCACCACCCGCCCGGTACGGCCCGATTCGTGCTGGCGCCCCTGGTGGCCGGCTCCGCGCCGCTGGCCGCCGCGCTCGCCGCCGAGCTGGGTGAGCGCCAACTTGTGGAGACGGTGGACGCCCCGGGGCTGCTGACCGCGCTGGATGGCGACGACCCGGCGTACCTGGTGGTGTTCGGGGTGGACACCCCGCCGGCAGACCAGCTGCCGGCCGACCGGCTGCGCGCGCTGCTGCGCGAGGGCCCGCTCGCCGGTCGGCACCTGCTGGGCTGGTGGCGGACGGTGCCCCCGTTCGCGGCCCTGCTGGGCCCGGACGACGAGGTCGGCAAGCTGGCCGCGGTCGCGGTGGTGGACACGCCGGGCGCCCAGCTGACGGCGGTGTTCGGCCGCCCGGTGCAGTGGCGCCCCCGGGCCGGCCGGGCGGTGCTGTGGGACGGCCCGGGCGACCGCGGCACCGTGCTGGTTCCGTTCGCGGACGAGACCCCGGCGACGGCACCCGCCGCCGGCCAGGCGGCGGCATGAGCACCCGACGGCAAGACGTCGGCCGGTGGAGGGGGAGGCGACGGTGAGCGTCGACGAGGTGTCCACCGTGGCGCCGGTGCGGCAACGGGCGGGCGAGGAGTCGATCCCGCCAGTGGTCGCCGCCTGGACCGACTACCTGGCCGCCGCGCGCCAGCTCGACGGGGTACGCCGGGGCGCGACCACCGCCGCCGCCGAGCAGGCCCGGGTGGTGGAGGCGGCCCGGGGCGAGCTGACCGGGGTGCACGCCCGGCTGGCGCCGCAGCAGGCCCGCCTGCGGGAGCTGGGCGTACCGGCGATCTCGCTGACCCCGACGCCGCCGGAGCTGACCGAGGCGGCCCGGACGATGGTGGGCGGGCCGACCGCGGTGCTGGCCGCGGTGCGCGCCGCGGGCGGCTGGGCGGACGCCGCCGACGGAGTGCTCGCGGCGCGCGGCCCGCTGCGGCCGGCCGGCTGGCCGCCCCGGGTCCGCAATCTCCTGGTGTACGCCCCGCTGGCGCTGGTCGTACCGGTGATCCAGCTGCTCGTGCTGCTGCTCACCGGGACCGGCCCGGCGACCGTGGCCGCGCTGCTGCTCGGGCTGCCGTTGCCGGCGGTGGCGTTCCTGGCCGGCTGGGTGGCGGTGGGTCGGCTGTTCGGGGCGCCGCCCGGGCAACGGCTGGACCGTACGCCGCGGCTGGGCGTGCTGGCCTGCCTGGTGCCGGCGGTGGCGACCGCCGGCGGCATCCTGCTGGCCCTGCTCAGCGGGGCATGATCAGGGCCATCGCCTCGGCCCGGGACTTCGCGTCGTGCTGCAGCCCGCCGCGGACGGCGGAGGTGATGGTCTTGGCGCCGCTCTTCTGGATGCCGCGCATCGCCATGCACATGTGCTCGCACTCGAGTATCACGATCACGCCCCGCGGCTGGAGCGTGCTCATCAGCAGGTCGGCGATCTGCGAGGTGAGCCGCTCCTGCACCTGCGGCCGGCGGGCGAACACCTCGACCAGCCGGGCCAGCTTGGACAGGCCGGTGATCCGGCCGTCCGGCCCGGGGATGTAGCCGATGTGGGCGCTGCCCCGGAACGGCAGCAGGTGGTGCTCGCAGAGGCTCATCACGTCGATGTCCCGGACGAGCACCAGCTCCTCGTGGTTGGCCTCGAAGGTGGTGCGGAGCACCTGGGCCGGGTCGACCCGGAGGCCGGCGAAGAGCTCCGCGTACGCCCGGGCCACCCGGGCCGGGGTCTGCTGGAGACCGTCCCGGTCGGGGTCCTCGCCCACCGCGATCAGGATCTCCCGGACGGCCTTCTCGATCCGGCCGAGGTCGATCGCCTCCTCGACCGGGCGGCCGGTGAGCTTGCCGCTGATCAACCGGGCGGCGACGTAGTCAAGCTCGTCGCCGGGCTCGGTCGACGAGGCGGCCAGCCCCGGATCGGGGCTGGCCGCGGCGTCGCTGTTCAGTGCGTACCGTCCGAGTTGTTCGAGGAGCCACCGACGGAGATGCCGTCGGCCGTCGCCTGAGCCCGGAGCTTCTCCTGCTCGGCCGGCGTGAGCACCGGCGGCTCGGTGGACGGCAGGCGCTTGCCGAAGCCGTTGTAGGGGGCCATCGGCGGGCGCTTCACCACCCGGGCGGCGATCCGGGCCATGTCGGCGGTGGAGAGGGTCTCCTTCTCCATCAGCTCGAGGACCATGTTGTCCAGCACGTCCCGGTACTCGACCAGGATCTCCCACGCCTCGTCGTGGGCCAGCTCGATCAGCGCGCGCATCTCGCCGTCGATCTCGGCGGCCACCGAGTCGGAGTAGTCCCGCTCGTGGCCCATGTTGCGGCCGAGGAACGGCTCGTCGCCGCTGGTGCCGTACTTGATCGCACCGAGCTTGGAGCTCATGCCGTACTGGGTGATCATCGCCCGGGCGAGCTGGGTGGCCTTCTCGATGTCGTTGCCGGCACCGGTGGTGGGCTCGTGGAAGACCAGCTCCTCGGCCGCCCGGCCGCCCAGCGCGTACGCCAGGGTGTCGATCATCTCGGCCCGGGTCTGGGTGTACTTGTCCTCGGTCGGCAGCACCAGGGTGTGGCCCAGCGAGCGGCCACGGGACAGGATCGTCACCTTGTGCACCGGGGCGGCGTGCGGGAGCGCCCAGGCGACCAGCGCGTGCCCACCCTCGTGGTACGCGGTGATCTTCTTCTCCTGGTCGCCCATCACCCGGGTCCGGCGCTGCGGGCCGGCGATCACCCGGTCGATCGACTCCTCGAGCGAGTCGTTGCTGATCGCCCGCTGGTCCTTGCGGGCGGTGAGCAACGCGGACTCGTTGATCACGTTGGCCAGGTCGGCGCCGGAGAAGCCCGGCGTCCGGCGGGCCACCGCGTCGAGGTCGACGTCGGGGGCGAACGGCTTGCCCTTGGCGTGCACCCGCAGGATCGCCTTGCGGCCCTCCATGTCGGGAGCGTCCACCGGGATCTGCCGGTCGAACCGGCCCGGGCGCAGCAGCGCCGGGTCGAGGATGTCCGGCCGGTTGGTGGCGGCGATCAGGATGACGCCGCCCTTGGTGTCGAAGCCGTCCATCTCGACCAGCAGCTGGTTGAGGGTCTGCTCGCGCTCGTCGTGGCCGCCGCCCATGCCGGCGCCACGGTGTCGGCCGACCGCGTCGATCTCGTCGACGAAGACGATCGCCGGGGCGTTCGCCTTGGCCTGCTCGAACAGGTCGCGGACCCGGCTGGCGCCGACACCGACGAACATCTCCACGAAGTCGGAGCCGGAGATCGAGTAGAACGGCACCCCGGCCTCGCCGGCGACCGCCCGGGCGAGCAGCGTCTTACCGGTACCGGGCGGGCCGAAGAGCAGCACGCCCTTCGGGATCTTGGCGCCCAGGGCCTGGTACTTCGCCGGGTTCTGCAGGAAGTCCTTGATCTCGTGCAGCTCCTCGACGGCCTCGTCCGCCCCGGCCACGTCCGCGAAGGTGGTCTTCGGCGTGTCCTTGGTGATCATCTTCGCCTTGGACTTGCCGAAGTTGAGCACCCGGGAGCCGCCACCCTGCATCTGCGACATGAAGAACAGCAGCAGGAGCACCAGCAGCACGATCGGCAGCAGGTTGATCAGCAGGCTCGTCCAGAGGCTGTCCGACGAGACCTTGGCGTCGGCCGGGCCGGTGACCCGGTTGGCCGCCTTGGCCGCGAGGACCTCGTTCCAGACCTCGCCGCCGATCTCGTACGGGAACTGCGCCTCGATCTTGTCGGTCGTGGTGTCGCCGAACTTGACCTTCTCGGCCAGGTCGAGCTGGAGCGTCTGCTCCTTGTCCTGGAAGACGACCTTGTTGATTTTGGGCGTGCCGGTGTGGAGCTGGTCGAGCGCCACGGACGTGTCCACGCGGTGGTAGCTGGGACCAGCGGTGAAAAGCTGACTGAGCACGACGGCGCCGAGGATGACCAGGATGATCCAGACCACCGGTCGGCGGAAGAAACGCGTACGTTCCATGCTGTTGTCGAGCGCCGAGACGCCCGCATCCTCCTGATCGACGTCCTGACCGTCTGAATGGTGTCACCGCCTGCGGCGGCGCCGGGGCCGCCGTGCGGGCCGACCTCGACCCCGGGGCGCGCGAACTGCCGCGCCACGGTCATTCGACGGTACACCGTGCGGGCGAGGGATGAGCTTGTGAGCCCAGCTGTTACGCGGACGGCGAACCGGCGGTCTCGGCCGGCGTTGGCGGGGAGCTCCCGACCGGCCACCCGACCGCCCGGTCACGCGGGTCGAGGGCCGGACGCGGAGGGAACCTCCACGCCACCGACACCTACCGTAGTCGGATTCGCTGAGAGCCCGCTGAACGTCCGCTCGACGGCCACCGATACGAGCGGTGTCGGGGCCGCTCAGGCGCGGGCGTACACCTCGGGCTTGAGCACCCCGACGTACGGCAGCTCGCGGTAGCGCTCGCCGAAGTCGAGGCCGTAGCCGACCACGAACTCGGTGGGGATGTCGAAGCCGACGTACTTCACCGGGACCGGCACCTTCACCGCGTCCGGCTTGCGGAACAGGGCCACCACGTCGACGCTCGCCGCCGAGCGGGACTCCAGGTAGCGCAGCAGCCAGGACAGCGTCAGGCCGGAGTCGACGATGTCCTCGACCACCACCACGTGCCGGCCGGCGATGTCCCGGTCCAGGTCCTTGAGGATGCGCACCACGCCGGAGGAGGTGGTGCCCTGGCCGTACGAGGAGATGGCCATGAAGTCGAGCTCGGCCGGCGGGCCGTTGCGGCCCAGCGCCCGGGCGAAGTCGGCCATGAACATGACCGCGCCCTTGAGCACGCAGACGAGCAGCAGTCCGTCCTCGACGTGCGCGTAGTCCGCCGAGACCTGCTTGGCCAGCTCCGCGGTCTTCTCGCGGATCTGCGCCTCGGAAATGATCACGTGGTCGATGTCGGCGTCGTACCAGGAGCCCTCAGCCATGCCTCCTAGCCTGCCGTACGCCGGATGCCCCCCGTCGGCGGGGCCGCCCCTTTCGCGGCGGTCCCGGCGGAAGAATTTTCACCATCCGTCCACCAATCGCCCCAGCAGGTGCGGGAACTCCGGCGACGGCGACCACCGGGTTACCCTCGTCACACGTTCGGCCAGTGACCGCCGGGGGCGGACCCGGTCACCAGCCGACCGCCGCCCCGTCCACCCGGGTCTCGGTGCCCGCCGCGTACCCACCGGCCGGCAGCCGCCAGATCGCCTGGCCGTACCCGAAGACCGACGGCTCGTCGGCCACGGCCACCCGGTGCCCGCGGGCGCGCAGCCCCGCGACCAGGCCGGGCACCGCGGCCAGCGCCGGCTCGACCAGCAGGCTCCGGCCGGTGTGCCAGTACCAGCGCGGAGCGTCCAGCGCGGCCTGCGGATCGAGCCCGCCGTCCGGGTCCGGGCCGGCGTCCAGCGCGGCGGTGATCAGCTGCAGGTGCCCCTGCGGCTGCATGTGCCCACCCATCACCCCGAACGGGCCGACCGGCGCGCCGTCGCGGGTGAGGAAGCCCGGGACGATGGTGTGGAACGGCCGCTTGGCCGGCGCCACCACGTTCGGGTGCCCCGGGTCGAGGCGGAAGCCGAGGCCCCGGTTCTGCAGCGCGAAACCGTACCCCGGCAGCACCACGTGCGAGCCGAATGCCAGGTAGGTGGACTGGATCAGGCTGACCATCATGCCGTCGGCGTCGGCCGCGCAGAGATAGACCGTCCCGCCGCGCTCCGGGTCACCGGCCACCGGGTCGGCGGCCCGGTCGGTGAGCAGGGCCCGGCGGCCCGCCAGGTAACCGGGGTCGAGCAGCCCGGTGGTGGGCACCCGCACCCGGTCGGGGTCGGCCACGTGGGCGTGCGCGTCGGCGAAGCCGAGCTTCACCGCCTCGATCCGCCGGTGCAGCAGCAGCCCGGCGTCCGCGTCGGCCGGGTCGAGGCCGGCCAGGACGCCGAGCGCGAGCAGCGCGGCGATCCCCTGCCCGGGCGGCGGCAGCTCCCAGACCTCGTGCCCGCGGTACCGCACGCTCACCGGGTCCACCCAGGTCGAGGCGTGCCGGGCCAGGTCGTCCCCGGTGAGCAGGCCGCCGGTGCGGGCGGCGTGCGCGTCCAGCGCGGCGGCGATCGACCCGGTGTAGAAGTCCGCCGCGCCGCTGGCAGCGATCCGGCGCAGGGTGCGGGCCGCGTCGGGGTTGCGCCACCGCTCCCCCGCCCGCGGCGCCCGTCCGTCGAGGGTGAAGACCCGGTCGAACTCGGTGAACTCCGCACCGGCCAGCCCGGCGTGCCCGGCCACCGCGCGGGCCCATCCGGCGGCGGTGCCGGCGGCCACCGGGTAACCGCGCTCGGCGTACCCGATCGCGTCGGTGAACAGCTCGGCGAAGGGCAGCCGGCCGAACCGCTCGTGCAGGTCCCGCCAGCCGGCCGGGGCGCCCGGCACGGTCACCGGCAGCCAACCCCGGGCCGGCATGGCCGGGCCGCACGCCTGCGCCCCGCCGAGCGCGTCCACCGCCGCCGCCGGCCGCCGCCCGGTCGCGGCGAGCACCACCTCGCGGGTGAGCCCGGCCGGGGAGCGACCGGAGGCGTTCAGCCCGTGCAGCCGCTCACCGTCCCAGACGATCGCGAACAGGTCGCCGCCGATGTCGTTCGAGGGCGGCTGCAGCACGGTCAGCGCGACCGCGGTGGCCACCGCGGCGTCGACCGCGGTGCCGCCGCGCCGCAGCACGGCCAGGCCCGCGGCCGCCGCGAGCGGCTGGCTGGTCGTGACGGCGCCGTGCGGGGCGAACAGCGGCATCCGGGGGTACGCCATCCGCCATGTCTACCGCCTCCGGCGGCTCCCGACGAGAAGCCGTTCGCGGTGAACCGTCGTGATCGGATCGCACCCACCCACTCGACCCACCGGACCCGGTGCGCGGCGGTGGGGCGGGGCGGCGGTCAGCGCGGCGGGTCGGCGGGCCGCAGTTCGCCCGCCCGGCGGACCACCCGGATCGCCCCCGGCAGGTGCGCCGGGCCCTGCCCGTGCCACCCGGTGACCAGCGCGTCCAGCGCCTCGACGTGCCGGTGCGACAGGGCGGACGGCGGTGCCCCCAGCTCCCGCGCCCAGGCGTGCAGCACCCGGGTACGCACCGCCGCGGGCATCCCGGCCAGCGCGGCGACCGACAAGCCGCCCTCCACGCGTACCCCGCCGGTCCCGGCAACCTGGGCTGGCCGGGCGCTGGCGGCCGGGGCGGCGTTCTCGGCGGGCCCGGCGCTGGCGGCCGGGGCGGCGAGGGCGGCGCGGGCGAGGTCGTCCAGGGCGGCGGTGTCCGCGGCGACCAGTGCGGCCGTCCGGGCCAGGTTGTCCCGTACCCCCTCGCCGAGCGCGCGGAGCAGCACCGGCAGCACGTCCGCGCGCACCCGCGCGCGGGCGTACGACGGGTCGGTGTTGTGCGGGTCCTCCCACGGGGTCAGCCCGAGCGCGGCGCACGCCCGGCGGGTCTGCTCCCGGGTGACGTCGAGCAGCGGGCGCAGCAGCGGCACGCCGTCCAGCTCGCGGCGTTGCGGCATGCCGGCCAGCCCGCGCGGGCCGGCGCCCCGGGCCAGCGCCAGCAGCACCGTCTCGGCCTGGTCGTCGCGGGTGTGCCCGGTGAGCACCGCGGCCGCCCCGTGCCGCCGGGCGGCGGCCACCAGCGCCTGGTAGCGGGCCTCCCGGGCGGCCGCCTCGGGCCCACCCGGTCGGCCGGCCACGGTCACCGGCACGGCCTCGGCCGGGCTCAGCCCCACCTCGCCGGCCCAGCGGGCCACCGCGGCGGCGCGCTCGGCCGAGCCGGGCTGCAGCCCGTGGTCGACGGTCACCAGGCCGGCGGGGCGGCCCAGCCGGGGCGCCACGAAGGCGGTGGCGGCGGCGAGGGCCAGTGAGTCCGCACCACCGGAGCAGGCCACCAGCACCGGCCCGGGCGGCAGCCCGGCCAGCGCGCGGCGGACCGCGACCCGGATCGCGGCCACCGGCGGGGCGAGACCGGCCGCGGCACGGCCCCCCGTCCCGGCCGGCCCCGAAGGCCCGGTCAGGTCGGGCGGCACGGTCGGCTCGTTCCTCGTCCGCACCGGGGGTCGGTCAGCCGGCGGTCGGCGCGGCGGCGGCCGGCCCGTGCACCCGGGCCACCCAGGCGTCCGGGTCGCCCAGCTCGTCGAGGCGGGGCAGGGTCAGCGGGGAGCCGAAGATCTTGTTGAAGCCGGCCATGCCGACCCGCTCCACGACGCCGTGCACGAACTTGCGACCCTCTGCGTACTGGCGCATCTTGACGTCCACGCCGAGCAGCCGGCGGATCGCCTTCTCCAGCGGGTTGCCCGCCTCGCGGCGCCGGTTGAACGACGCCCGGATCCGCTCCACGCTCGGGATCACCTGCGGGCCGACCCCGTCCATCACGAACTCGGCGTGCCCCTCCAGCAGGGTCATCAGCGCGGTGAGCCGGTCCAGCACGGCGCGCTGGGCGGGGGTCTGCACGATGTCCAGCACGCTGGTGCGGCTCTCCGGGTCCTTCACCGCGTCCGACAGGGTGGCCACCCCGCGGCGCAGCCGCTCCAGCACGTGCTCGCTGCCCTGCGAGGCGTCCACGAACGCCTGCACCTCACCCAGGAAGTACGCCCGCATCCACGGCACGGCGGTGAACTGGGTGCGGTGGGTGACCTCGTGCAGGCACACCCAGAGCCGGAAGTCGCGCGGGTCGGCCTGCAGCTTGCGCTCCACCTCGACGATGTTCGGCGCGACCAGCAGCAGCTGGCCCGGGTCCGCGGAGAAGACCTCGTACTGCCCGAGCACCCGGCCGGAGAGGTACGCCAGCACGGTGCCGGCCTGCACCCCGGTGAGCCGGGAGCCGACCGCCTCGGTGAGCGGGCCGGGACGCTTGTCGCCGGAGAGCCGGTCGACCAGCGGGGTGATCACCTCGCGCAGCCCGGCGATGTTCGCGGCGGCCCAGTCCCGCCGGTCCACCACCCGCACCGGCGGGTGGGTCACCTGCGAACGCAGCCCGGTGTACTCGGCGACGTGCCCGGCCGCCTCCTCGGTGAGTCGCCGCAGCTCGCCGACCACCTCGGTGGCCTCCGCGTACGACACCCGGGGCCCCGACTTGCTCAAGGCCCCCGCGGTGGCGGCGGCCAGATCCCAGTCCACGAACTGCGCCATGCACCCCACCGTACCCGCGCCGGAACACCCCGGCCCGGGCTCGCGTCCGCGATCGGCACCGCCCACGGGCGGCCGGGGTCAGCGGCAGCCGCAGCCGGCCAGGGCGCCGGCGATCCGGTCCAGGGCGCGGCGGGGGATGTCCGGGTCGCCGGCCGGAGCCTGGTCGGTGAGCACGGCGAAGGTGAGCAGCCGCCCGTCGGCGGTGGTGACCAGCCCGGCGATCGCATGCACCCCGGTGAGCGTGCCGGTCTTGGCGCGCACCACCCCGGCGCCCGCCGCGGTGGCCGAGAGCAGGTAGCGGTCGCTCAGCGTGCCCGACCAGGCGGCCACCGGCAGGCCGCCGAAGATCGCGCCCAGCTCCGGGTGGCTGCCGTTGCCGGCCAGCGTGATCAGGTCGGTGAGCAGCGTCGGGCTGATCCGGTTCGAGCGGGACAGCCCGCTGCCGTCGGCCAGGCTGATCTCGCCGGCCGGCAGGCCCAGCTCGCCGATCACCTGGTCGGTGGCGGCGGCCCCGCCGACGAACGAGGCGGGTTTTCCCTTCGCCAGCGCGACCTGCCGGGCCAGCGCCTCGGCGATCACGTTGTCGCTGTCGCTGATCATGATGTCGACCAGCCGGATCACCGGAAGCGACTCGACCTTGCCCAGCTCGGCGCCGGGTGCCGGGGCGGCGGCGCCGGCGGCCGGGGCGTTGCCCCTGGTCACCTCGGCGTCCACCCCGAGCAGCCGGGCGAACGACCGGCCGGCCGCGAGATCCGGCTGGGCGGCCCGCTCGGCCATGCCGTGGCTGTCGTCGAAGCTCTTGCGCGCCCCCACCGGGTCGACCCGGGCGCCGTCGGTCATCAGGGCGGTGATCGACGCGCCGAAGCCGCCGGTCGGGATGTCGTCGTCCCAGCCGGCAGCGTGCACCGGGCCGGGAAAGAGCGTCGAGTCGACGATCACCCTGGTGGGCGCGGTGCCGCCGAGCGCCTGCTTCACCTGCTTCGCCAGGTCGTCGAGGCGGGCCGCGCCGGGGTAGAAGCCGTTCCGGTCGACCGCCAGGGTGGGGTCGCCGCCGCCGACCAGCACCACCTCGCCCGGGTTCGGGCCGGCCACCGCCCGGGTGGGGATCCGGTGCGCGGGGCCGCGGGCCTCCAGCACGGTCACCGCGGTGGCCAGCTTGGTCACCGAGGCGGGCACCGTGGCGTCGCCGCCGCCCCGGGCGTAGAGCGAGGTGCCGGTGGTCACGTCGGCCACCGACAGGTTCACCCGGCTGCCCAGCTCCCGGGCGGCGAGCAGCGGCTCCAGCGCGGCGCGCACCCCGGCGGGGGTGGGCTCCGGCGCGTTGCCGTCGGGGCCGGCGAGCACCGGGGCCGGGTCGGGCTCGGGCGGGCCGGCGACGGCGGCGGGCGTCTCGTCCGCGCCGCCCAGCCAGCGGTCGACCGGGCCGGGACGGACCACCACCACCCCGGCGAGCACCAGCAGCAGCACGCCGGCCAGCACGGCCACCGGCAGCAGCCGGCGACGCGGACGCGGCGCCGACGGGCGGTCGGACCCGGCCGGCGGCGGAGCGTACGGCGGGACCGGCGCGGAGCCGGACGCGGACGGGACCGGCGCGGAGCCGGACGCGGGCGAGACTGGCGCCGAACCGTACCCGGACGGGCGGTTGCCCGGGTGCACCCCGGGCACGTGGACGCGGCCGCTCACCCCACCGGCGGCGGATCGGCCGGACCCGGCCCGGTCGCCCCCCGGTGGGCGGTAGTGTGAATCTTCCCTCCCCACGACCCCCTCCTCCCGCATCCCGAACTCGCCTGGGTGACACTACTTCGGTCCGAAGACTATGCGGCGTCCGGAACCGGTGGGTGGCCATTCACCCGGCCCGGGGGCGTCGGTGGTGCCGTTGAGCCAGCGTGGGCAGACGAGGGAGCGTGGAAGATGGATTTCGACGTCACGGTTGAGATCCCGAAGGGTCACCGGAACAAGTACGAGGTTGACCACGCGACCGGCCGGATCCGGCTGGACCGCACCCTCTTCACGTCGACCCAGTACCCGGCCGACTACGGGTTCATCGAAGGCACCCTGGGCGAGGACGGCGACCCGCTGGACGCCCTGGTGCTCGTCCCCGAGCCGACCTTCCCGGGCTGCCTGATCCGCTGCCGCACGATCGGCATGTTCCGGATGACGGACGAGAAGGGCGGCGACGACAAGGTCCTCTGCGTGCCCTACGAGGACCCGCGCCAGGAGCACCTGCGCGACATCCACCACCTGGGCGAGTTCGACCGGCTGGAGATCCAGCACTTCTTCGAGGTCTACAAGGACCTGGAGCCGGGCAAGTCGGTCGAGGGCGCCACCTGGGTGGGCCGGGTCGAGGCCGAGGCCGAGGTGCGCGCGTCGTACCAGCGGGCCCGGGACGCCGAGGCCGCGGGCGGCGCCGGGCACTGACCCCGGACACGTACGTCGAGAAGCCCGGGCCACGTCGGCCCGGGCTTCTTCCGTAGGCCGTTCAGCCCAGCAGGCCCTGGGCGGCGTCGTAGAGGCCGAGCACCGCGCAGGCCACCGGCACCACCGAGACCACCAGCGCGGTGTCGGTCAGGTCGGCCACCCGCCCCAGGTACGGCGACACCGGCCGCCGGGCGTACGTGGTGCCGGCCGCCACGGTGACCAGGGCGACCAGCAGCCCGCCCGCGGCCAGCGCGAACAGCCCGGTCGACCCGGCCCGGCCGGCGAGCACCCCGCCGAGGATCGCGAACCCGGCCAGCCCGGCCGTCACCGGCGGCACCCGGTGCCGGACGGCCACGAAGAGCCGGGAGCGCAGCAGCAGCACCGCCGCGCCGACCGCCACCAGCAGCCGCCCGGGCACCCCGCCGGTGAGCCCGAGCACCAGGAACGCGGTGACCGCCAGCACCGCGTGGCCGAGCAGCATGCCGGTGAGCATCTCCTCGGTCCGGGCCACCGCGGCGTGCACCAGCGCCCGGTCGGGCAGGTCCCGGACGCCGTCCGGGCCGCCGGTCGGCCCGGCGGGCAGGGTGATCGGCGGCAGCGGCACCTTGCCCAGCCGGATCGCCAGCAGCGGCAGCGCGCCGATCGCGAAGATCGACACGCTGAGCAGTACAGCCGCCGTGCCGGCCGGATCGAGCAGCAGCCCGCCGACCGCGGCCGCGGCGCCCACCGCGCCGACCGTCGCCCCGGCCACGAAGACCCGGGCCCGGGTGGCGGCGCCGAGCAGCCCGAGGACGGCCACCAGCAGCAGCGCCACCGCGCCGGTGAGCAGCTCGGGGGCGCCCAGCCAGGGCAGCGGCCGCAGCGGGCCGACCGGGTCGCCGGAGCTGACCGCGAGCGCGCCGCCGGCGAAGGCGTACGGCAGGGCGTACCCGCCCAGGGTGGCGCCGGCCGGGCCGTCCCCGTACGCCCGGGAGGCGACCGTGCCGGCCAGCGCGAGCAGCAGCGCCACCGCGACCGCGACGGGCCAGCCGCCGCCCGCGCCCGGCCCGGCGGCCAGCACCGCGAGCAGCCCGACCCCCAGCGGTACGGCGGCGCCGGCCAGCGCCGCCACCCGGGTGGCCCGGGCCGACCAGGCGACACCCCGGCGCCGGGCGCCGTCGGCGATCGCCTCGACCACGTCGTCGTACTCCAGCTCGGGCCACTGGTCGTGGGCCGGCACCAGGTGCAGCACCTCGCCGTCGCGCACCCCCTGCGGCAGCAGCGCCTGGGCGGTGGCCAGCACCGCGCCGTCGGTGCGCCGCAGCACCCAACCGCCGTGCCGCTCGCCGTCGTCGGCGAGCCCCTCACCGGCGTGCCGGAGCACCTCGGGCAGCAGCTCGGCCAGCGGGACCTGCTCCGGCAGCGCCACGTCCACCCGCCGCTGCGGCGCGCTGATCGTGACCCGGGCCAGACCGGTGGTCATCGACTGATCTCCATATCGATAGGGAGCGGTGGCTGACGAACGAGAGGACTTTACCTACCATGAGCCAGGCTCGGGTTACCGAGCGCCATGGGGAGGGTCAGTGTCCACTGTCGTCATCAAGCGGCCGCCGCGCCGACCGGCGCCGGAGATCCCGGTCGGTGAGCTGCCCGTCGAGGGGCCACCGGAGATCCCCGCCGTCGCCGGTGGCCGCTGGCAGCAGGCGCTGATGGTGCTGCCCATGCTGGGCGGCACGGTGGCCATGGCGATGATGTTCGGCCGGGGGGGCGGCGCCTACTCGTACGTGGTGGGCGGCATGTTCGGGCTCTCCTCGGTGGCCATGCTGGTGACCTCCTGGGGCAGCGCCTCCGGCACCCCGAAGAAGTCGGAGATGATGGCCGCCCGGCGGGAGTACCTGCGCCACCTCACCACACTGCGCCGCCGGGTCCGGCAGACCGCCGGCGAGCAGCGGGCCGGCCTGCACTACCGGCACCCCGACCCCACCCGGCTGTGGTCGACCGTGGACAGCCACCGGGTCTGGGAACGTCGCCCGGGCGACCCGGACTTCGCGGTGGTCCGGGTGGCCGTCGGCCCGCAGACCCTGGCCACCCCGCTGATCCCGCCGGTCACCCGACCGCTGGAGGAGCTGGAGCCGATGACCGCGGGGGCACTGCGGCGCTTCCTCGACGCGTACTCGGTGGTGCCGGACCTGCCGGTGGCGCTGTCGCTGCGCAGCTTCGCCCGGGTGCACGTGCGGGGCGTGCCGGCCGGTCCGGACGGCGGCGCGCCGGGCACCGGCTCGGCGCCGGCCCAGGCGCTCGGCCGGGCCGTGCTGACCCAGCTCGCCGTCTTCCACGCCCCCGACGAGCTGCTGATCGCCGTCTGCGCCGGGCCGGAGCGGCGGGCGCCGTGGGAGTGGGTCAAGTGGCTGCCGCACGCGCACCACCCCATCCGCACCGACGCGCTCGGCCCGGTCCGGCTGGTCACCAGCTCCGCCGTCGAGCTGGAACGGCTGCTGGACGACGTGCTGGCCAGCCGCTCCCGGTTCAGCCCTGCCGGCCCGGCCACCGACGGCCCGCACGTGGTGGTGCTGCTCGACGGCGGCGACCTCACCGGGGCGACCGACCTGGCCGGCGACGGCGGCATCGACGCGGTCACCGTGATCGACCTGGACACCCCGCCGCCACGGCTGCTGGACCGCTTCGCGCTGCTGCTGGAGATCCGCGGCGACCGGCTGCACTCCTGGTCCGCCGAGGGGCACGCCGAGGTGGGCACCGCCGACCGGCTGGCCGTCGCCGACACCGAGGCGGTCGCCCGCCGGCTCGCCCCGCTGCGACTGGCCGCCACCGTACGCGGGCCGGACGCCCCGCCCGGCGCCGAGCTGGGCCTGCCCGAGCTGCTCGGCATCGGCGACCCGGACGGGTTCACCGCCGAGCAGGGCTGGGCGCCCCGGCCGGCGCGCGACCGGCTGCGGGTGCCGATCGGGGTGGGCGCGGACGGCGGCGCCATCGAGCTGGACCTCAAGGAGTCCGCGCAGGACGGAATGGGCCCGCACGGCCTGCTGATCGGCGCGACCGGCTCCGGCAAGTCGGAGCTGCTGCGCACCCTGGTGCTCGGGCTGGCCGCCACGCACAGCTCGGAGCAGCTCAACTTCGTCCTGGTCGACTTCAAGGGCGGCGCCACCTTCGCCTCGTTCGACCGGCTGCCGCACACCGCCGCGGTGATCACCAACCTGGCCGACGCGCTGCCGCTGGTCGACCGGATGGTCGACGCGATCAACGGCGAGCTGATCCGCCGGCAGGAGCTGCTGCGCCGGGCCGGCAACTTCGCCAGCCTGCGCGACTACGAGCGGGCCCGGGCCGCCGGCAGTCCGCTCGCCCCGCTGCCGTCGCTGCTGCTGGTCTGCGACGAGTTCTCCGAGCTGCTGTCGGCCAAGCCGGACTTCATCGACCTGTTCGTCCAGATCGGCCGGCTGGGCCGGTCGCTCGGCGTGCACCTGCTGCTGGCCAGCCAGCGGCTGGAGGAGGGGCGGCTGCGCGGGCTGGACACCCACCTGTCGTACCGGATCGGGTTGCGGACGTTCTCGGCGCTGGAGTCCCGGACGGTGCTCGGCGTGCCGGACGCGCACGAGCTGCCCCGCTCCCCCGGGCACGGTTACCTGCGCGCCGGCACCGACCCGCTGGTCCGGTTCAAGGCCGCGTACGTCTCCGGGCCGGCCCCCCGGCGGGCGGGCGCGGCCGGCGGCGGGGCGGGTGCTCCGCCCCGCCTGCTCACCTTCTCCACCCACCTGGTGCCGGTGCCCGAGCCGGCCACCCCGGCGCCGCCGCCGGTGGCCGAGGAGGAGCGGGAGAGCCTGCTCGACGTTCTGGTCGCCCGGCTCGCCGGGCAGGGCCCGCCGGCGCACCAGGTGTGGCTGCCCCCGCTGGACCAGGCGCCCACCCTGGACGAGCTGCTCGGGCCGCCCACCCCGGATCCGCGCCGCGGGCTCACCGTCGCCAATCCGGAGCTGCACGGCGCCCTGCAGGTGCCGGTGGCCGTGGTGGACAAGCCGTACGAGCAGCGTCGTGACCTGCTCTGGCTGGCGCTGGACGGGGCGGCCGGTCACGTGGCCGTGGTGGGCGGCCCGCAGAGCGGCAAGTCGCACGCGCTGCGCACGCTGATCTGCGCGCTGGCGCTGACCCACACCCCGGCCGAGGCGCAGGTCTACTGCCTCGACTTCGGCGGCGGCGGGCTGGCCGTGCTGCGCAACCTGCCGCACGTGGGCGGGGTCGCCGGCCGGGCCGACCCGACCGTGGTGCGGCGGACCGTCGGCGAGGTGGCCACGGTGCTCGCCGAGCGGGAGCGCCGCTTCGCCGAGCTGGGCGTGGAGTCGATGGCGGCCTGGCGGCAGCGGCGCCGGGAGCTGACCGCCGCCGGGCAGCCCGCCGTCGACCCGTTCGGGGACGTCTTCCTGGTGGTGGACGGCTGGGCCACCCTGCGCGGCGAGTACGACGACCTGGAACCGCTGATCACCGACCTGGCCACCCGCGGCCTGTCGTACGGCGTGCACGTGGTGGCCAGCGCGGTGCGCTGGATGGACTTCCGCCCGGCCATCCGGGACCTGTTCGGCTCCCGGCTGGAGCTGCGCCTCGGCGACCCGTCCGACTCGCTGGTCCGGCGGACCGCCGCGGCGACCGTGCCGGCGCGGGCCGGCCGGGGCATCACCGCGCAGAGCCTGCACTTCCTGACCGCGCTGCCCCAGCTGGGTGGCACCGACCCGGCGGAGCTGGTGAAGTCGGTGGCCGGTGCCTGGCCCGGCCGGCCGGCGCCCCCGGTCCGGCTGCTCCCGCCGGTGCTGCCGTACGCCGAGCTGGACCGCTCCGCCGCGACCGGCCTGGCCTTCGGAATCGGCATCGCCGAGGCGGACCTGCGGCCGGTAGCGCTGGACTTCGCCACCGAGCCGCACTTCGTGGTCTTCGGCGACGCGGAGTGCGGCAAGTCCTCGTTCCTGCGCGCGCTGACCACCTCGATCGTCACCCGGTTCAGTCCCGAGCAGGCCCGGGTGATCCTGGTCGACTACCGGCGCAGCCTGCAGGACCTCACCGACCTGCCACACGTGATCGGGTACGGCAGCGCGGCCGCGCACACCACCGAGCTGATCGAGTCGGCGGCCGGCTACATGCAGGGCCGGGCGCCCGGCCCGGAGGTCACCCCGGCCCAGCTGCGCGAGCGGTCCTGGTGGTCCGGGCCGGAGCTGTTCGTGCTGGTGGACGACTACGACCTGGTCTCCAGCGGCCCGGCGAACCCGTTGCGGAGCCTGGAGGAGCACCTGCCCCAGGCCCGGGACGTGGGGCTGCACCTGGTGCTGGCCCGGCGTTCCGGGGGCGCCGGCCGGACCCAGTACGAGCCGGTCGTGCAGCGGCTGCGCGAGCTGTCCACCCCCGGGCTGGTGATGAGCGGCAGCCCGGACGAGGGGGCGCTGGTCGGTCAGGTGCGCCCGGGTCCGCTCCCGCCGGGGCGCGGTCGGCTGGTCACCCGGCGCGAGGGCGTACGGCTGGTTCAGCTGGCGCATCTGCCGCCACCGTGACCGGTGTGCCGCGAACACCGCGCCGAGGCGGGGAAAACCGGTAATCTCGCGGGCAGCATGGTTCCGTCGTGATGAATGGCTGAGGATGTGACCAGGGTTCGGCACGGCTCCCCGAGCGCGCTCCACCGGTTCTCCGGTCGCGCGCTGCTCGGCGCGGCGGCGACCGCCGTCACCCTGGTGGGCGTCGCACCGCCCCCGGCGGCCGCGGCCCCCGCCACGCTGGCCGCCGCCCCGCACGCCGCGACGGTCGCGGCCGGCCCGCTGGCCGAGCCGGATTTCGCGCCCGCCCGGACGGCCCGCGCCGACCGGGTCCGGGACGACCAGTTCCAGCTCGGCGAGCTGCGGGCCGAGACGGCCTGGCGCACCTCCACCGGGCGCGGGGTGACCGTCGCGGTGGTGGACTCCGGCGTGGACGGCCGCCATCCGGACCTGGCCGGCCAGGTGCTGCCCGGCATCGACCTGGTGTCCCCGGGCGGTGCCGCCGAGCCCGATCCGGTCGGCCACGGCACCACGGTGGCCAGCCTGATCGCCGGGCGCGGCGACGACAGCCGCGGCGTGGTGGGCCTGGCGCCGGAGGCCCGCATCCTGCCGGTGCGGGTGCTCGACGACGAGAACCGCTACGACGACGCGATGATCGTGGCGAAGGGGGTGCGCTGGGCGGTCGACAACGGCGCCCGCGTGATCAACCTGTCGCTCGGCGGCAGCGGCGACAGCCCGGCGCTGGCCGCCGCCCTCGACTACGCGTTCGCTCGGGACGTGGTGGTGGTCGCCTGCACCGGCAACGTGGCCACCTCCACCGGCCCCCGGGTGTGGTACCCGGCCCGCGAGCCCGGAGTGATCGCGGTCGCCGGGCTGGACCGCGACAGCGAGAACATGTGGGCCGGCTCGATCACCGGGCACGACACCGTGCTGACCGCGCCGGCGACCGGCCTGGTCGGGGCCCGGCCGCCCAACAGCTACTGGGGTGTGCAGGGCACCAGCTTCGCGTCTCCCCTGGTGGCGGCGACGGCCGCGCTGGTCCGGTCTCGATACCCGCAGCTGTCCGCCGGTGACGTGGTCAACCGGCTGATCTCCACCGCGAAGGACATCGGCCCCACCGGGCGGGACGACCGGTTCGGGTACGGCCTGGTCGACCCGGTCGCCGCGTTGACCGCCGACGTGCCGGAGATCCACCGCAACCCGCTGGACGACAACGCCTCCCCCGGGGTGGTCGGGTTCGGCCCGGCGCCCGGCTCCGCCGACGACGCGCAGGCCGGCGGCACCGGTACGGACCCGCTCGGGTTCACCGCCCCCCGCCAGCACACCCGGTGGACGGCCCAGCCGGCCGGCGGCGAGGACGCGACCGCGCCCCGCCGGCTGTGGACCGGCGTGGCGATCCTGGTGGCCCTCGTCACCGGCGTGGCGCTGGCGATCCGCCGGTTCCGGTTGCGGGGTCGCTGAGCGGGTTCTGAGCCGGCCCCCGACGGGGTAGTGCTCCGGTCATGAGGTCGCCCGGTCAGCGTGTCAGCCCCAGCCCGACGAACCGGTCGAGGTGGTCCGGCCGCCGCGACCGGGACCGCTCGCTCGGCCTGCGGCTCGCCCTCGCGTCGGTGGCCGCGTTCCTGCTGCTGGTGCCGTTCGCGCTGCTGGCCGTGCTGGTGGTCGGGGCCTGGCCGCCGCTGCACGACCTCGACGCGGCGGTGACCGACACGCTGCACGGGTACGCCCTGGACCACCCGGCCTGGGTGCGGCTGATGAGCGTCTGGTCGAGCGTGTTCGCCCCCAACCCGCTGCGCGGGGTGACGCTGGTGGTGGTGATCTGGCTGTGGCTTCGCCGGGCCCGCCGGGTGGCGCTGTGGGTGGTCACCACGATGGCGGTGGGCGGGCTACTCGGCCCGCTGCTGAAGCTGCTGGTCGGCCGCAACCGGCCGGACCTGCTCGACCCGGTCGCCCGGTCGGCCGGCTTCTCGTTCCCGTCCGGGCACGCGCTCAACGCCACCCTGGCCGCCGGGGTGCTGCTGCTGGTGCTCCTGCCGTTCACCCGGGGCCGTCCGGCGGCCCGGGTGGTGCTCTGGGTGGCCGCGGTGCTGCTGGCCGGGGTGACCGGGCTGAGCCGGATCGCGCTGGGCGTGCACTGGACCAGCGACGTGGTGGGCGGTTGGCTGCTCGGCACCGCGGTGGTGGCGGCGACCAGCGCCGCGTTCACCACCTGGCGGGCCCGGGACGGTCGGCCGGCCGAGCGCCCGTCGGTCGAGGGCGTGGAGCCGGAGCTGGCCGACCGGCCACCGGCCGGCAACGCGTAGTTCACCGCCGCGCGGGGTAATGGGCGGCCCATGTCCGACTTCGCGGTTCAGCTGGCCCGGCGCGTGCTGCTGCCGGTGACCCTGCTGCTCTCTTTCATGATCCTGCTCGGGGTGCTCGTCACCCGGGTCCTCGACAAGGCCTGGCCGTTCACCGTGGAGGACACCGTCAACCGGGAGTTGGCGGCGGACCGGGCCGGCGGCTGGAACGACGTCTCGCTGGTCTTCAGCACGTTGGCCAGCACCCCGGTGATCATCGCGGTCACGGCGCTGGTGGCGGTGGTCCTGCGGCTGGTGCTGCACCGCTGGCGGGAGCCGCTGTTCCTGTGCGCCGCGGTCACCGCCCAGGCGCTGGTCTTCTTCCTGACCACGCTGGCGATCGACCGGAAGCGACCGGCGGTCGAGCACCTGGACGTGTCCCCGCCGACCTCCAGCTTCCCGTCCGGGCACACGTCGGCGTCGGTGGCGCTCTACGTCGGCATCGCGCTGCTGCTGGCGCTGCGGGCGAAGAGCACCGCGGCCAAGGCCACCTGGTGGACGCTGCTGGTGCTGGTGCCGATCGGGGTGGCGGTGGCCCGGTTGTACCGGGGCATGCACCACCCGAGCGACGTGGCCGCCTCGTTCGTGAACGGCGGCATCTGCGTGGCGATCATGGCGCGCGCGGTGCTCGACCGGACCCTGCGCTGGGGCAAGGCCGCGCTGCCCGGTCTCACCCCGTCGGGTGGGGACGTGACCGCCGCCCGGGCGCCGGCGGGCGGCTGACCCGGGCCGCGGGGGTGGCTCAGGTGCAGTCGCCGGTCTCCACCCCACGGGTACGCTCCGCGCCGGCCAGCGCCACCGGCCGCGCCTCGGCGGCGGTCACCGCGAAGCCGGTGTTCGGGTCGTCCGCGGCGGCCGCGAAGATCACCCCGAGCACCAGCCCGTTCGACGAAACCAGCGGGCCGCCGGAGTTCCCGCTGCGGACCAGCGCCCGGATCGTGTAGATCTCCCGGGTGACGTCGCTGGAGGCGTAGATGTCCGGGCCGGTGATCCGGTCGACGTCGCGCACCCGGGCCGGGCGGGCGTCGTACGGGCCGTCGAGCGGGAAGCCGAGCACGATCGCGTCCGCCCCGGTGGCGGCCTGCCCGGCGGCGAACCGCAGCGACGGGCCGGGCAGCCCCGGCACGTAGAGGACGGCCAGGTCGCGGTCCGGGTCGTAGACGACTACCTGGCCGTCGTACCGTTCGCCGCGCAGCTCGACCGCGACCGAGCGGGTGCCGGCGACCACGTGCGCGTTGGTCATCACCCGGTCGTCCGCGTACACGAAGCCGGAGCCCTCGATCCGCCGGGAGCAGCTCGGCGCGGATCCGAGCACCTTGACCACGGCGCGCTGGCTGTTCGCCACCACCTGCGAGCCGGCCAGCGCCGGGTCGGGCGGCGAGACCTGCCGCGCCTGGGTACGCCCCAGGCCGTTGAAGACCTCCGGGAAGCCGTTGGTGTCCACCGTGTCCCGCAGCGCGGTGGACAGCTCCTGCGCCTGGTCGGGCAGCACCCGGTCGACCACGGTCAGCAGCGCGCTGTTCTTCACCGAGGCGGCCAGCCAGGGCAGCGACGAGGAGCCGAGCGGCACCGCGACCAACCAGGCCACCAGCATCACCGCGAAGATCGAGACGAACGCGCCGCCGATGTCGTCGAGCTTCCGCCCGGCGGTGCCGGTGATCGCGGCGCGCAGGTTGGAACCGAGCCAACCGGCCAGCGCCTGGCCGAGCACAGCGAGACCGAAGACCGCGATCAGGGAGATCAGCACCCTGGTCCCGCTGTCGGTGAACTGCCGGGCCACCAGCGGGCCGAGCTGCAGGCCGACCAGCGCACCCAGGAAGAACCCGGAGAACGACAGCGCCCCGATGACGAAGCCCTGACGGTATCCGCTGATCGCGAACACGAGCATGAGCAGGAGCAGAACGAGATCCACGGCCGACACGGGTCAAGGGTACGGGCACGCCGCACCGTCGGTGCCGCGCGGTTGCGGAACGTGACCGTCAGGTCAGCGGACCGGCCATCTCGTCGACCTCGTCGGTGCCCGCCGAGGGCGCCGGGGTGGCCCCGGTCGGCGGCAGCTCGACCACCCGGCCGCGCGGCCAGGGGCGGGCCCAACCGGCCATCTCCAGCAGGGTGGCCAGCACCCCCGCGGTGAAGCCCCAGACCAGCATGCCGCGTACGGAGAAGGCGGGGCCGATCCAGCCGCTCGGGTGGCGTACCCGCATCCGGTTGTCCGGGTCGACCAGCTCGGCCACCGGCAGCCGGGCGACGTGCGCGACCTCGGCGGGCTCCCGCGGGTGCACCGGGTGCGGGGTGTGCCACCAGGCCAGCACCGGGGTGACCAGGAAGTCGCTGACCGGGATCCACAGCTTGGGCAGCTGGGCCAGGACGGTGACGCTGGCCGGGTCGAGGCCGACCTCCTCGTTCGCCTCCCGCAGGGCGGTGGCGGCGGCGTCGGCGTCCTCCGGGTCGGCCGCGCCGCCGGGGAAGGCCGGCTGGCCGGCGTGGTTGCGCAGGGTGGCGGCCCGCTGGAGGACCAGCACGTCCGGGCCGGCGCCGGGCTCCTCGCCGAGCAGCACCAGCACGGCGCTCTCCCGACCGCCCTGCTCGGGGGTGATGAGCCGGGTGAAGTCCTCCGCCCGGGCGGTGCCGAGCCGGCCCAGCAGCGGGTCCAGCCAGGTCGGCGGGCGCCGACCGCCTTCACCGACCGGCGCGTCAGGGCTCACGCCGGCACCGCCACGCCGAGGTGGGTACGCACCAGCGCGGCGAGCCGGGCGTCGTCCACCGCACCGCTGTCGTCCACGTGCCGGACCTGCCCCTGAGCGTCGACGAACACGGTGAGCGGGAAGCCCTTGCGGCGCAGCTCCCGCTGCACGGCGGCGCCCTGGTCGACGAGCATCGGGAAGCGGACGCCGAAGTCCTCGCCGAACGACTGGGCGGCCTCCCGGTCGTCCCGGCTGTTCACCCCGACGACCTGCAGCTTCCCGGTCGTCCGTGCGCTGAGCCGCTGGAAGGCGGGCAGCTCCTTGCGGCAGGGCCCGCACCAGGAGGCCCACACGTTGATCACCGCTGGCCCGCGCACGTCGCGCAGCGCCACCGGCACCCCGCCGGTGAAGCAGGACAACGTCAGCTCGGGCAGCGGCTTGCCCACCGCCGGATCGACCCGCCCCGCACCAGTCGCCGTAGCGGCGCCCGGGACGGCCTCACCTGGCGGCACGGCACCGGCCGACGGCGCGGCCTCCCCCGAGGGCACGGCCCCACCCGACGTCGCGGTACCTGCCGACGGGGTCGCGGCGGGCGGGGTGGCGAGCGTCGCGCAGTCGGCGAACGGCGACGGGCGCTGCGACCGGGCGGCCGGCGCGCTCGACGACTGCTCCGGGGTAGCGGTGCAGCCGGCGACGGCCAGCAGCACCGGCACGAGCAGGGCGGCCAGGCGCCGGTTCACGGCACGTCCGCGGCGGCGGCCTGCTGGGGCACCAGCTCCGGGTCCACCCCGGCGGCGACCGCCAGGTCCCGCGCCCGGGGGCCCTTGAGCAGCTTGGCGGCGGCGGCCGGTTCGGTCGGCCCGGTCCCGTACGACGGGCAGAGCTTCGCCAGCGTGCACGCGCCGCAGGCCGGTTTGCGGGCGTGGCAGACGCGTCGGCCGTGGAAGATGATCCGGTGCGAGAGCATGGTCCACTCCCGCTTCGGGAAGAGCGCGCCGATCTCGTGCTCGATCTTGACCGGGTCGGTCTGGGCGGTCAGCCGCCACCGCTGCACCAACCGCTGGAAGTGGGTGTCGACGGTGATCCCCGGGACGTCGAAGGCGTTGCCGAGGATCACGTTGGCGGTCTTGCGGCCGATCCCGGGCAGGGTCACCAGGTCGGCCAGCCGGCCGGGGACCCGGCCGTCGTAGCGCTCGACCAGCGCCTGGCCCAGCTTGATCAGTGAGTCGGTCTTGTTGCGGTAGAAGCCGGTCGGCCGGATCAGCTCCTCCAGCTCGGCCCGGTCCGCGCCGGCGTAGTCGGCGGCCGTGGGGTAGCGGGGGAAGAGCTTCGGGGTGACCTCGTTGACCTTCTTGTCGGTGCACTGCGCGGAGAGGATGGTGGCGACGGCCAGCTCCAGGGCGTTGGAGTGGTCGAGCTCACAGTGCGCGTCGGGGTGCGCTTCGGTCAGCGCCCGGCCGATCCGCCGGGCACGCCGGGTGCGACCGAGGTCGGTCTCGGTGCCGGCTGGCGGGCTGATGGTCACGCCGGAAAGCCTACGTCGCCGGTACGACCAACCGCCCGGCCCACACCCCGAACCGGGCCCGCGGCCCGCGTCCTCAGCCGGCCGCGGGTGCGCTGATCTTCCCGGCGCCGTCGAACCGGGCGCCGCGGTCGCCGAAGTCGCTCCCGCTGAGCTGCTTGACCAGGCCGAGCGCCCGGTCGGCGGAGTCCATCCCGGGCTTGCCCACCGCGCTCATCCGGGTAGAGGCGAACGAGCCGCCGGCGAAGCTGCCGTCCGGCTTGAGCGACACCTTCAACACCCCGCCCCAGCCGAGCCGCCCGTCCGGGGTGAGCGACCTGCCGCCGCCGGCGAAGTTGCCGAGGCTGTAGGCGATCAGCCGGCCCTGGTAGAACTCCATCCCGCGCAGCACGTGCGGGCCGTGCCCGACGACCAGGTCGGCGCCCGCGTCGATCATGGCGTGCGAGAACTTCACCGGGTCGCCCCGGTTCTCACCGAGGTAGAGCTCGGTGCCCGGCCTGACCCTGGTCTTGTCGGCGCCCTCGCCGCCCATGTGCACCTGGACGACCACCAGGTCGGCCATGGTGGCGGCCTTCTCGACGACCGCCTTCGCCGCCTCGATGTCGGTCGAGCTGTTGGACCAGGGGTACGGCGAGAAACCGGCCACCGCCACCTTGACGCCCTTGACGTCGACCACGGTGATCTGGTCAGGGGCGCCGGTGTGCTTGAGCCCCTGCTTCTCCAGTGCCCGCTGGGTGTTCTCGTACCCCTTGGGGCCGTAGTCGTAGCCGTGGTTGTTGGCCTGGTTGAGCAGCTGGAAGCCGGCGTCCTTGAGGTGCGCGGCGTAGCTGGTCGGGGCCCGGAACTGGTAGCAGTTCTTCGGCGCCGGCCCGCACTTGCCGGCCCCGGTGTCCTCGGTGATCGGCTCCTCCAGGTTGCCCATCACCAGGTCGCCGGCGAGCGCGTCGGAGACCCCGTCGAAGAAGCCCGCGCCGTCGTTCGGCGGGAGCTTGGCCGGGGCGTTGCCCATGATGATGTCGCCGGTGGCGGAGAGGGTGATCGGGCTCTTCGCCCCGCCCGTCGGGGCGTCGGCCACCGGCGAGCCGGTGGCGCCACCTCCCCCACCCGGCTGCCAGACCGGCGCGGGATCGTCGCCGGCGGAGCAGCCGGCGACGAGCAGGACGGCGAGGGCGAAGCCGGCGGTCAGCGGGGCGCGGCGGCGGGCACGGGGAAGTCCGGGAGCGTACATCGCCCGCCACGCTACCGGGCCCGAACCAATGCGACGATGGCCGATCGGGCGGGAATTCAGCCGGGTTGCCGGTCCGACCACGGGACGCAGGGCACGGCCCCGCCGTCCCGGACGGCGGCGTGCACCGCGCGGGCGAGCGGGGCGCCCCAGGTCGAGCGGGGCCCGCCGTACGGTTCCGCGGGGCCGTCCGCCGGGCAGAGCACGGTGACCGCGTCGGTGGGCGTACCGGTCGCCGACAGGCCCAGGTCGGCGATCGCCTGGACCTTCGCCTCGGTGGCGGTGGCGACCGCGTTGACCAGGGCCGCGTCGCCGAGCGCCGCCGGGACGTACGCCACGATGTTGATCGTGCCGACCCGCTGCGCCGGTGCCGCCGGCGCGGCCTCGGCGGCGCGGACCGGGGTGCCCAGGCCGACCGTGGCCCAGACCCGCACACCGGTGTCGGCGCGGGTCACCACCTCGGCCACGTCCACCCCGGTGAGCAGGCCGACGCCGGGCCCGACCAGGCCGAGCGAGTCGGCCAGCCCGGCCAGGTGGGCCGCCGGGTCGTCCCGGTGGTACGACATCGGCACGGTCGCGTTGACCACCCACCGGCGGACGCCGATCCCGCCGCCGAGCGGGGCGGAGCTGACCGCCCGCAGCGGCACGGCCGCCCGCCAGACCAGCAGCGGGATCTCCCTGCCGTCCTCGGCACGGCTGGTCAGCACGGGTTCGCTCAGCACGCCGGTCACCCTACGACCCACGCCGGCGACGGCCGGTGACCACTCGGCCGCCGGCGCGCGATCGTAGCGCCTGATCAGGGCGGGAAGGTTACGCCCAACGATCAAGTTTCCCGGGGTGCACCTCTGATTCATGCTCACGTGCGCCTAGACTTGGCGGCGCGCGAGGGATCAGCGGACGGCGGACCCGGCCGAGGGACGGCGACGCGCAACCGGAGGTGCGCGATGGACGAGGTACTGGCCCGCAGCGGGATCTTCCAGGGTGTCGACCCGGAGGCTGCCGAGGCGCTCGCCAAGGAGATGGAGACGATCGACGTCCGCAAGGGCGAGGTCGTGTTCAACGAGGGCGAGCCCGGCGACAGTCTCTACATCCTCCTGTCAGGCAAGATCAAGGTCGGGCGACGCGCGGCGGACGGCCGGCAGAACCTGATCGCGGTGATGGGCCCGTCGGACATGGTCGGCGAGCTGTCGCTCTTCGACCCCGGCCCGCGTACGGCCACCGCCACCGCGGTGACCGACACCCGGCTGGTACGGCTGCGCAAGCAGGCGCTGCGGCCCTGGCTGAACAACCGGCCCGAGATCGCCGAGCAGCTGCTGCGGGTGCTCGCCCGCAGGCTCCGCCGGACGAACGACTCGCTGGCCGACCTGATCTTCACCGACGTGCCCGGCCGGGTCGCCAAGAACCTGCTCCAGATGGCGGGCCGCTTCGGCACCCGCGACGGCGGCGTGCTGCGGGTGACCCACGACCTGACCCAGGAGGAGATCGCCCAGCTCGTCGGCGCCTCCCGGGAGACCGTCAACAAGGCGCTCGCCGACTTCGCCTCGCGCGGCTGGCTGCGGCTGGACGGCAAGAGCATCATCATCCTCGACCCGGAGCGCCTGGCCCGCCGCGCGCGGGTCTGACCCACCGCCGCACGTCGACGGGGACCACCCTCCGGGGCCGGTCCCCGTCGCTGTTTCTGCCCGGCGCAGAACCCTCTCGACGGGTGGCAGCCGGCGGGGCACGGTGGGCTGATGTTCGAGCGTGTCGCCGTCCTCTCCGACATCCACGGCGTGCTGCCGGCGCTGGAGGCCGTCCTGGCCGAGCCGGACGTGGCCGCCGCCGACCTGATCGTGCTCACCGGCGACATCGCGGACGGCCCGCAACCCGTCGAGGTGCTGGACCGGCTCGCCGCGCTCGGTGATCGCGCCCGCTGGGTCGGCGGCAACGGCGAACGCGAGCTGGTCGCAGCCCGTGCCGGCCGGCCCGCGTCGTACGACGTCTCGAACTGGGCGGCAGCGCAGCTCCGCGACGACCAGGTGGCCCGGTTGGCGGCCCTGCCGCTCGCCCTCACCCTGCCGGTGGCCGGCCTCGGCGACGTCCTGTTCTGCCACGCCACGCCCACCGACGACGAGGAGGTGGTGCTGGTGGACTCCCGGCCCGAGCGCTGGGCGGAGGTGTTCGCCGGCCTGCCGGCCACCGTCGGCACGGTGGTCTGCGGGCACACCCACATGCCGTTCACCCGGCTGGTCGACCGCCGCCTGGTGGTCAACCCGGGCAGCGTCGGCATGCCGTACGGCGGTGCGGGCGGGTGGTGGGCGCTGCTCGGGCCGGGGGTGCAGCTGCGCCGCACTGGGTTCGACGTGGACGCGGCCTGCGCGCGGGTGGCCGCCGAGTCGGGCTTCCCGGACGCCGCCGAGTTCGCCGACGAGTACCTGCGCTCCCGGCACAGCGACCTGGACGCGCTGACCGCCTTCGGCCCGCGGGACGGCCGCTGACCCGCAGGATCGCGCTCGGAGCACGCAGAAAAAGTCAGTCTTGACTGTTTGTTTCGGCGGCGGCAGGCTGTCCCCGTGCCGATCGCATCGACCCGCGTCCCTCAGCAGGAGCGCAGCCGCGCCACCCGAGCCCGGCTGCTGGAGGCGACCGTCGACTGCCTGGTCGAGCACGGCTGGTCCGGCACCACCACGACCGTGGTGGCCGCCCGGGCCGGCGTCTCGCGCGGCGCCCAGCTGCACCACTACCCGACCAGGGCCGCGCTGGTCACCGCCGCCGTCGCGCACCTCGCCGAGCGGCGGGCCGAGGAGCTGCGCACCGAGGCCGAGGCGCTGCCCGCCGGCCCGCAGCGGCTCGACCGGGTGGTCGACCTGCTCGGCGCGGCCTTCACCGGTCCGCTCTTCGTCGCGGCGCTGGAGCTCTGGGTGGCCGCCCGCACCGATCCCGAGCTGCGCGACGCCCTGGTGCCGCTGGAGGCCCGGGTCGGCCGGGAGATGCACCGGCTCACCGTCGGGCTGCTCGGTGTGGACGAGCGCCGGCCAGGCGTCCGGGAGGCCGTCCAGGCGACCCTCGACCTGCTCCGCGGGCTCGGCGTGGCCAACCTGCTCAGCGACGACTCGGCCCGCCGGGCCGCCCTGCTGCACACCTGGAAGCGCCAGCTGGCCACCCTGCTCACCCCGGAACCGGGCCCGCCACGCCCGGCCCCGGACGCCGCCACCTGACCGGCCCACCCGCCCGGAGGCACCATGGTCGACCTGACAGCCCTGCTCGCGGACCTCACCGCCGAGTCCGAGCAGCTCGACGCCCTCGTCGCCGCGCTCCCGGCCGAGGACTGGGCCCGACCCACCCCGGCCCCCGGTTGGACGGTCGGCCACCAGATCGCCCACCTGGCCTGGACCGACCACGTCTCCTCACTCGCCGCGACCGATGCCGACGCGTTCTACGCCTCAGTCCTCGCCGCCCCGGATCCCACCCGGCTGGCCGACGACGGCGCGCAGGAGTTCCTCGCCCCGCCGGCCGAGCTGCTGGCCCGCTGGCGCAGCGGTCGGGCGACCCTCGCGGCCGCGCTCGCCGCCGTCCCACCCGGGGAGAAGCTGCCCTGGTACGGCACCCGGATGTCACCCGCCTCGATGGCCACGGCCCGGATCATGGAGACCTGGGCGCACGGCGAGGACGTCGCCGACGCGCTCGGCGTCCGGCGCGCCCCGACCGAGCGGCTGCGGCACGTCGCGCACCTCGGCTTCCGTACCCTCGGGCACGGCTTCGCCGCCCACGGCCGGGCGGTGCCGGCGGCGCCGGTGCGGTTGGAGCTGACCGCGCCCGCGGGCGAGGACGGGTCCGGCTGGACGTTCGGGCCGGCGGAGGCCACCGACCGGGTCACCGGGCCGGCGCTGGACTTCTGCCTGCTGGTCACCCGGCGCCGGCATCGCGACGACCTCGCTCTGGTCGCCACCGGCCCGGTGGCCGACGAGTGGCTGGACGTCGCCCAGGCGTTCGCCGGCCCGCCCGGCCCGGACCGCGAGCCCGGCACGCCGGAGGTACGCGGATGAGCGGGGTGCTGCGGGTCGGCAACGCGTCCGGCTTCTACGGCGACCGGGCGAGCGCCTGGCGGGAGATGCTCGACGGTGGCGAGTTGGACGTGCTCACCGGCGACTACCTGGCCGAGCTGACCATGCTGATCCTCGGCCGGGACCGGATGCGCGACCCCGACCTGGGCTACGCGAAGACCTTCCTCCGCCAGCTCGAAGGCACCCTGGGCACCGCGCTGGACCGGCGGGTCCGGCTGGTCACCAACGCCGGCGGGCTGAACCCGGCCGGGCTGGCCGCCGCGATCCGCGCGCTCGCCGACCGGCTCGGCCTCTCCGTCCGGGTCGGGTACGTCGAGGGCGACGCCCTCCAGCGACCGGACGCGCTGACCGCGAACGCCTACCTGGGGGCGTTCGGCATCGCCCGGTGCCTCCAGGCCGGCGCGGACGTGGTGGTCACCGGCCGGGTCACCGACGCCTCCCTGACGGTCGGGCCGGCCATCGCCCACTTCGGCTGGGGCCGCGACGACCTCGACGCGCTGGCCGGGGCGACCGTGGCCGGGCACCTGATCGAGTGCGGCGCGCAGGTCACCGGCGGCAACTTCAGCTTCTTCACCGAGCTGCCCGACGGCGGCCACCGGCCCGGCTTCCCGATCGCCGAGCTGCTTGAGGACGGCTCCTCGACCATCACCAAGCACCCCGGCACCGGCGGCGCGGTCACCGTCGAGACGGTCACCGCCCAGCTGCTGTACGAGGTGGGCGGCCCGGCCTACCTCGGGCCGGACGTGACGAGCCGACTGGACACCGTCGAGTTGCGCCAGGACGGGCCGAACCGGGTCCGGGTCTCCGGCGTCCGGGGCGCCCCGCCGCCCGACACGCTGAAGGTGGGCGTCAACAACCTGGGTGGCTTCCGCAACGCGATGACGTTCGTCCTCTGCGGGTTGGACATCCCGGCCAAGGCCGCGCTGGTGCGGGGGCAGATCGAGGCGGCGGTCGGGAAGGAGGGGCTGGAATTCACGCTGGCCCGCACCGACCATCCCGACGCGACCGACACCGAGGCGGCGAGCGCGCTGCTGCACGTACACCTGCGCGACGGCGACCGGGCGCGGGCCGGGCGGGCCTTCTCGGCCGCCGCGGTGGAGCTGGCGCTGGCCTCGTACCCGGGGTGCACGCTGACCACGCTGCCCGGCGACGCCACCCCGTACGGCGTCTTCACCGCCGACGCGGTGCCGCAGGGCGCGGTGCCGCACGTCGCGGTGCTGCCCGACGGCGAGCGGGTGCCGATCCCGCCGCCTCCCCGCACGACGGCAGCCGACGCCGCCCCGGCCCCGACCGGCGCGGCCGACGATGCCAGGGCCCCGAGCAGCTCCGACGCCGACGCCACAGCCGCGACCGACGTGGCCGATCATGCCGGAGACCCGGCCGGCGCGGGCGACGCCGAGCCGGACGAAGCGGAGGGCGGCGGTCGGACCCGGCGCGGGCCGCTCGGTGAGCTGGTCGGCGCGCGCTCCGGCGACAAGGGCGGGGACGCGAACCTCGGGGTGTGGGCGCGCACCGACGCGACCTGGGCCTGGCTGCGCGGCTGGCTCACGGTCGGGCGCCTGGCCGAGCTGCTGCCGGAGACCGCGCCGCTGACCGTCGAGCGGTACGAGCTGCCGCGGCTGCGCGCGGTGAACTTCGTGATCCACGGGCTGCTCGGTCAGGGAGTGGCCGCGTCCACCCGGTTCGACCCGCAGGCGAAGGCGCTCGGCGAGCTGCTGCGCGCCCGGCTGGTCGACCTGCCGGCGGAGCTGACCGCCGGCCCGGCGCCGGAGGTGACCGGATGACCATCGTGGACACGCCGGAACGGCGGCAGCTGCGCGAGCTGACCCGGGCGTTCGTCACCAGGGAGGTGCTGCCGCACCTCGACGACTGGGAACGGGCCGGCGAGGTGCCCCGCGAGCTGCACGCCGACGCCGCGAAGATCGGGCTGCTCGGGGTCGGCTTCCCCGAGTCGGTCGGCGGCAGCGGCGGCGACCTGCTCGACTCGATCATCGTCACCGAGGAGATCATCCGGTCCGGTGGCTCGTCCGGCCTGGTCGCGGCGCTGTTCACGCACGGCATCGCGCTGCCGCACATGGTCGCCGCGGCCGGCGCCCGGCTGGGTGGCTCCGGCCGGCTCGCCGCCGTGCCGACCGCCGATGAACTGGTCGACCGGTACGTCCGGCCGACGCTGGCCGGGACGATGATCGGCGCGTTGGCGATCACCGAACCGGACGGCGGCTCCGACGTGGCCGGGATCCGCACCACCGCCCGCCGCGACGGCGACCATTACCTGGTCAACGGCATGAAGTCATACATCACCAGCGGGGTCCGGGCGGACTTCGTGACCACCGCGGTCTGCACCGACTTCCCGGGCAGCGGCGAGCTGACCCTGCTGGTGATCGACAAGACCGCGCCCGGCGTCACGGTGGACCGCCGGCTGGAGAAGCTCGGCTGGCACTGCTCCGACACCGCCGAGCTGTCCTTCGTCGACGTACGGGTGCCGGTGGCGAACCGGATCGGCGAGGAGGGCACCGGTTTCCTTGCGATCATGCAGCACTTCGCGGCCGAGCGGCTCACCCTGGCCACCAGCGCGTACGCGACCGCGCAGCGCTGCGTGGAGCTGACCACCCGCTGGTGCCGGGACCGGTCCACCTTCGGCCGTCCGCTGGTCACCCGGCAGTTGGTCCGGCACCGGCTGGCCGAGATGCACACCCGCACCGAGGCGGCCCGGTCGTACGTGCACGAGGTGGCCGCCCGGGTGGCCGCCGGCGAGCCCGTGGTGACCGAGGTGGCGATGGCCAAGAACGTGGCGGTGGCCGCCTGCGACTTCGTGGTGGACGCCGCGCTGCAACTGCACGGCGGCTTCGGCTACCTGCGCGACGCCGAGGTCGAGCGGCACTACCGCGACGCCCGGATCCTCGGCATCGGCGGCGGCACCACCGAGATCATGACCGAGATCATCGCGAAGGGCATGGGTTTATGACGACGCTGGAGACGGCGCTCGACCCGTCCGCACCGGCCGCGGTGGCCAACCGGGCGGCGCTGCGGGAACGCCTCGCCGAGCTGGAGGCCGCCCTCGACCAGGCCCGCGCGGGCGGCGGCGAGAAGTACGTGACCCGGCACCACAAGCGCGGCAAGCTGCTCCCTCGGGAGCGGATCGAGCTGCTGCTCGACCGGGACGCCCCGTTCCTGGAGCTGTCCTCGGCCGCCGGCTACGGCACCGACTTCCCGATCGGCGCCGGGGTGGTCACCGGGATCGGCGTGGTCGAGGGCGTGGAGTGCCTGGTCGTCGCCAACGACCCGACGGTACGCGGCGGAGCGGTCAACCCCTGGTCGCTGGCGAAGACCCGGCGGGCCGGCGAGATCGCGCTGGCCAACCGGCTGCCGATGGTCAACCTGGTCGAGTCGGCCGGGGCGGACCTGCCCAGCCAGGCGGAGATCTTCATTCCGGGCGGCCGGGTGTTCCGCGACCTGACCCGGCTCTCCGCGGCGAAGATCCCCACGGTCAGCGTGGTCTTCGGCAACGCCACGGCGGGCGGCGCGTACGTGCCGGGGATGTCCGACTACACGATCATGATCCGGGACCGGTCGCAGGTGTACCTGGCCGGCCCGCCGCTGGTGAAGATGGCCACCGGCGAGGTCACCGACGACGAGTCGCTGGGCGGCGCGGCCATGCACGCCAGCACGTCCGGCCTGGCGGACTTCCTCGCCGAGGACGAGCGGGACGGCATCCGGCTGGCCCGGCAGTGCGTACGCCGGCTCAACTGGCGCAAGCAGGGCCCGCCGCGCCGGACCGCCTTCCCGCAACCGCCCAAGTACGACCCCGACGAGCTGCTGGACGTCGTCAGCGCCGACCTCAAGGTGCCGTTCGACCCGCGCGAGGTGCTGGCCCGGGTGCTGGACGGCAGCGAGTTCGACGAGTTCAAGCCGGCGTACGGCACCGCGTTGGTCACCGGCTGGGGCGAGCTGCACGGCTATCCGGTCGGTGTGCTGGCCAACGCCCGGGGCGTGCTGTTCAGCGCGGAGGCGCAGAAGGCGGCCCAGTTCATCCAGCTCGCCAACGCCGCCGACACCCCGCTGATCTTCCTGCAGAACACCACCGGCTACATGGTCGGCACCGAGTACGAGCAGCGCGGCATCATCAAGCACGGTGCCTTCATGATCAACGCCGTGGCGAACTCGACCGTCCCGCACCTGACGGTGAACCTGGGCGCCTCGTACGGCGCCGGCAACTACGGCATGTGCGGCCGGGCGTACGAGCCGAGGTTCCTGTTCACCTGGCCGAACGCCAAGTCGGCGGTGATGGGGCCGGCACAGCTCGCCGGGGTGCTGTCCATCGTGGCCCGGCAGGCCGCCGCCGCCCACGGCCGCGAGTACGACGAGGACTCCGACGCGGCCATGCGGATGATGGTCGAGCAGCAGATCGAGTCGCAGTCCGGGGCGCTGTTCCTCTCCGGCCGCCTCTACGACGACGGGGTGATCGACCCCCGGGACACCCGTACCGTCCTCGGGCTCTGCCTGTCGGCGATCCACAACGGACCGGTCAGGGGCGCCGACGGCTTCGGCGTCTTCCGGATGTGACCTGTGAGCGCGAGGAACGCAGCGAAGCGGAGTCCCGCAGTCGCGAACGAAAGGCAGGAACCCGTGAGCGCGAGGAACGCAGCGAAGCGGAGTCCCGCAGTCGCGAACGAAAGGCAGGTTCAGCGTTGATCACGAGGCTTCTGGTCGCCAACCGGGGGGAGATCGCGCGGCGGGTCTTCGCCACCTGCCGGGCGCTCGGCGTGTCGACCGTCGCGGTGCACTCCGACGCGGACGCCGACGCGCCCTTCGTCGCCGAGGCCGACCAGGCCGTCCGGCTGCCCGGGAACAGCCCGGCCGAGACGTACCTGCGGATCGACCTCGTCCTGGGCGCGGCCCGTCGGGCCGGTGCGGACGCGGTCCACCCGGGTTACGGCTTCCTCGCCGAAAACGCCGGGTTCGCGGCGGCGGTGACCGACGCCGGCCTGACCTGGGTGGGGCCGTCCGCGAAGGCGATCGGCGCGATGGGCGACAAGATGGCGGCCAAGGCGCTGCTGGCCGACGCCGGCGTGCCGATGCTGCCCACCTGGACCGACGCCGACCAGGTCACCGACTACCCGGTGCTGGTCAAGGCGTCCGCCGGTGGCGGCGGCCGGGGCATGCGGGTGGTCCGCGACGCCGCCGGGCTGGCCGAGGCCGTGGCCGGCGCGCGCCGCGAGGCGGCCGCCGCGTTCGGCGACGGCACGGTCTTCATCGAGCGGTACGTCGAGCGTGGCCGGCACGTCGAGGTGCAGATCTTCGGTGACAGCCGCGGCACGGTGCTGGCTCTCGGTGAGCGGGACTGCTCGATCCAGCGCCGGCACCAGAAGATCGTCGAGGAGGCCCCGGCGGTGCTCGACCCGGGCCTGCGGGAGCGGCTGCACGCGGCGGCGGTGGCCGCCGGCCGGGCGGTCGACTACGTGGGCGCCGGCACGGTCGAGTTCCTGCTCGCCCCGGACGGGGAGTTCTTCTTCCTGGAGATGAACACCCGCCTCCAGGTGGAGCACCCGGTCACCGAGGCGGTCACCGGGCTGGACCTGGTCCGGCTACAACTGCTGGCCGCCGAGGGTGAGCCGCTGCCGCTGGCGGCCACCCCGCCGGTCGACGGCCATGCCATCGAGGTACGCCTCTGCGCGGAGGACCCGGCCCAGGGCTTCCGCCCGGCGACCGGCACCCTGCACCGCTTCGCGCTGCCCGGCGTGGCCGGTGGGTTCGCGCCGACGAGGGGCCTGCGGCTGGACTCCGGCGTGCGGGACGGCTCGACGGTGAGCGTGCACTACGACTCGATGCTGGCCAAGGTGATCGCCTGGGCGCCCACCCGGGCCGAGGCCGCCCGCGCGCTGGCCGGCGCGCTGGCCCGGGCCGAGCTGCACGGCGTGGCGACCAACCGCGACCTGCTGGTCCGGGTGCTGCGCAGCCCGGAGTTCGCCGCCGTGGAGATCGACACCGGCTTCCTGGAGCGGCACGACGAGGTCTTCGCCCCGCTGCTGCCGGCCGAGCAGGTGCCCCTGGCCGCCCTGGCGGCCGCGCTGGCGGGCGCCGCCGCGCGTCGGGCCGCCGCCCCGGTGCTGCCCGGTGTGCCCTCGGGCTGGCGGAACGTACCGGCGTTCCCGCAGGTCACCCGCTTCGCCGGGTCGAACGTCGAGATCGAGGTGCGGTACCGGCTGGACCGGACGGGCGCGCTCGCCGAGTGGGCGACCGCTGCCGGGCCGGGCGGAGCGGCGGCGGACGCCGGGGCGGAGGTCACCCCGGACGACACCGCCGCCGCCCCGGCCGTGACGCTCGTCGAGGCCGCGCCGGACCGGGTGGTGCTCGACGTCGACGGCGTGCGACGCGCGTTCGGCGTACACCGGGTGGGGTCGGCGGTCTTCGTGGACGGCCCGGGCGGAGCGGCGAGCCTCACCGAGCTACCGCGGTTCCCGCTGCCCACCGCGGCGCTGGCCGCCGGGTCGCTGCTCGCGCCGCTGCCCGGTGCGGTGACCCGGGTGCACGTCGAGGTCGGCCAGCGGGTCGCCGCCGGTGACCTGCTACTGACCCTGGAAGCGATGAAGCTCGAACACCCCGTGCTCGCCCCGACCGACGGCGTGGTGACCGAGCTGCCGGTGCCCGCCGGCGGTCAGGTCGACACCGGCGCCGTGCTGGCCGTCGTCGACGCCGCCGGCCCCGCGGGCGAGGACCCGCGGCCGGCGAACCCCGAGGAGGACCCCCGATGACCTTCGACCTCACCCCCGAGCAGGACCAGCTCCGCGACGCCGTCCGCGCGCTGGGCCGGCGGTACGGCCACTCCTACTTCGTGGAGAGGGCGAAGTCCGGCGGGCACACCACCGAGCTGTGGAGCGAGGCCGGCCGGCTCGGCTACCTGGGAGTGAACATCCCCACCGAGTACGGCGGCGGGGGCGGCGGCATCACCGAGCTGGCCATCGTCTGCGAGGAGCTGGCCGCGGCCGGCTGCCCGCTGCTGCTGCTGGTGGTCTCCCCGGCGATCGCCGCCACCGTGATCGCCAGGCACGGCACCGAGGACCAGCGCAAGCGGCACCTGCCCGGCCTCGCCGACGGCAGCCAGAAGATCGTCTTCGCGATCACCGAGCCGGAGGCCGGCTCGAACTTCCACCGGCTCGGCACGGTGGCCCGCCGGGACGGCGACGACTGGCTGCTGTCCGGCCGCAAGTGCTACATCTCCGGCGTCGACGAGGCCGGCCACGTGCTGGTGGTGGCCCGCGTCGCCGTCGGAGACGGCCTCGCCGGCTCAGCGGACGCGGCTCGTCAGAAGCTCAAGCCGGCGCTGTTCCTCGTGCCCACCGACGCGCCCGGGCTGACCCGCTCCAGGCTGGACATGGAGATCCTCTCCCCGGAGAACCAGTTCCTGCTCTACCTGGACGACGTCCGGCTGCCCGCCGACGCGCTGGTCGGTGAGTCGCTGGACGCCGGCCTGCCGGCGCTCTTCTCCGGCCTCAACCCGGAACGGATCACGGTCGCCGCGATGGGCGCCGGCACCGGCCGGTACGCCATCGAGCGCGCGTCGGAGTACACCGCCACCCGCAAGGTCTGGGGTGGCCGGTCGATCGGCTCGCACCAGGGCGTCGCCCATCCGCTCGCGCACGCCGCGGTCCAGGTGGAGCTGGCCCGGTTGATGATCCAGAAGGCGGCCACCCTGTACGACGCCGGCCGCGACCTGGAGGCCGGAGTAGCCGGCAACATGGCCAAGTACGCCTCCGGCGAGGCCGCCGCGCTGGCCGTGGACACCGCCGTGCAGGCACTCGGCGGGGCCGGCATGACCACCGAGTACGGGGTGGCCACCCTGCTCGGCGCCGTCCGGGCCGGCCGGATCGCCCCGGTCAGCCGGGAGATGATCCTCAACTTCGTCGCCCAGCACGTCCTCGGTCAGGACAAGTCGTACTGAGCCGGGCGCGCAGGCGCCTGATCCTGCAACGTAATGGCCCGTTCACACTCGGTCGGGCTTCGCCGTGAACTACTCCAGGCGGCCAGCCGTATTCCGTCACGAGGCACTCGTGCTCGACGGTGGCCAGGAGGTCCGGGGTGAATTGGGACGACCTGATGGTTTTCCGGGTGACCGCTGAGGAGCTCTCCTTCACCCGGGCTGCGCACCGGTTGCGGATGTCCGTCTCCGCGGTGTCCCAACGCGTCCGGCGCCTCGAGCAGGTCGTCGGCAGCCAGCTGCTCGACCGCACCACGACCAGGGTCACCCTCACCGACAGCGGGCGCGCGATTCTGGCGGCGGCCATGACGGTCGAGGACACCTGGCGTACGACCCTGGCCGAGCTCGCGGTTCGCCCCGAGGAGGACGCTCTCGGTGAGCGGCTCGTCCGGGTCGGCTTCCTGCGCGCGGGCCACCGCAATCCGTTGTGGTCACGGCTGCGGGCGATAGCCCCGGACCGGGTGTGGGAGCCACGGCACTACTCCATCACCTCGTCCGGCTTCGCGGAACTCCGTCGGGAGAATCTCGAGTTCTACCTGTGGAGCTCGTGGTACACCCCGAAGGTCGCACCCGCGTTCGAGCTGACCGGGCTGCCGAGCGTGGACATCGCCCGGGACGACGTCATGGTGTCCCTGAGCGAGCGGCATCCACTGGCCGACCGGGAGTGGATCGCCTTCGACGAGCTGGCGGCGTGCGACTGGGTGGCTCCCCCGGCACCCGAGGACCAGGATCTGACCACCGCGATCTGCCTCGACCTCGGTGACTTCCGCCCACGGTTCACCCACGAGCTCGACGCGTACTCAGACATCATGGCGGTCATCGGCGACACCCGGGCCATCGACCTGTCCCCCCCGTCATCGCCGCCGCATCCCGGCGTCGTCAGGCGAACCGTGCGACCCGCGCCGACCAGCCGGTACGCGCTGACCTGGCGGCACGACCCCGAGGTGGCGCGGCTCGCCGCGGAGGTGGTCGCCGTGGTGCGCCATCGGTACGCCGAGAAGACGCGGGAATGGAATCCCGCGCACTGGGCGCACATCGAAGCCCACCCGCTCGCCTATCCCGGCATCGTGCGGTGACCCGCCCCCGGCGGGAACTCTGAGCGGAGCTTCAAGGGGCCCAGAAGCGGAGAAGAATGCGGGGCCCCGCCGAAGCTGGAGCCCCGCATCCCCTACGGATCCTTGCCGACTACGGCTGGAAGCTCGAGTCGAACGGGATGACGATGCCGAGACCAGGGTTGTAGGAACCCTGGAGCTGGAAGACGTTTCCGGCATTCACCGCCGTGTCCACGAAGTCGGCGCCCTTGACGAGGACCACGTCCTTGGTCGGGTTGAAGATGACGTCGTAGCCGCCGGTGGCCAGGCCGCCGATCGCGCCGAAGATGCCGCCCGCGACGCTCGCGGAGACCTTCAGCAGGGAGGCACCGCCGTCGTCGCCGGTGAGTTTGACGATCGCCCCACCGGTGGCTGCACCGCCGGCGGCTCCCTTGAGCGTTTCGGTGAAGATGTTGCCGAGGTCGCGAGTCTCCACGACCTTGTAGAAACTCGTCTTGCCCGCCGCCGTGTCCCGCACCCTCAGCAGGTCACCCGACTTCGCGCTGTCCGGCACCACGCTCGTGGTCTCCGCCGCATCGATCTCGGGCTCACCCGCCGCCGCGCTGGTGGTTTCCGCACTCGCGTTCGCGGACAGGGCGATGCCGGCGGACAGACTCGCCCCGACGGCCAGTGCCATCACGGCGGTCAGCAGACGCCGCCTCTTGTTAGTTGCGCGCATGTCTTTCCTCCCTGTTCTCGACATGCCACCCCCGGCTCGGACGCCGGAGACATATTTCGCATTCGGTGTTCCGAACGCGGCTGGCAGTTAGGCTGGGACGCAGCGGGAATCGATGCCGTTCTTCGCCGAAGCGTCGAGGACCGCTGCACACCTGTCCCGCGGGGTCTCCACACCGATCCGGAACCACTTCCCGTCGAGGAACGACTCGAAGTGGTATTTCTGGTTCGGCCCGGGGGGCTGATAGAGCGCGAGGCCACTGACCTTGGGCACCACCCGGGAGAGCTGCGACACGAAGCAGGCCCCGTCGGACAGGCGGCGTCCGGAGACGATGCCGATGGCCTGGGTGAAGTCGGCGTTCAGCACCGCCGCCCCGCTGTCGCCCGCGGCGCAAGGGATGTCCAGGCGCAGATAGCCGAACGTGTCGGGAGCGAACCCGGTGCCCCGGGGGGCGGCGTTGGTGCTGGTCACGGTGCCACACGTGTGACCGGTGACCCCACCGAACCGGCAGACCCGCTGGCCGAGGGCGGCGGTACCGATGGAGGTCGGGTTGACCGCGCCGGTCCGGTCCGCGTTGCCCCACGAACCCCGGTTGTCGGCGCCGGCACGGAAGAAGTTGGCGCTGAACAGCTCGCTGCCGTTCGGCAGCTTGGGCTCGATGAATTTGTTGACGCCGGTGGCGACGACTTCGAAGTCCGAGTCGGCGTTCGAGGAGAGCAGCACGTGGCCGGGGGTGTCGCAGTGCCCGGCGGAGATGAGGCCGAAGTTGCCCGCGGTGCCACCGAAGTCCTTGACGACGAACGCCGCCTCGCAGTTCGTGCCGCCGGGCGGAACGGTGACCTCGGCGGCCTCCACGACCACGTCATCGGCGTGCGCGAAGGGAGAGACGGCGAGCGGAAGGCCCACCCCGGCAGCTGCCAGCGCGAACGCGATCATCGAACGCCGCCATCGCTTCGGACGCTCTCGGGCGTGCGTGCCAGGAGCAGAACTGGGCATGACGACTCCTCCTTACGATTAAGGGAAATTGCGGCGACTACGCCTCGATCTGCGACGACCACCGGTCGACGAAAACGAGTGGTGCGACCAGCATCAGCCGAAAATGGGGCCGGGTGAATACACGAATCACCGGAAGCCGAGAGCGGAGCTTCCCCGCCCGCTTAACAGTGATCCGGCCGCGACCAGCTGATCACCGCGGGTGAGTGCCGCGCTGGGACAAAACCACCAGGGCGGGGCACATCGCGGCAGCCGCACGCCGAGCGGCGGGGCCATCGACGAGGAGCGGGAGCACTCCGCGTCACCCGGCGCGAACTCGGCGTACGGGAGTCGGCGCGGGGGTACGGCGAGCGAGTGCCCGCCGTACCCCCCGGGGTCGTCAGCGGACGGTCAGCGAGCCCATCGCGGGCAGCGGCGCGACGACCGGCGGGAGCCGCTTGGGCTCGCCCCGGGCCGGCCGCCCGGCGGCGGCCAGCGCGCTCTTCGACGCGGCCACCCGCTCGGTCGCGTCCGGCTCCTCCGGCACCTTGACGAAGGGCTGGATGTCACCGGTGCAGACCGTGCCCTTGGCGGGCAGCTTCCCCTTCAGCAGGTACGCGTCGACCGCGCCGGTGACGCAGGCCGACGTGCCGTACGCGGTGTGGCCCCAACTGTCGCTGCTGAGCAGCCGGCTGTTCGGCAGCAGCGCCGCCGAGCTCACCGCGCCCTGGTAGTTCGTGGCCGGGTCCCAGTAGTTGCCGACCACCAGCACCGGGTTGGCGGTGCGGCGGTTGAACGGGCCGGTGTAGGCGTCCTCGTCGCGCACCGTCCAGCTGTCCCGGGCGCAGGGCGCGGTGCCCCAGGCCCAGGCCCGCCCGAAGTACGGTGCCCGCTTGTCCTCCTGGGCGGTCAGCGCTGGCAGGTCCGCGAGCTTGCGCGGGTGGTACGCGTCTGTGCAGTCCACGGTCAGGAAGGTCTCCAGGCTGTTGTCGTACGGGAAGTCGTACCGACGCTGCTGGCGGGCCTTGGCGGCGCGCTCCGCGACGGCCTTGCGGGCCGCGGCGAGCCGGGCCGGCGCGACCGGCGCCGGATCGATCAACGCCAGGAGCTCCTCGGTCAGGCCGACGATGGTCTGCCAACCAGCGGGGTCGTAGAGCGCGCTGAGGCTGGCGCCGACGAAGTCCGCGTAGCTGACGGAGAAGCTGCCCTGGTCGGGGTCGTCGACCACCAGCGGGCCCTTGCGCAGTCGCTTGGCCACCGACTCGTACGCGGCCACCGGGTCGCCGGCGGCCAGCGGGCAGGTCGCCTTGCCGACCTTGGCGCAGCGGACCAGGATCTCGTGCAGCGCCTTGTACGCCCCGTCGGCGCTGCGCAGTCGGGTCTCCTGGAGCTGGTCGCGGGCCGCGCCCTGGCCGACCCAGGCGTTCGGGTTGAGCACCCCGTCGATCACGATGGCCCGGACCCGGTCCGGGAACATGTTGGCGTAGTACTGGCCGAGCGCGGTGCCGTAGCTGAAACCGGCGTAGGTCAGCTTCCTGTCGCCGACCGCGCGGCGCAGCACCTCCATGTCGCGGGCCACCTCGGCGGTGGAGGCCGCCCCGGTCAGCGGCCGGCCGGTGCTGGAGCAGCCGGCCCCGACCGCCTTCGACGAGGCCAGGTAGGCCTTCTCCTCGCTCTTCGTCCACGGGAAGGCCACGTTCAGCCCGGCGTACGCCCGGGTCTGGTCCTTGACCGAGGGGAAGCACTTGACGTTCTCACTGGCCGCCACGCCGCGCGGGTCGACACCCACGATGTCGAACCGGTCGAGGATGTCGTCGCCGAGGAAGTAGGGGGCGGCGAGCGCGATGTCGGTGCCGGAGCCACCCGGGCCGCCCGGGTTGACGAAGAGGCTGCCGATCCGGTGCTGCTGGTCGCGGGCCTTGACCCGGAGCAGGGCGATCTCGGTGGTGGCGCCCCTGGGCTGGTCGTAGTCGAGCGGCAGGCGGGTGGTGGCGCACTCGGCGTAGCCGTAGCAGGCGTACCAGTCGAGTTTCGGGGTGGGGACGCGGTCGACGCGCCGGGCCTCGGCCGGGCTGGTCCGGACCGCCGTGCTCGGGCGGCCCCAACCGGTGGTCACGGGCGCGGCGGCGGCCGGGGAGACCGCCGAGCCGGCGAGGACGAGGCCGGCGAGACCCGCTGCGGCGAGGGACCGGGGTGTACGTGGCATGTGGACGCCTTCCGGTGGACGACAGGGTTGCCGGGGCGGACCCGGCCTCTGTCACTGTAGGGAGGACCACCGATGGCATGGGCCCGACGAAACGTCTTCTTTCAGACTTTCAACCGGGCAGATGTAACGATCTTCTCGTCATCGACGCCTTTCGCCCCGCGGACGGCCGGCCGCCCCAGGCGCGGGTTGACACCGGCGGCCGGTCAGCCATGCTGGTGGCATGGGACGGATCGGCGGGCCGGCCGCGGGGCCGGTGGCCGCGGTGGCCGCACTCGGCGCCGCCGGGGTCGTCGTGCTGCTCGCCGTGTGGCATCCGCCGGGCCTGCCGACGGTCGCGTTGGCGCTGCTCGGCGTCCTGCTCGCGGTGGTCGCCGGCACGGCGGTGACGGCCCTGCGCCAGCGTGGCGGCGGAGCCGAGCGCGGCGCCACCCCAGCGGAGGCGGGGCCGGCCGGCGTCGACGCGGACACCCTGGAGGCACTGGACAGCGCCGCCGTACGGGCCGGCTCGGTCGCTCCCCGGCAGCGCGACCCGCGCCGGCCGAAGCACGCCGGCGGGCGGTGAGCACCCTTCGCCCGCGGGCGGGTCAGCGGGCGGTGAGGGTCGGCGTGGTCAACGCGTCCACGCCCCGGCCGGCCAGGCAGCGGTAGGTCCGATCGGGATCGCCGTCCACCGGCGGCAGCACCTCCAGGTGCCAACCGGTGGGCTGCGCCAGGCCGGTGGTCAACCGGAGGGTCCGGGTGTTGCACACCGCGGCCACGGCCGGGTCGGCGCTGACCTGGGCGTGGCCGGCGCCGGCCAGCCGGGTCGGCAGGACGCCCTCCAGATAGGACTCCCAGGTGTGCCGGCCGTCGCAGGAGACCCGGACCGCCTCCGCGCGGTCCGCCCGCAGCCGCACCGGCCCGAAGCACTCCAGCTCGGCCGCGCACCTTGCGGACATCGGCAGGGACGTTCCGGCGCCCACCGCGGCGCAACCTGGCAGCGGGCCACCACCGGCCGCCGGTGAGGACGAGCCGTCGGTCGACGACGACGGGTCCGGCGCGGCCAGCGGCGGCGTGCCGCCGGCCAGCCACGCCCCGGCACTGGCCGAGGCGGCCAACGCCAGCACGCCGGCCCCGCCGAGCAGCCAGCGCCGCCGGCGTCTCGGCCCGTCGTGCGCGATCGTCGGGTGGTCGTCGTGGTCCGTGGTGCGCCCACCGGTCACCGGGTAAGACCCGCCGCTGGTGGCCCGCCCGCCGGTGCCGGCCCGCCCGCCGACCGGGGCGCCGGAGACCGGTGCGCCGCTGACCGGCGCCGGGGCCGGGTCGAGCGGCAGGGCGACCAGCAGGTCGCGCAGCTCGATCGCGGACGGCCGCTCGGCCGGGTCGTTGGCCATCCCGGCACGCAGCACGTCGACCAGCTCGGCCGGCACCCCGGGCAGCCCCGGGATCGGCTGGTGGAACATCTCCAGCACGGTGACCAGGCTAGGGTTGCGCTCCGACTGCCAGCGCGGCGGCTTCCCGCTCAGCACCGCGTAGAGGGTGGCGCTGAGCGCGTAGACGTCGACGGCCGGCGAGGGCGGGCTGTGGCTGAACATCTCCGGCGGGGCGTACGCGGGGGTGAGCACCTCCAGGGTGACCGAGGCGTCCCGCACCTCGGCCAGCACCGCCAGCCCGAAGTCGGCCAGCACGGCGGGGTTGAAGTGGGAGTAGAGGATGTTGGCCGGCTTCACGTCCCGGTGCAGCACACCGGCCGCGTGCGAGTGGGCGAGCGCATCGGCGATCTTGATGCCCAGGTCACGGGCCTCGGAGGCGTCCAGCGGGGAGCTGCGCATCCGCTCGGCGTACGAGCCGTCGCAGAGCTCCATGATCAGATACGGGTGCTGGTCGACCGTCACGCCGACGTCGAAGAGGTCCACCACGTGCGGGTGGGACGACATCTTTCCCGCCGCCCGGGCCTCGCGCAGGAACCGGGCCTGGTCCCGCTCGCTGTCCAGCGTGCGATTCTCCACCTTGACGGCCACCTCGCGCCCGACCGAGATCTGGGTGGCCCGGTAGACGGTCGCGTAACCACCCCGGGCGAACACCTGCAGATCGGTCAGACCGGGCACGATGGGCAGCCGGAGGGCGCCGGGCGGGGTGTCGGTCACGGCTTCGAAAATACCCGTCCCGTCGGGGCGTTCAGCGGACCGTACCGGCGGGGGACGCCGGTCCCGCGGTGGCCGGGCCGGCCTCCGCACCCGACACCGGGCCGCTGTCCTGCGCGGTTGCCCCCGACGGCCGCCCGATCGGCGGGGTCACCTCGGGGCGCGTCGGGGTGGCGCGCCGGGCGTCCCACCACAGCGCGACGGCGGTGGCGACCGCGCCCAGGCCCTCCCACGCGGCGACGCCGAGGAACCGGGCCGGCGCCACGTCGGCCAGCACGGTCAGCGTGAAGACGGTGAAGGTGACCAGCCGGAAGACCACCGTGAACCGGTAGAACGACCGCCACTCGGTGGCGGCGGCCAGCAGGTAGTAGACGCCCATGTTGAACGAGGCCATCGAGGACGCGGTGAGGAAGGTGCCGGTGTAGTCGCCGGCCGCCCGCCGCGCCGGCACCTCGAAGCCGAGCAACCGCAGCTGGGCCTCCGGCCAGATCAGCCCGAGCGCGCCCAGCACCAGCGCCAGGACGCCGAAGACCGCGATCGTCCAGCCGGCGCCGGACCGGGGCAGCCTCATCTTCACTCCCACCGCAGACGGGCGCGGCCGTCGACGACGACCGCGTGGACTGCCACGCTAACCGCCGGCACCGACACCCACATCCCCGAAACCGGCAGACCTCGACCCGGGGCGGGAGGGGGCCGCGCAGCGGCGGTCAGACCTCGGCGGCGAGCCGGGCGCGCAGCGCGTCGGCCGGCTCGCGCTCGCTGCGCTGCTCGGTGGCGTACGCCAACCGGACCGCCTCCTCGGCGCTGGCCAGCGCCTCGGCCGGCTGCCCGCAGGCGGCCAGCACGTCGGCCAGGATGCTCGCCCCGATCACCTGGCTGCGCACGTCCTCGGCCGGCGCGGCGACCGCCCGGCGGGCCCAGTCCAGCGCCTGTTCCTGCCGGCCGTGGGCGAGCAGCGCGCAGGCGTACCGGGCCATCGTCTGCCGGCGGGAGAACAGCAGCGTCGGGGTGTTGGCCGCGGTGGTCGCCACCGGGGCGAGCAGCCCGACCGCGGTGGCCGCATCGCCGGCGGCGAGTCGGGCGGTGGCCAGCAGCACCCGGGGCGCGGCCTGCGCCGGCGCCTGCGGATTGTGCGGCTCGACGGCGGTCAGCACCGCGCGGGCGTCCCGCTCGGCCGCCTCGCAGTCGCCCATGTCCAGCGACACGAAGCCGCGCAGCGTGCCGGCCATTCCGGTGAGCAGCGGGTGCGAGGTGTGCTCGGCGTACCCGAGGGCGTCGGTGAGCAGGTCCGCCGCGTGCTCCGGCTCGCCCAGCCCGCGCGCCACCACCCCGCGGACGACCAGCGCGAACCCGCGCCCCCAGTCGTCCGAGACCTCGGCGAAGTCCCGGTACGCCCGGCGCGCCTCCCGGTCCGCCTCGGCGATCTCGCCCAGCTCCGCCCCGGCGAACGCCTGGACGGCGCGCAGCGTGCCGACCGCCCAGGACTCGCCGACCCGCTCGCCGAACGGCAGGAAGACGTTCGCCAGCCGGCAGGCCTCCCCGAGCCGCCCGGCGAGCAACCGGGCGAACGCGGTGGTGCCGCGCAGCCAGGCCCGGCCGTACGGGTCCTTCAGCTCGGCGAACAGCCGGGCGGCCCGGCCGAGCACCGCGTCGGTGCCGGCGAAGTCGCCCCGGGTGGTGGTCACCCAGGCCAGGTTCTGCAGCGACCAGGCCTGCCCGCGCGGGTCCTGCGCGGCCAGGCTGACCTGGTACGCGGCGGCCAGCCGGCTGCTCGCCTGACCGAGCCGGCCGGCGACGAAGTCGGCCATGCCGAGCCGGCGCATCGCCGAGGCGCGCAGGGTCTGCAGGTCGGCGGCGTCGGCCACCTGCAATGCCTCCTGCCAGGAGGAGACCGCCCGCTCGGGGTCGCCCACCGCCTGGTGGGCCTGGCCGGCGAGCAGCAGCGCGCTGACCCGGGTGGCCTCGTCCCCGGTGTTGGCGGCGATCTTCTCGGCGTAGGCGAGCGCGTCGGCGGGCCGGCCGATCTGCAGCAGTGCCCGGGCGTGCACCACCCGGTCGGCCGCGGGCACCCCGTCGCGGGCCAGCTCGGCGGCGCGTTCGGCGTACTCGATCGCCAACGCCGGCTCGCCGGCCTGCAACGCCCGGCGGGCGGCCCGGCCCAGCGCGGCCACCCCCAGCGGCGCGACCGTCCGGGCCGGCGCGTCCGGCCGGAGCTTGACCGCGTCGGCCAGCGCCGCCGCGCGTTCCACGTGCTCGGCGACGAAGTCGTCCCGGGTCGCGTCGGTGAACCCGCTCGGCGCGGCGATCCCGGCCGCCGGGTCCGGCTGGGCCCACCGGGTCAGCGCGGCGTGCCGCTCGGCCAGCTCGGCCTTGCTGACCCCGGCGTACGCGGCCTCGCGCATCAGCGGGGTGGCGAACGCATACCCGGTGCGGGTGCGGTGCAGCATCCGGCGTTGCAGCAGCTCCTCGACGGCCCGTTCGCGTTCCACCGCGGCCACCGCCGCCGGCCGGCCGTCCCCGGCGGCCCGCTGCTCGCCCAGCGCCTCCAGCGCCCCGGTCGGGACGGTGTCGCCGACCACGGCGGCGTCCCGCAGCACCGAGCGGGCGTCCGCCGGCAGCGCGTCGATCCGGGCGGCCAGCACGGCGGCCAGGTCGCGGGAGAGCAGCCGGCTGCCCAGCGAGCCGGGCGCCAGCCGCCAGCCGCCGTCCGGGCCGGCGGTCAGCGCCCCGCGCTCGCGCAGCAGGGTGACCAGCTCGGCCAGGTAGAACGGGTTGCCCTGGGCGGTGGCGAGCAGTCGGTCCGCGTCGGCCTGCGGCAGTCGGCCGCCGTTGAGGTATCCGGTGAGCAGCCGGGACGCGTCCGCGCCGCGCAGCGGGGGCAGCGCGTGCACCTCGGCGTCCGCGACCCGGGTCAGCGCCCCGGCGGTCCGCACCAGCTCCGGCCGGCCGAGCAGCAGCACCAGCACCGGGCCGGCGAGCCGGTTCAGGGTCAGCGCGAGCGCCTTGATCGTCTCAGCGGTGGCGTCGTGCAGGTCGTCCACCACGATCACCAGCGGCGCCTCCTCGGCGAGCGCGCTGAGCAGCCCGGCGACCGCGTTCGGCACCGCCTCGGCGTCGGCGGGGGTCGGGGCGCCACCCCACTCGCCCTGGTCGACGGGGCCGCCCGCGGGCAGCTCGGCGTAGCCCAGCAGGGCGAGCAGCTGCTCGGCGGCGATCGGCGCCGGGTCGGTGCGCAGCCGGCCGAGCCGCTGGCCGAGCCGGCGCAGCCGTTCCTCGACGGCCGGCCGGGTGAGCGCGGTGGCCGGGTCGTTGGGCAGGCCGACCGCCGCCCGGACCAGGTCGGCCAGCGGGGCCAGCCGGCGACGCTCGCCGAACGCGGCGCAGCGGACCGACAGCACCCGGGCCCCGCTGTGGGCCGCGTACCGGCCGGCGCCGACGTCGTAGCCGGCGGCGAGGCGTTCCACCTCGGCTGCGAACCGGGACTTGCCGATCCCCGCCTCGGCGGTCATCAGCAGCACCCGGGGCTCGCCCCGGTCGATCACCTCGGCGAGCCGGCCGGCGATCCGGCCGATCTCGGTCTCCCGCCCGACGAACGGCGCCTCGTCGCCGAGGCCGGATCGGGTGCCCGGCGCGTCCAGCAGACCCAGCAGCTCGTACGCCTCGACCGGCTCGCGCTTGCCCTTGAGCCGTAACGGGCGCAGCGCCCGCCAGGAGGCGACGTGCCGGGTGGCCGCGGCGGTGCGCGCGCCGGCGTAGACCGCACCCACGGCGGCGGCGTCGGCGAGTCGGGCGGCGGTGTTCACCGTGTCCCCGATGACCGTGTACTCGATGGCCGCCTGGATGCCGGCGATCACGTCGCCCGTGTTCAGCCCGACCCGCAGGCCGAGCGGGGCGCCGCCGCCGCGCTCGTCGTCCAGCACCCGGCGGACCGCGCGCTGCATGGACAGCGCCGCCCGGACGGCCCGCTCGGCGTCGTCCTCGTGGGCGACCGGCGCGCCGAAGACCGCCATGATGCCGTCGCCGGTGAGCTTGTCGACGTGCCCGCCGAAGGTCTTGACCGCGCCGGCGAGCGCGGCGAGCACCCGGTCGGTGACCGCGCCGACCCGCTCCGGGTCGAGGTCCTCCGACCAGGAGGTGAAGTCGGACAGGTCGCCGAAGAGCACGGTGACCACCCGCCGCTCGGCGGCGGGCAGGGTCGCCGCGGCCGGCAGCGCGGCGCCGCAGTTGTGGCAGAACCGGGCGCCGGGCACCGCGACGGTGCCACACACGGGGCAGGTCACGGCTGCTCCAACCGCGCACCCCCGGCGCCGGATTCCCCGGGGTCGACGCCGAGGTACTCCAGCTGGGCCCGCACCGACCACTCGGCGGCCCACCACAGCGACCGGTCGACGTCCGCGTACACCCGGGCGACCACCTCGGGCGCGGTGGTCGCGCCCGCGGCCACCGCGGCCCGGACCTGGTCGAGCCGGGCACGGCGGTGGGCCAGGTAGAACTCGGCGGCGGCGCCGCAGTCGGCGAGCGCCGGGCCGTGCCCGGGCAGCGCCGGGATCCCGGTGTACGTGCCGAGCAGCTCGAGGCTGGTCAGGTAGTCCCCGAGGTGGCCGTCCGGGTGGGCGACCACGGTGGTCCCCCGGCCGAGGATGGTGTCGCCGGTGAGCACGACCCGCTCGTCGCCGTGCTCGACGAGGAAGCAGACCGAGTCGGCGGTGTGCCCGGGGGTGTCGAGCAGCCTGATCTCCAGGCCGAAGCCGCCGAGGTGCTCACCGGGCTCGGTCAGCGGCTCACCGCCGATGGTGTGCGCCGGGTCGACGGCGAGCACGTGCGCGCCGCCGAGCAGCTCACTGAGCCGGGGCGCGCCCTCGGTGTGGTCCGGGTGCCCGTGGGTGATCAGCACGAACCCGACCGGCCCGTGCGCCGCGATCCGGGCCAGGTGCCCCTCGTCGGCCGGCCCGGGATCGACCACCACGGCCGGCTCCCCCGGGGCGCCTCTCAGCACCCAGGTGTTGGTGCCGTCCAGCGTCATCGGCCCCGGATTGGGCGCACGCAGCAGCGTCACCCAGGAGGGCAGCTCGTCGACGAGTGCCCCTGCCGCCCCCGTCACACGCCCGGTCATGGCTGAGATCGTACGACCCCGCCCGCCATCCCCCGCGATCTTGCACTTTCCGACCCTGATTCGTGCTGCTTCGCGGCTTTCGCCCGGGCAGCAACTGCAAGATCGCGGGGACGGAGGGTGTGGGTCAGGCGACCTCGATGATGACCTCGACCTCGACGGGGGCGTCGAGGGGGAGCTCGGCGACGCCGACTGCGGAGCGGGCGTGCCGGCCGGCCTCGCCGAAGACCGCGCCGAACAGGTCGGAGGCGCCGTTGATCACGCCGGGCTGGCCGGTGAAGCCGGGGGCGCTGGCCACGAAGCCGGTCAGCTTCACGATCTTGACGACGTTCTCCAGGCCGACCAGCGAGTCGACCGCCGCGAGGGCGTTCAGCGCGCACCGCTCGGCGAGGTCCTTGGCCTGGTCGGCGGAGACGCCGGCGCCGACCTTGCCGGTGGCCAGCAGCTTGCCCTCGGCCATCGGCAGCTGACCGGAGACGTAGACGTGCTGGCCCGACTGCACGGCCGGGACGTAACTGGCCACCGGCGGCACCACCTCGGGCAGCTCGAGGCCCAGCTCGGCGAGCTTCGCGTGGGGTCCGTTGCTCATGCGCCCACCTTCATTCGCGACTGCGGGGCTCGCAAACCCGGCTCACTCCTCGCGCTCACGGGCCCGCTCTTCGTTCGCGACTGCGGGGCTCGCAAACCCGGCTCACTCCTCGCGCTCACGGCCCTTCAGCCCTTCGGACGCTTCAGGTAGGCGACCAGCTGGTCCGGGTTCGGGCCGGGGATGACGGCCACCAGCTCCCAGCCGTCCTCACCCCAGTTGTCGAGGATCTGCTTGGTCGCGTGGACCAGCAGCGGGACCGTGGCGTATTCCCACTTCTGCATCGGTGGAAGGCTCCCTTGCCTGCGTGCGGACTGCTGTCGCGGACAGCCTACGGTCCGGGCCACGGCCGGGGCACGGGACGCTGCTCCGGGGCGGCCGGCGCCTCGCCGCACGGCCCCTCGTGGTCGTACGGCTGGGGGCAGCGGGACCGGTCCGGCAGCGGCAGGTCGCAGAAGACCCGGTGCCGGTTGTTCTGGTCGTCGGCGGTGGAGACGGTGGTCTCGCCGGCGTCCAGCTCGACCAGGAAGCCGAGCGAGGTGGCCACGGTGCCGGCCAGCGCGGTGGCCGAGGACAGGTCGGCCACCCGGATCGGCAGGTGGATGACGTAGCCGGTCTCCTCCTCGTCCCGGCCGCGCTCGCCGCGGCCGGGCGCGCGGAGGGTGTCGGCGGGTTCGGCGTACCGGCCGTAGGACCGCTCGTTCACCGGCATGGCGCCGAGCGGGCCGCCCCGGCCCGGCCCCGAGCGGGCGCGCCGGTCGTCCGGCGGGAACTGGGCTCGGACGATGTTCTCCGCGTCGCGCATGCGCTGCCTCCGGGCTTCGTGCCTGACTGACCGCCGGTCGGGCCGGACCCGCCGCCCGACCCGCTCCTCCCACCGGGACGAACGTAGGACCAGTGCCCGGAGGGCGGCAACGGGACGCGCACGCCCGATCACCCCGAGTCACATATGCGACACATGACTGGTCCGAAAGGCGACGGCGCGGCACAGCAGGTCGTGAGCGGTTGGACACGGGGTGCCCATCGACCGCTACCCTTCTGCGTCGTACGGGCGATCGGGTCGCCCGTCGTGCGGTGAAGCCGCGTCCTCGCCACGGGCGGCGAGGACGCCCCATCCCCCGGGGGGCCACATGACCCAACCGCCGACCGCTGGCGCGAGCGGATCGCCGGGTACGCCGGCCTCCCGGCCGGAGCCGGCCCCGTCCGCACCGAACCCGGGCGCCATCCCGCCCCCGCCCCCGAGCTACCCCGCCTACCAGGCGCCGGGCACCCCCCGGCGCCGGAACCTGCTGATCGCCTCGCTGGTGCTGGTCGCCGCCATCCTCCTCTGCGGCGGCGGTGGCACGGCCGCGTTCCTCGCGCTGCGGGACACTGAGAGCGGCGAGGGCGCGAAGGAGCCGGCGGTGGCGGTGGACAACTTCCTCACCGCGGTCTACCGGGACCGGGACGCCCGCAGGGCGGCCACCCTGGTCTGCTCGGCGGCCCGGGACCAGCAGCAGCTGGACGCGAAGGTGGCCGAGGTGAACAGGTACTCCGCCGACTATCCGGGCCCGCGGTTCCGCTGGTCCAGCCCGAAGGTGGACAACCAGACCGGCGACCGGGCCACCGTCACCACCAAGCTCACCGTGACCACCGCGGACGAGAAGGTCGCCGAGCAGGCGTTGCGCTTCACCGTGGTACGGAAGACGGGTTGGTGGGTCTGCGAGGTGGCCTGACCTCGCCGGGTGGATAGGCTCGACGGGTGCGAGCAGCTGAGCGGTCGACGGATCCGGCCGGGACCGGATGGCCGTCCCGCCTGCACGTGGTGACCGGCAAGGGCGGCACCGGCAAGAGCACCGTCGCGGCGGCGCTGGCGCTGGCGCTGGCCCACGGCGGCCGGCGCACCCTGCTGGTCGAGGTCGAGGGCCGGCAGGGCATCGCCCAGCTGTTCGGCACCGATCCGCTGCCCTACGAGGAGCGGCACCTCACCGACGCCCCCGGCGGCGGCGAGGTGCGCGCCCTGGCGGTGGACGCCGAGGAGGCGCTGCTGGAGTACCTCGACATGTTCTACAAGTTGGGCGCGGCCGGCCGGGCGCTGCGCAAGGTCGGCGCCATCGACTTCGCCACCACCATCGCCCCGGGGCTGCGCGACGTGCTGCTCACCGGCAAGGTGAAGGAGGCCACCACCCGCACCGCCGGGCAGCGCCGGGCGTACGACGCGGTGGTGCTGGACGCGCCGCCGACCGGGCGGATCGGGCGCTTCCTCAACGTCACCGCGGAGACCGCCCGGCTGACCAGGGTCGGGCCGATCAAGACCCAGAGCGAGGGGGTCTCGGCGCTGCTGCGCTCCCCGATGACCGCGGTGCACGTGGTGACCCTGCTGGAGGAGATGCCGGTCCAGGAGACGGTCGACGCGATCACCGACCTGACCCAGCTGGGCTTCCCGGTCGGCCGGGTGATCGTCAACGCGGCCCGACCGGCGCTGCCGCCCGGGCGCGAGCTGACCCGGGAGGAGCTGGCGGGCGGGCTGCGCGCCGCCGGGCTGCCGACCGACCCGGCCACCGTGGCGGGCCTGGCCGCGGAGGCGCGGGACCAGCAGGTGCGCCGGGAGCTGGAGGATTCGCTCCGCACCGACCTGGTGGACCTCGGCCTGCCGATGACCGAGCTGCCGCTGCTGCCCGACGGGGTTGACCGGGCCGGGCTGGACCAGCTGGCCGAGACCCTTCGCCGGGCCGATTGACTCACACCTGAGCTCGGCTCCGCCGCGCGGACCGCACCGGCCCGATACGCTCGAAGAGTGCCTTCCGACAACGCGGCGCCGCGGCTGGACGTCGACCGGATCCTCGCCGACCCGGGCGTGCGGATCGTCGTGTGCTGCGGGGCCGGCGGGGTGGGCAAGACGACCACCGCGGCGGCGCTCGCCCTGCGCGCGGCCGAGCAGCACGGCCGGCGGACGGTGGTGCTCACCATCGACCCGGCCCGCCGGCTGGCCCAGTCGCTCGGCCTGACCGAGCTGGACAACACCCCCCGCCAGGTCAAGGGGATCGACGTCGAGGTCAGCGGCGGCGAGCTGCACGCCATGATGCTGGACATGAAGCGCACCTTCGACGACGTGGTGCTGCAGCACACCGACCCGGCGAAGGCAGCGGAGATCTTCGCCAACCCGTTCTACCAGGCGATGAGCTCCACCTTCGCCGGCACACAGGAATACATGGCGATGGAGAAGCTGGGCCAGCTGCACGCCCGCGGCGAGTGGGACCTGATCGTGGTGGACACCCCGCCGTCGCGCTCCGCGCTGGACTTCCTGGACGCCCCGGCCCGGCTCTCCCGCTTCCTCGACGGGCGGATGCTGCGGCTGCTGCTGGCCCCGGCGCGGACCGGCGGGCGGAGCATGTTCAGCCTGGTGACCGCCAGCTTCGGGATGTTCTCCAAGGTGGTGCAGAAGGTGCTCGGCGCCCAGCTGCTCACCGACCTGTCCGGCTTCGTGGCCGCGCTCGACTCGATGTTCGGCGGCTTCCGGCAGCGGGCCGAGCAGACGTACCGGATCCTGCAGGCGCAGGAGACGGCCTTCCTGCTGGTCGCGGCCCCGGAGCCGGACGCGGTCCGGGAGGCGGCCTACTTCGCCGGGCGGCTCGGGGAGGAGCGGATGCCGCTGGCCGGCCTGGTGCTCAACCGGGTGCACCGGCCGACGGTGGAGTCGCTGGCGCCGGCGGAGAGCCTCGCCGCCGCGCAGCGGCTGGCGGCGCTCGGCGGCCACGACGCGACGGTCGAGGTGCTGCGGGCGCACGCCGCGCTGGCCCAGCAGGCGATCCGGGAGCGGGAGGTGGCCGCCCGGTTCACCGAGGCCTTCCCGGCGGTGCCGGCGGCGTCGGTCACGGCGCAACCCGCCGACGTGCACGACGTCGACGGGCTGCGAACGATCGGCGCGGCGATCAGCCTGCCGTGACCGGCGTCAGCCGGCGGCGGCGGTGACCAGGATCTTATCCTTGCCGGCCGCCCGGTCCTTCTCGTTCTTCTTCATCGCGGCCTCGAACATCTTCCGCCAGCTGGTCACCTGCGGGTGTCGGCGCAGTAGCGCCCGCCGCTCCCGCTCGGTCATGCCGCCCCACACCCCGAACTCGATCCGGTTGTCGAGCGCGTCGGCCAGGCACTCGTACCGAACTGGGCAACTCCGGCAGATCCTCTTCGCCACGTTCTGTTCGGCGCCCTGTACGAACAACGCGTCCGGGTCCCCGTTCTGACATGCCGCCAGCGACGGCCAGTCAGTGATCATGCCCATGTGTACACGTCCCCCCTTGCAGTACCTACCGACTCGTGCGACCGGCCGTCGATCCCCCCGGTCGTCCGGCCGCTCCTTCCCCAAGGAGGCACGGACGACGTGTGGCGTGGTCGCCGCAACCATCATGCTCTGTAGTCGCACGATTACGCAACGTTGTCGGCGAAATCCATCATTCCGGACAGTCCCGGCTTCCCGGGCGTTCGCGCGCCGCTTACCCGGCCGAGGTACGTGAAAACGCCGCGACGCCTCCACGATCGGAGGAGACTCGGCGCCAGGTCACACGCAACCACACACCGGGGGTCGTGCGTTTAGCACAACGAGGTCGGCGCGCGCAGGAAATGGGGAAAGAACGCCCCAGCGCCCCTCGTTCCCTACTCGCGTACCCTGTCGAGGTGACCTGGATGCGGAAACGTGACCACAATGTCTTCACCAACGCCGCATCGCTGCTGATCTGTGGCCTTCTGGCCGGGGTGGTGGTCGCGGCGGCGGCCTTCCCCGCGGTGGCGATGTCGGGCTTGGCGGCGAAGGCCGGGGCGGAGACGTTCGGTGCGCTGCCGAAGGAGCTGACGGTGGCGCGGGCGCCGCAGATCAGCTACCTGTTGGCGTCGGACGGTAAGACGCCGTTGGCGACGATGTACGACGAGAACCGGCGGGACGTGAAGCTCGCCGACGTCGCTCCGGTGATGCGGCAGGCGATCGTCGCCGCGGAGGACCACGACTTCTACAAGCACAACGGGGTCGACCTCAACGGCATCGCCCGGGCGTTCGTGAACAACCAGTCCGGTGGGGCGAACGGTCAGCAGGGCGCGTCGACGCTGACGATGCAGTACGTGCGGTTGGGTATCGCGTACTCGGCGACCCATCCGGCGGACGTGGTCGCCGCGACGGAGGACACCAGCGCCCGGAAGCTGCGGGAGATGCGGTACGCGTTGCAGATCGACAAGGAGTTCTCCAAGGACGAGATCCTGGAGCGTTACCTGAACCTCGCCGCGTTCGGCAACGGGGCGTACGGCATCTTCGCCGCCAGTCAGGTCTACTTCGGTAAGCCGCCGAGCAAGCTGAAGCTGGAGGAGGCCGCTTTGCTGGCCGGGATGGTGAAGGCGCCGTCGCAGAACGACCCGACCACCCGCAGCGGCCGCACCCTGGCGTTCGACCGGCGCAACTACGTGCTGCAGAACATGGTCACCACCGGGGCGATCACCCAGCAGCAGGCCGACGCGGGCAAGGCCACCAAGATGGTGGTCAAGGACAAGCGCACCCCGAACGGCTGCGTCGCGACGAACCAGCGTAACTGGGGGTTCTTCTGCGACTACTTCTACCGCTGGTGGATGTCCCAGGAGACCTTCGGCTCGACCACCTACGACCGGGAACGACGCCTCAAGAGCGGCGGCTACACCATCGTCACCAGCCTCGACGCCCAGGCCCAGAACGGCGCCGACGCCGCCGTCCGGCGGAACCTCGGGGTGAACAGCAAGGCGGCCCGGATGGTCGCCGCGATCGAGCCGGGAACCGGCCGGGTCCGGGCGCTCGCGGTCAACCGGAACTTCAAGATCGACAACCCGCAGAAGCCGCAGAACCCGCTCTCCAGCAACCCGACCAAGGCCAAGGCGAAGATCCGGGCCAACTACCCGAATACGGTGAATCCGCTGCTCAGCGGCGGTCAGGACATCACCGGCTACCAAGCCGGCTCGACGTTCAAGATGTTCACCATGGTGGCCGCGCTGGAGAAGGGCGTCCCGCTCAGCTACACGATCAACTCGCCCGAGGTCTTCAAGTCGAACTACATCGTCGAGCAGAACTCGCCGGCCGCCTGCCCGGGCACGCACTTCTACTGCCCGAAGAACGCGTCGAAGAGCATGACCGGCGTGCACAACATGTGGACCGCGTTCGGCAACTCGGTCAACACCTACTTCGTGCCGCTGGAGCAGCAGGTCGGCGCGGAGAACGTGGTGAAGGCCGCGAAGAAGTTGGGCATCACCTTCCGGGCCCAGGGCGACCTGGACCTGGAGAGGGGCGCCAACCAGTGGGGCGCGTTCACCCTGGGCGTCTCCTCCACCACCCCGCTGGAGCTGGCCAACGCGTACGCCACCCTCGCCGCGGACGGCAAGTACTGCGAGCCGATCCCGGTCCAGGAGATCAAGGACCCGGAGGGCAAGAAGCTCGACGTGGCAAACCCGCGCTGCGAGCAGCGGATCGGCGTCGAGGTGGCCCGGGCCGCGGTGGACGCCGCCCGCTGCCCGGTCGGCGACAAGTCCAAGACCTCCCAGTGCAAGGGCGCCACCGCACGCAACGTCCGCGGCATCGTCAACGCGCCGGTGGCCGGCAAGTCCGGCACCACCGACCTGGACAAGACGTCCGCGCTGGTCGCGATGACCAAGCAGTACGCGGTGGCCGGCATCATGGCCGACCCGGACTGGCCGCAGACCAACCAGAAGATGGGCCACGACGTCAAGAACGGCATCAACCCGGCGGTCTACGAGACCCTGCGGGATGCCATGAAGGGCAAGGAGCGGATCGACTTCACCCCGCCGAACGGCAAGATCATAGAGGGTGACCAGCGCGCCATCCCTCGCGTGAGCTGCCAGTCGGTCGACGCCGCCAGGGCCGAGATCAAGGGAGCCGGCTTCGACGTGGCCGTCTCCGGCAACCGGGTGCCGTCGGACTGCGCCGCCGGCTCGGTCGCCAGCACCAGCCCGAACGGCCGGACCATCAAGGGCGGCGTGGTGACCCTCGAGATCAGCAGCGGCCCCGCCGCACCGCCTGCGCCGGCCGGCGGGCCGGTCGTCACCCCCGGCGGCATCGTGCCGCCGCCGGGGCCGGGACGCCCCCCGGGCCGGCCGCGCGGCTGACCAAGTACACAGAAGCGGGCGGGTACCCCTCAACGGGGTGCCCGCCCGTTTCTCGTACCGGAGGAGGTTAGAGGCCGAGCTGCCGGCGTACCTCGGCGGCGACCCGACCGCCCTCGGCCCGGCCGGCCACCGCGGCCTGGGCCGCCTTCATGGCCGGGCCCATCTGGGCCTTGCCGGTGAAGCCGCCCGCGGCCAGCGCCCCCGAGACCAGCTCGGTCAGCTCGACGTCGGAGAGCTGCTTCGGCAGGTATCGCTCCAGCACCTCGCCCTCGGCGGTCTCCTTGCTGGCCTGCTCGGCCCGGCCGGCGTCGGCGAAGGCGGTGGCGGCCTCGCGTCGCTTCTTGGCCTCCTTGGTCAGCACCGCGAGCACCTCGTCGTCGGTGAGCTCGCGCTTGACCTTGCCGGCCACCTCGGCATTTCCCACGGCGGCCAGGGCCATCCGCAGGGTGGAGGTGGTCAGCTCGTCGCGCGCCTTGAGTGCGGCGCGCATGTCGGCGGTGAGGCGGTCCTTCAGCGTGCTCATGGACGGTCAAACTACCCTGAACGGCATGCGAAAGCGCACACTATTCCGACTCGGCGCCGGAACCGTCGCCGCGGGCGCCGCCACGCTGGCGTACGCGTCGCTCGTCGAGCGCAACATGTTCACCCTCCGCCGGTACGACGTGCCGGTGCTGCCGGCCGACACCGAACCGCTGCGCGTGCTGCACCTGTCCGACCTGCACATGACCCCGGATCAGCGCCGCAAGCAGCAGTGGGTGGCCTCGCTGGCCGCCCTCGATCCCGACCTGGTCGTGGTCACCGGGGACAACATGGCCCACCCGGCGGCCGTTCCCGGCGTGCTGCGGGCCCTGCAACCGCTGCTCGACTTCCCGGGCGCATTCGTCTTCGGCTCGAACGACTACACCGGGCCGGTCTGGAAGAGCCCCTTCACCTACTTCCTGCCCGACCGGGAGTACACCGAGGGCGCCGAGCTGCCGTACGAGGAGCTGCGCGACGTCTTCACCGGGGCCGGCTGGGCAGACCTGAACAACGCCCGCACCTCGATCAAGGCGGGCGGCCGAATGGTGGAGCTGGTCGGCGTGGACGACCCGCACATCGAACGGGACGACTACGCCGCGGTGGCCGGCCCGGTCGCCCCCGCGGCCGAGCTGGCCATCGCGCTGACCCACTCGCCGGAGCCGGCCCTGCTCGACCAGATGACGGCGGACGGCTTCGGCCTCCTGCTCGCCGGGCACACCCACGGCGGCCAGGTCTGCGTGCCGGGCTACGGGGCGCTGGTGACCAACTGCGGGCTGCCCCGGTCGATGGCGAAGGGCCTGCACCGCTGGCGCGGGTCGGACGCCTGGCTGCACGTCTCCGCCGGCCTGGGCACCCACCCCACCGCCCCGATCCGGTTCGCCTGCCCACCCGAGGCGAGCGTGCTGACCCTCATCCCCCGCTGACCCCGACCCTCGGGGGTACCGAGTTTGACCTTCGGGGCGGGTGGGCTACTATTTGTCGGCACGCCTCGGGGTGTGGCGCAGCTTGGTAGCGCGCTTCGTTCGGGACGAAGAGGTCGTCGGTTCGAATCCGGCCACCCCGACCAGAGGTAAGAGCACGGCGAAGGCCCCTCCACGGAGGGGCCTTCGCCGTTTCGATCTGTCACCGAGCTGCCCGGCCGGCGCCCCGGGGTCGCTGATCCAGGGGCGCCGGCCGATGGTCAGCTGATCCGGACCGGGGTGGAGATCAGTTCGTTGTCCGCCGGCAGCGCGTCCCGCTTCCCCACCAGGGCCGCCCGCGCCGAGAAGGAGACCTTGCCGAGCGCCCGGTCCTCCTCGGTGATGGTGTAGTTGAAGGTGAAGACCGTGGTCTTGCCACCCGTCAGGACCGGAACCAACTTCCGGGACAGGTCGACCGGGGTGAAGCCGAACCGATCACTTCGAGAGAGCTGCACCTCGACGTCCTCCGGATACCGGGTGTTCCGCAGCTCCACCTGCACCTTGACCGTCTGCCCGACCTTGGCGCTGCTCGGCGCCTTCAGCCGGACGATCGCCACGTCGTGGGTACGGACCGCGACCGTGTGCGAGGCTGACGCGCTCCGCCCGTCGGGGGTCCCCGCCGTCAGCTTGACGGTGTAGTCGCCGTCCGCGGTGAACCGGTGGTTCGGGTACTGGCCGGTGGAGGTCGTCCCGTCGCCGAAATCCCAGGCGAAGGAGGTGACCCCGAGGCCGGCCGGGTCGCTTACCGAGGGGTAGAAGGGATTGCTGTCGAACGTGTTCGGATCGGTCAACGGGACGAAGAAGTCGACCTCCGGATTCGGCGCCACGTCCAGCTGGAAGGTGGCTGGGTCGTCGTAGTAGGACCCGACCTGGAACAGGTAGGTGGTGCCGGCCCGGGCCTCGAAGGAGACCGGGCCGGAGCCGAACAACCCACGGCAGGCGACCTGCGTCAGGCCGCCCAACGCGGTTCCGGTGTACACCGCCACGCCCAGGCCGTCCGGCGCGGTGCGGGCGGTCAGCGTACGGGTGGTGGTGGGCGTGTACGCGTACCAGACGGTGTGCCCCGAGGCGAAGCAGGAGGTCGGCTCGCCGGCCTGTGCGGTGGCCGCGGCGAAGTCCTGCCGGTTCTCGTACGGCAGTGCGGCCACGGTCGACGCGTCGTCGAACGCGTCGTTTACCGGCGGCACGACCTCAGTGACGGAGAGGTTCAGCGAACCGCCACCGTCGGCGCCGTTGCCGCAGCACAGGCCGACCATGAGGTAGTATGTCGTACCCGCCGTGACCCGCAGGTCGAGCGCGCCCTTGCGGTAGTCGGTGCAGCCCTCCGGAGCCAGCGCACCCTGCTCCCCGGTCCACGCGGACACCACTGCCCGGTAGTCACTGGCGGTGGTGTCGACCCGGATCCGGGCGTCGGCGCTCGGCGTGTAGCGGAACCACACCGAGCCGTTGTTGAAGCATTCGGTCGGGTCGGTCCCGTCCGAGGTGGCGTCGCTGGTGTCGATGGTCGTGGTGTAGGGAAGGCTGGTCACCACCGTGGCGGTGGCGAAGTCGTCGTTGGCCGGCGCGGCGGCGTGCGCGGCGGTCGCCCCCGTGGCGAGCAGCGCGACCACCCCCGTGCACGCGACGACGAACCGGGCGAGTGTGCGTTTGACCACTGGATGTCCTCCTGGGCCCCGTGTCCCGAGTGGATATGACCGCCTGACCGTACGGCGGGACATTCAGTGGTGTCGCTAAGAGAACCATTGGTTTCGGTTAAGGCCGCGGCGGGCGACGCACGCGGGCCCGGCCGCCGACGAGTCGGTGGCCGGGCCCGCGGACGAGGTACGTCTAGAGCGGTCGGTTCGGCTCGCTGACCGACCCGCCCGGGTACGGCTCGGTACACGGCTCGGGGACCACCTCGGTCACCACGTACTCCGTCTCGGTGGTGCCGTCGGTGCGGTCGTCGTCGCCGGAGCGGTGCTTGGCCCCGGCGGCAGCGGCGGTCGCGGCGGCGGCGTGCTCCACCCCCGGGGTGCCGACCCCGTGCCCCGCACCGACGGAGCCGCGCCAGGCGCCGCTCTCGACGCCCCGGGACTCGATGAAGCTCTTGAACTTATCCAGGTCCGACTCGGCCTGCTTCTCGATGATGTTCAACTTGTCGCCGGCCTTCTCGACCAGGCCCTCCGGCTCGTACTCCAGGTGCAGCCGGACCATCGTGCGGTCGGCGCCGACGGGCTGGAAGTAGACCGCACCGGCGTTCGTGGCGCCCTCGGTGGCCGCCCAGGCCACCTTCTGGTCGGGCACCTGCTCCAGCACCCGGGCGTCCCACTCGCGCTTGACCCCGGCGATCTGGGCGACCCAGTGCAGCCGCTGGTCGTCGAGCTGGCGCACCTCCTCGACACCGCCCATGAACTGGGGGAACTGCTCGAACTGCGTCCACTGGTTGTAGGCGGTGCTCACCGGCACGCCAACTTCGATCGACTTGTCGACCTTGGTGGTCACGACAATCCTCCTCGTTCCGGTCGAACCTCCGAGCGGAGGGATCTGCCATCGTCGAGGAATCCGTACCCCGCGTCGGCCGACTCAACCGAAAACGGCCGGAGCCGGCGCCGCCCGCTGGTCGCGGGAGACGCCGGCTCCGGGCGTACGAGGTGTCAGGAGGCAGGCGGAATGAAATAGCCCGACTGGTCGACGATCACGTGCGTCCGGCCGGAGCTGCCGTTGTGGATGACCGCCTGGTCGCCCTCTCCGACTCCTACCATCACCAGGTTCGTGGCGGTCTCGCCCGCGACGAAGTTGAGGTTCGAGGCGGTCGGCACGTCCGCGCCGTTGGGGCGGAGGTTCAGCACACCCGCCGCGGTCGGCCCGGTGACGGTCACGTTCGCCACCACCGCGCTCGGCTTCGCCGCAGCCGACAGGCCCAGGTGGAGGTAGCGGGGCAGCAGCCCGTAGTGGGTCCACGGGCCCATCGGCTGGCCCCCGGCCCTGGTGTCCTGAATCCGCTCCGGCCCGTACGGCACGAACGAGTCCGAAGCGGCCGGGCCGAACCAGCCGGCGAGGTCGACCACCAGGTGCGTGCTGCCGGCGCTCTGGTTGTGGATGGCCACCCGGCCGTTCACCACCGGCACGATGACCAGGTTGGGGATGGTCTGGCCGGCCACGAAGTTCAGGCTGGAGGCGGTCGGCACCGCCGAGCCGGCCGGATAGACCTTCAGCACACCACTGGCCGTCGGCCGGGTCACCGTGACGTTGAGGACGGCTGCTCGCGTTCCCGCCGGGACGCGGCCGGTCAGGTCGAGCGTCCGGGAGACGTTGGCGGGGAAGGCGGTCTGCCCGGCGCCGCGGGTGTCCAGCACCCTGCTCGGGGTCACCGCCCGGAATCCCGACCCGCCGGTGGCGTAGAAGCCTTGCAGGTCGGCGACCACGTGTGCGGTGCCGCCGCCGGTGTTGCGGATCCGCAGCCGGCCGTTCGACGTCGGCACGGTGACCAGGTTGGGCACCGTCTCACCGGCCACGAAGTTGAGGTTGGAGACGTCCGGCAACGCGGCGCCGTCGGGCCAGACCCGCAGGAAGCCGGCCGTTGTCGGCCCGGTCACCGTGAGGTTCAGCACCACCGCGGTGATGTCGGCGGCCGGCACCCCGCCCACCTGGGGCAGGGACAGCACGATCTCGGAGTTCGCCGGCACGGGCGTCGTGCCGCCGACGCCGATCGCGGCCCGGGTGTCGAGCACGCGCATCGGTGACAGTGCGGTGTAGGTGGCACCGACGACCGTGCAGGTCTCGGTCCGGGTGATACCGGACGGCCGACGGAAGCCGTTCAGGCTCATCTCGTGGGTCTCGCAGACCTTGCCCGCCCGCCGGAACTGGTGCTCCGCGTTGCCGGGCGGACCGACCTGCCAGTACGACTCGTCACTCCACCTCCGGGCAACCGTCCCGATCGGCCCGTCCGTCGTCCACCGGGGGGTCACGGTCAGGCCGACCGCGACGTCGGTGGAGGTGCCGCCCACCGTGCGGTGGGCCGGGGTCTGCTTCACCGTCACCGGTCCCTGAACCTCGACCGCACCGCGATCGTGGTAGCTGGCGCCGGAGTTCGCCACGTCCGGGTGGTCCGTGTGCGGGTTGCCCAGCATGTCCGTGCGGGAGGCGCCGACGGCGGTGGGGTCGGCCGAGTCGATGGCCGGTGAGGCGGAGTCCGGCACGTAGTAGCCCCGAGTGCTGGGGTTCCAGACCGTCTCGACGAGTCGGGGATTGGCGGCGATGTCGTGGCCACCCTGCCCGGTGGCGGAGACGAACGCGGCGAGATCCCGGTGCTCCACCCCGGCCCAGCGGTACAGCGCCGCGCCGCTCGACGGGTCGATGAGGTTGTAGTCGGCGACGGTTCCCGGCGTGCTCTGCGCGGACACCGCGATGCCCGTCGCGTCGTCGATGACGCCGCAGTCGGACGGGTCGAGTTCCGGGCCGGAGGCGGTCTGGACGATGTTGTTGCGGACGACGGCCCCGGGTGAGGTGCCGATGATGTCCACCGCCTGGGTGCACTCGGTGCGGAAGGTGTTGCCGACGATTCTGGTGCCCGGGCCGTCCTGGACGAAGAGCCCGTTCTGCCGGAAGGTGTTCGCGGTGACTACCACTCCCGTCGCGCCGCCGTTGACCACCAGTCCGCCCTGGTGGAAGAACTCGGTCCGACTCACGGTGACGTCCACGGATCCCCCACCGACGCGCACGGCCGGGGTCGTATCCCACCCAAAGGCGATCAGGGAGTCGAGCGTGATCCGGGACGAGCGGTCGACGAGGATGCCCTCGGCCCGCTCCTGTCCCCCGACGTTGAACCCTTCGATCACCACGTCGTGCACGCCGGTGAGGGTGAACGCGTTCTCGGTCCCGGTGCCGCCGCGCGGCCTGCCCACCCTCGCCATGGCGGCGAGGTCCGGTCCGTTCACCGCCCGGAAGGTGATCGGCGCGTCCGCGGTGCCCGAGCGGGTCAGCCGGACCGACTCCGGGTAGTTGCCGGGTCGCACCAGCACGGTCTGCCCGGGCTGCGCCACCGTGGCCGCCGCCGAGATGGTGCAGAACGGGGCGCCGGGGCTGCCGTCGCCGGCCGACGTGCAGGTGCCGCTGCTCACGTGCAGCTCCGGCAGGGACGCGGCGGCCACCGACGCCGGCGCGGCGGCCGGCGGTTCGGCGGGTCCGGCCGCCCCGGCGGGCGACGTCGGACAGACCAGGACCCCGAAACCGAGCAGCGGCACCGCCGCGACACGCGCGAACGTTCGTCCAGCCACCATCGACAACCCCCGTGATCTTCAATGTCAGGCCGCCGAATCCTATCCACGGGCGCAGCCGGTGGGCAGTGACCGAACGGCCACCCGTTAGATCGATCCGAGGCGTCCGGGCGATCCTCTGGCAGGATTGGTAGATGACCGCGCTGATCCGATCCCGCCTGACCGACTGGACCTTCGTCGTACCCGTCCTCGCGGTCGTACTGCTGGTCCTCACCTGGGGTCGCGACCTGCCGGGCGTGGTGGTGGCCGTGGCGGCGGTGTTCCTGGCCGGCGCGGTGCTCGCGGCCGTCCACCACGCCGAGGTGGTCGCCCACAAGGTCGGCGAGCCGTACGGCTCACTGGTGCTGGCGGTCGCGGTCACCGTGATCGAGGTGGCGCTGATCGTCACGCTGATGATCAGCGGCGGCGACAAGACCCAGGCGCTGGCGCGGGACACCGTCTTCGCCGCCGTCATGATCACCTGCAACGGCATCCTCGGGTTGTCGCTGCTGCTCGGCGCGCTGCGTCGTGGGGTGGCGGAGTTCAACCCGGAGGGCACCGGCGGTGCGCTGGCCACGGTCGCCACCCTGGCCACGCTGAGCCTGGTGGTGCCGACGTTCACCACCAGCCGGCCCGGCCCCGAGTTCTCCCCCGACCAGCTGGCCTTCGCGGCGGTCGCCTCGCTCGCCCTGTACGGGCTGTTCGTGCTGGTGCAGACGGGTCGACACCGGGACTACTTCCTCCCGGTGGAGGACGGCGGCGGTGCGCCGGACGCCGACGGCGACGGGCACGCCGACCCGCCGTCGACACGTACCGCGCTGGCCAGCCTCGGGTTGCTGGTCGTCTCGCTGGTCGCGGTGGTGGGGTTGGCCAAGACCGTGTCGCCGGCGATCGAGGCGGGGGTGGCCGGCGCCGGCCTGCCGCAGGCCTTCGTCGGGGTGGTCATCGCGCTGCTGGTGCTGCTACCGGAGACCCTGGCGGCGGCCCGGGCGGCCCGCCGCGGCCGGGTGCAGATCAGCCTGAACCTGGCCCTCGGTTCCGCGATGGCCAGCATCGGCCTGACCATCCCGGCGATCGCGATCGCCTCGATCTGGCTGGACGGGCCGCTGCTGCTCGGCCTCGGCGGCACCCAGCTCAGCCTGCTGGCGCTGACCGCGGTCACCGGGGTGCTCACCGTCGTGCCGGGCCGGGCCACCGTGCTGCAGGGCGGGGTGCACCTGGTGCTGCTCGCCGCGTTCGTCTTTCTCGCCGCCAGCCCGTGACCGGTCAGTCCTGCCGCTCGGTGCGTGCGATCTCGGCGAACGCCGCATCGAGGTAGGGCGCCAACGGCCGGCCGCCCGCCGGCAGCAGGTCGGCGACGAGCAGCGGCCCGTGCGCGGCGACCGCCGCCGGCCCGGGCGGGGCGTCGTCGTCGCCCGGGTCGTAGACGCCGAGCGCACCGGCCAGCAGCACCAGCACCACGTGCGGGTCGACGCCCGGCCGCCAGGCGGCGGCCGAGCGGACGCAGCGTTCCAGCACCTGCCGGACGTCGTCGCCGTCCAGCCCGTCGGGGTGGGTCTGCTCCAGCAGCAGCCGTACCACCGCGCCGAGGACCAGGCCGGACCGTTCGGCGGTGGCGAGCCGGGCCACCGCCGGGGCGTACGCCTCGTCGTCGCGGCTCCGCGCGGCCTCCACCGCCTCGGTCGCCGCCGCCGCGATCTCGCGGGCCGGTGCGGGCAGGTGTCGCCAGGTCACGGTCACCGGCCCAGCATGGCAGACTGCTCACCCACGCCCACGACGGTCGCCCGACGCAGGCGCCCGAGCCCCGGCCCGCCCACGTCTGACGGGACGGGCCCCGGAGCAGCTGCTCCGGGGCCCGTGACGCGCGGGGTCTGCCGTCAGGCGGCGGGGACCTCGGCGGTGGTGCGGATCCGGTCCAGCGCCGGGGCGGAGACCGGCGAGTTCGCGGTCAGGTACGCCACGAACGCGTCCAGGTCGATGCTGCCGGTGACCGCGTTGGTGCCGCCCTTGAGGACGGTGAAGCCGTCCCCGCCGCCGGCGAGGAAGTTGTTCACCGTGATCCGGTAGGTGCCGGCGTCGGTGACCGCGGTGCCGCCCAGGGTCAGGCTGCCGCGGACCACCCGGGTGCCGCCGCACGGGTCGGCGGTGGTGCCGGTGCTGCCGTTCGGGTCGACCGTGTAGCGGACGGTGGCGGACGGGTAGAGCGTCCGGCCGGCGACGAACTGCTGCTCCAGCATGCAGTAGACCTGCGCGCCGGTCAGGTCCAGCGTCACCAGGTTGTTGGCGAACGGCTGAACGGTGAAGGCCTCCTCGTAGGTGACCGGGCCGGCGTCGAGGTCGGCCCGGACGCCGCCGGGGTTCATGAACGCGGCGACCGCGTTCTGCTCGTTGTCGGTGGCGGCCAGCTGCGCGTCGGCGATCACGTTGCCGAGCGCGGACTCGCCCAGCGCCGTACCGAAGAGGGTCTCCTGGGCGCGGGTGATCGGCGCGGTGGTCTGGCCGACGACCTTGGTGGCGACCGGGCCGAGCGCGGTCTTGTACCGGTCGATCAGCGCGCTCTGCGCCGGGTCCTTGGCGACGTTCCGGTTGACCACCACGTTGTTCGCGGTGGCGCTGAGCACGTCACCGCTCCTCCGGTCGATCTTCAGGTCGATGTCGGTGACCAGGCGGCCGAAGGAGCTGGCGCTGGTGACCAGCTTGCCGTTGACCTCGCAGTTGTACGCCTGGTGGGTGTGCCCGCTGACCACCGCGTCGATGGACGGGTCCATCCGGTTGACGATGTCGACGATCGGGCCGCTGAAGCCGGCGCAGCCGTTGATGTCGGTGCCGGTGGTCTGCACGCCACCCTCGTGCAGCAGCACGACGATGGTCTGCACGCCCTGCTTGCGCAGGATGCGGGCGTACCTGTTGGCGGTGTCCGCCTCGTCGGCGAAGCTGAGGCCGGCGACGCCCTGCTGGCTGACGATCTCCGGGGTGCCCTCCAGGGTCATCCCGATGAAGCCGACCTTGACGCCCTGAACCTTCTTCACCGCGTACGGCGGCAGCAGCGGCTTGCCGGTCGCGGTCTTGAACGCGTTGGCCGACAGGTACTGGAAGTCGGCGCCCTTGTACGGGGTGCCGTCGGCGCAGCCGTCGACCGGGTGGCAGCCACCGTTCTGGATCCGCAGCAGCTCGGCCGCGCCCTCGTCGAACTCGTGGTTGCCGACGCTGGCGAAGTCCAGCCCGGCCAGGTTGAGCGACTCGATGGTCGGCTCGTCGTGGAACGCGGCGGACAGCAGCGGCGAGGCGCCGATCAGGTCGCCGGCGGCGACGGTGATGGTGTTCTTCTTCTTGGCGTCCTTGCGCAGCTGCGCCAGCTGGGTGGCGAGGTACTCGACGCCACCGGCCGGCTGGCCGGCGATGGTGCCGCTGGAGCCGGACGGCGGCTCCAGGTTGCCGTGCAGGTCGTTGATGGCGAGCAGCTGGACGTCGACCGGCTTGGGGCCGGCGTCAGCCGCGCTCGGGTTGACGGCGACCGCGCCGAGCGCGGCCGTGGCGAGTGCGGTCAGGCCGATGGCGGCCCTGCGCATCCCGGTGACGGACATGGAACTCCTCGTGAGGTTCGGCGGGGGACGCTCGCGGGCGACGGTTCGCCCGGAAACCCTGATCCGTGCCGAGACAGGGGTCGATCGGGGTGCGGCGATCGGGGGCGCCGCTCCGGTCGGGGAACAGCCTCTCATCTCCCCCTACCGCCGGTCGACGGGTGGAGTCGACCAGATCAATGGATACGCGGGATGACCCGCGCCGGACGTTCGGGCCAGCCCAACATGTCGTGCGCATGAAGACCCGTCCACAGCCTGTGGATGAAACATGTGTACGAACGGCCGGGCGGTCGGCGCGGCGGAGCTACCCTTGATCGCAGCCCCGGCCTCGACCGGGCCTCCCCCACCAGGAAAGACGTGGATCACGAGCGAGTCGTCCGGGACGTCACGGTCCGCCTGCCGATGGCGTCGACCGCCGTCGAGGCCTGCCAGTGGACCGTGACCACCCTCGCCCGGTACGCCCCCGCCACGATCTCCGTCCTGCTGCAGGTGCACGACCGGCTGCGCTGCGTCGCGGCGACCGGTGCCTGGCAGGTCTTCTCCACCGTGCCGCCGAAGTCCGGCATCGTCGGCCGGGTGCACGCCGCCGGCGTGGGCGCGACCGTGCCGGCCGTCGCCGACGACCCCGACTACCTGCCGGTACGCCCCGATGTGACCGCCGAGGTCTGCGTACCGCTGCGCGGCCCGACGGGCGAATCGATCGGCGTGCTCGACCTGCAGTGGAGCGAGCCGGCCGAGCTGGACCGCTGGCGGGCCGCCGCCGACCGCCTCGCCGAGCGGCTGGCGGCGCGGATCACCGCGCTGGGCGGGCCGCCGGCCGAGAGCCGCAGCGAGAAGCTGCTGCGGCACGCCACCGCACTGACCTCCGCGCCCACCGAGTGGGATCTGATGACCGCGGCGATCGGCGCGGCCCGGGACGTGTCCACCCTCTCCGCCGCCGTGCTGGTGCTGGCCGGCCGGCAGGGGCCGCGGCTCGGTGCGCCCACCGACACGCCCGGCGAGCTGGAGTGCCGAATCCGGGCCGAGCTGACCGCCGCCGGCGCCGGCCCGCTCGGGCGGATGATCGCCGGCGCGCACCGGCAGGGCTCGGCGTACACGCTGGGCGAGGCGGGGCACCCGCCCACCGACGAGTACCGCCCGCTGGCCCGGGCCGGGGCGCGCACCCTCGTCTCGGTGCCGGTCGGGCCGCCCGACTCCGGCGGGCTGTTGCTGGTCGCCGACGAGCGGCTGCTGCGGCCGGACCCGACCACCGTCAACCTGATCGAGCTGCTCGCCGGGCAGGCGTGGGGGGCGCTGGACCGGCTGCGCACCCTCGCCCGGCTGCGCGAGCAGGCCAGCTCCGACCCGCTCACCGGGCTGCGGCACACCGGCCCGTTCGGCCGGCGGCTCGCGGCGGCCACGCCGGGGCGTACCGCCCTGCTCGCCATCGACGTGGACGACTTCAAGACCGTCAACGATACGTACGGCCACCAGGCCGGCGATCGGCTGCTGGTCGGCCTGGCCCGGGCGCTGGAGGGGGCGCTGCGGCACGGCGACGAGCTCTACCGCACCGGCGGCGACGAGTTCGTCGCGGTGATCGAGGTGAGCCGCCCCGAGGAGGCGGTGCGGATCGCCGAGCGGCTCAGCGCGGCCGCCCGGCGGACGGGCCGGACGATCAGCGTGGGCGTGGCGCTGCCGCTGCCCGGCGAGCCGGCCGAGCGCACCCTGCACCGCGCCGACCAGGCGCTCTACCAGGTAAAACGCCGGGGCCGCAACGCCGTCCACCTCGCCGCGGCCTGACCCACCCGGGCCGCGGGCGCGCCCTGACCCACCCCGGGGCCGCGGGCACGGCCGAACACCCCGGCCGGCCGGCGCGGCCGGACAAGCGGTCAGCCCGGCCGACCGGTCAGCGGGCGGTGATCTCCTTGGCGAGCAGCTCGGCGATCTGCGCGGTGTTCAGGGCGGCGCCCTTGCGCAGGTTGTCGCCGGTGACGAAGAGGTCCAGGGCGCGGGGGTCGTCCAGCGCGCGGCGGATCCGGCCGACCCAGGACGGGTCGGTGCCGACCGCGTCGATCGGCATGGGGAACTCGCCGGCCGCGGGGTCGTCGACCAGGATCACGCCCGGGGCGTTGCGCAGCACCTCGCGGGCGCCCTCCGCGTCCACCTCGGTGCCGAAGACCGCGTGCACCGCCACCGAGTGGCCGGTCACCACCGGCACCCGTACGCAGGTCGCGGAGACCTTCAGGTCGGGCAGCCCGAGGATCTTGCGGGACTCGTTGCGGACCTTCATCTCCTCCGACGACCAACCAGCGTCGGCGAGGGACCCGGCCCAGGGCACCACGTTGAGCGCCAGCGGGGCGGGGAACGGGCCGAGATCGTCGCCGACGGCCTGCCGTACGTCGCCCGGCCGGGAGCCCAGCACCCGGTCCCCGGCGATCTTGCCGAGCTGCTGGTGCAGCGCGTCCACCCCGGCCTGCCCGGCCCCGGACGCCGCCTGGTACGAGGCGAGCACCAGCTCGCGCAGCCCGTACTCGCGGTGCAGCGGGGCGATCGCCACGATCATCGCGAGGGTGGTGCAGTTCGCGTTGGCGACGATCCCCTTCGGCCGGTGACGTGCCTGCTCGGGGTTGATCTCGGGGACGACCAGCGGGACGTCCCGGTCCATCCGGAAGGCGCCGGAGTTGTCTACCGCGACCGCGCCGCGGGCCACCGCGGCCGGCGCCCACTCGGCGGAGACGTCATCCGGCACGTCGAACATGGCCACGTCGACGCCGTCGAACGCCTCCGGGGTGAGCGCCCGGACGGTCAGCTCCTCACCGCGGCAGCGCACGGTACGACCGACCGACCGCTCAGAGGCGAGCAGCCGGATCTCGCCCCAGACGTTGCGCCGGGAGGAGAGCAGCTGGCACATGACGGTGCCGACGGCACCGGTCGCCCCGACCACGGCCAGGGTGGGCAGCGCCGGCACGGGCGCTACCGTCCCGTCCCGGCGTAGACCACGGCCTCGGAGTCGCCGCCCAGCTCGAACTGGTCGTGGATGGCCCGGACGGCCTTGTCGAGGTCGGTGTCCCGGCAGACCACCGAGACCCGGATCTCCGAGGTGGAGATCATCTCGATGTTGACACCGGCCCCGCCGAGGGCGGCGAAGAAGCCGGCCGCGACGCCCGGGTGGGAGCGCATGCCGGCGCCGATCAGCGACACCTTGCCCACGTGGTCGTCGTAGAGCAGGCCCTTGAACTTGACCGTCTCCTGGATCTTGCTGAGCGCGCTCATCGCGACCGGCCCGTCGGTCTTGGGCAGGGTGAACGAGATGTCCGTCCGGCCGGTGCCCTCGGTGGAGACGTTCTGCACGATCATGTCGATGTTGATCTCGGCACCGGCCACGGTGTCGAAGATCCGCGCCGCCGCGCCCGGCTCGTCGGGCACCCCGACGATCGTGATCTTGGCTTCGCTGCGGTCGTGGGCGACCCCGGTGATCAGTGCCTGTTCCACGGGAAGGTCCTCCATCGATCCGGTGACCATGGTGCCGGTGTTGGTCGAGTATGACGAACGGACGTGGATCGGCAACCCCGCGCGCCGCGCGTACTCCACGCTGCGCAGGTGCAGCACCTTGGCGCCGCAGGCGGCCAGCTCCAACATCTCCTCGTAGGTGATGTGCTTGATGTGCCGGGCGTTCGGCACGATCCGCGGGTCGGCGGAGAAGATGCCGTCCACGTCGGTGTAGATCTCGCAGACGTCGGCGTCCAGCGCGGCGGCGAGCGCCACGGCGGTGGTGTCCGAGCCGCCCCGGCCGAGGGTGGTGACGTCCTTGGTGTCCTGCGAGACACCCTGGAAGCCGGCGACGATCACCACCGAGCCCTCGTCCAGCGCGCCCTTGAGGCGGCCGGGCGTGACGTCGATGATCCGCGCCCGGCCGTGCACCGAGGTGGTGATCACGCCGGCCTGCGAGCCGGTGAACGAGCGGGCCTCGTACCCCAGGTTGTGGATGGCCATGGCCAGCAGGGCCATCGAGATCCGCTCGCCGGCGGTGAGCAGCATGTCCAGCTCGCGGCCCGGCGGCAGCGGGCTGACCTGGTTTGCCAGGTCGAGCAGCTCGTCGGTGGTGTCGCCCATCGCGGAGACCACCACCACCACGTCGTCGCCGGCCTTGCGGGCGGCGACGATGCGCTCGGCCACCCGCTTGATCCGCTCGGCGTTGGCGACGGAGGACCCGCCGTACTTCTGCACCACGAGTGCCACGAGTGTGCACTCCCTCCCAGCGACGACCCTGAGCGTGCCGACGCCGCCGGGCGTCGAGGTCCGGCGGCGCGTGTCAGACGACCTTAGGGTATCGGTCGGTACGCGAGGCCGGGTCGGGTGATCCCACCATCCGGCGTCCGAGCCGCCCTTGGGCCGGCCGGAAGCAGCAGCTCAGCCGCCCTCCCGCCACCGGGAACCGGCAGGCCGATCCGACACGCCGTCCGGGAGCGGCGGGGCCATCCGGCGAGATCGGCGCAGAATGTCCCGGTGCATGCCCACTCGCGTCCGGCGCACCGGCTGTCCGTGACGGTGGCCGTGATCGCCCCGGCGCTCCTGCTCGCCGCCTGCACGGCCGCGCGGCCGACGCCGAGCGGCATCCCGCCGGAACCGGGCGCCGCCGCCCCGGCGGACGCGGCCCGGGACGGGCTGGCCGCGCTGGCCGCGGCCGCCCGGGACCGGCACCTGACCGCCCGGTACGCCCTGACCGGGCCCGACAGCCCGGCGGGGGAGGTGGTGGTGACCCGGGCGAGCGACGGCAGCTGGCGGGTGGACGTCCCGGGCGGCGCTTCGGTGGCGGCCACCACGGACGGCCTCTTCCGATGCGGCCCGTCGCCGGCCGGCGCGCCCGACCCCGCGGGCTCGCCCGATCCGAGCGGTGCGCCGGACCCGATCGGCGTGCCCGACCAGGCCGGCTGCGTACGGGTCGGCGACCGGGACGCCGTGCTGCCCGGGCGGCTCGACCCCCGGGTGCAGCACCCGTTCACCGACTGGTTGACCGTGCTCACCGACCGGCTCGCCCCGCTGTCGGTGTCGGTTGCCGCGCCGCCGCCCGGGGCCACCGGGAGCTGCTACGCGGTGGAGACCACCTCCGCCTCGGTACGCCCACCGCTGGACCCTGGGATCTACTGCTTCCTCCCGGACGGCACACCGACCTGGGCGCGGGGCGCCTTCGGCACGCTGGCGCTGACCGGGCCGCCCGGGCCCGCCCCGGCCACCGCCACGCTGGCCGCCCCGGTCGCGTCGACGGAGCCACCGGCTGCCGACCCGACACCAACGTCCTGAGCTTCGCCCCGTTACGGGTGCTCTTGCCCACATTCGCCAGGCCCACTCAAGGCGATTAATCACCCCTAAAGCACCATTACGACATGGCTGACCTGACTCCGCTGCTCGCTTTTCGCTGGAGCCCCCGGGCCTTCGACCCGAGCGCCGCACTGACCCCGGACGAAGCGGCCTCGCTGCTGGAAGCCGCGCGGTGGGCCCCGTCGGCGGACAACGGACAGCCCTGGCGGTTCGCCCTCGGCCACCGCGACGACGACAACTGGAAACGAATCCTGATCAATGTCCCGGACGACGACCAGTGTTGGGTCCGGCACGCCGCGACCCTGGTCGTCGGCGCGCACACCGGCGGTGACCCCGAGCGGGCCGCGTACGACCTCGGCCAGGCGATGGCACACCTGACACTTCAGGCCACCGCGCTCGGCCTGCACGTACACCAGCTCACCCGCTTTGACCAGGCCGGCCTCGCCACCGAACTCGACCTGCCCGACGGCGTCCGACCGCTGGTGGTCGCCGCCGTCGGCCGGCTCGGGGATCCGTTCGCCCTGCCGACCGAGCTGCGCGCCCGGGAGACCGGCCTGCGGCACCGCCGGCCGGTCGCCGACCTGCTGCTCGCCTGAGCATCTCCCAGAGCAGGATTCGGTCCAGCCTAAAAGGCTCGACCGATCTCGTGGGGCCCGCTTGAATCCCCTGTCATGGGGGCCAGAGACACCATCGGAACAGCCGTCCGAAACGTCGTACCGCCGGCCGGGCTGACCCGCGCGCTGGCGGTGCAGGCCATGATCTACGCCGTCGGCAGCGGCCTGTTCCACGCCGGCAGCGCCGTCTTCTTCACCCGGGCGCTGGGGCTCAGCGCGGCCCAGGTCGGCCTCGGCCTGTCCATCGCGGCGGGGGTGTCGCTGCTCGGCACCGTGCCGCTGGGCGGGCTCACCGACCGGTACGGGCCGCAGCGGGTCTGGGTGGTCGGGCTGGTGCTGGACGCGGCGCTCTTCGCGTCGTACCCGTTCGTGGGCGGCTTCGTGAGCTTCCTCGCCGTGGTGGTGGCGCTGGCGGCGGTGGACGCGTCGACCGGTGTGGCCCGGCAGGTCTACTCGATCAACGCGCTCGCCCCGGCCGAACGGGTCACGGCGATGGCCTACCAGCGCTCGTCGTTGAACGTCGGCTTCGGGCTGGGGGCGGTGATCAGCGGTCTGGTGCTGGCGGTGGACACGATCGAGGCGTACCGGGGAATGGTCTGGTTCATCGCGGCGGTGATCCTGGTGACGGCCCTCTTCGTACGACGACTGCCCCGGCTGCCGCAGGTGGTCCGGCCGGTGGAGCCGATGGGTCGGCTCGCCGTACTGCGGGACCGGCCGTTCATGGCGGTGTCCCTGCTGTCCGGGCTGCTCACCGCGCACGGGGTGCTCTACCTGACGGTCATGCCGCTCTGGATCCTCACCCACACCGACGCCCCGAAGACCGTGATCGCCGCCCTGGTGCTGCTCAACACGGTTCTGATCGTGCTGCTCCAGGTACTCGTCAGCCGAGGCGCCGACACCGCCGCGGGCGCGGCGCGGGCCTCCCGCCGCGGGGGCGTGCTGATCGCCCTGGCCTGTCTGGTCCTGCCTATCTCCGGGGTCACCCGGGGGGCGCTCACCGTGGTGGTGCTGGTGGCCGCCGCGACGCTGCTGATCCTGGCCGAGCTGATCGAGTCGGCGGGCACCTGGGGGCTCACCGCCACCCTTCCACCGGATGACCAACGCGGCGCGTACGTGGGGGCGCTGCGGCTCGGTGAGCAGGTGCAGTACCTGGTCGCCCCGGCGGGCCTGACCGCGCTCGGGGTGACCACCGGCGGCTGGGGCTGGTACCCGACGGCAGCGATCTTCGTGCTGGTGGGGCTGGCGATCGTGCCCACCGTGGCCTGGGCGGAGAGGACACCGAGGCTCGGTTCCCGGCCCGCGGAGCCGGCGGTGACTCCAGTCCCATAGTCCGGACCGGCCTTCCCACCGTCTGTCCCACCACGTAGAGTGGCCCTGTCATGTGGCGGGCGTACCTTCTCCTTGGTCGCCGCGACGAGGCCTGACCGGCCGGCACCTCGTCGCGGAGTCGAACCGCGCCGTCCAGCACATCCGAACCTCCCATCGGCCCCCGGGCATCGCCGCCCGGCACCGCGCCGACACCTTCCGATCTGCTGACGCCACATGTTCCCAGGGAGCACTCCGAGATGGCTCAACCCGCCACCGACCCCGAGACCGATCCGATCGCCCGGCAGCGACCCAGCCGGATGCCGTTCCGCCGCTACCAGCCGTACCGCGAGCAGTTCCGGGTCGACCTGCCGGACCGCGCCTGGCCCACCCGGCACATCGACGCGGCGCCGCGCTGGTGCGCGGTCGACCTGCGCGACGGCAACCAGGCCCTGATCGACCCGATGTCCCCCGAGCGCAAGCGCCGGATGTTCCAGCTGCTGGTGCAGATGGGCTACAAGGAGATCGAGGTCGGCTTCCCGTCGGCCAGCCAGACCGACTTCGACTTCGTCCGGCAGCTGATCGAGCAGGACCTGATCCCCGACGACGTCACCGTCCAGGTGCTCACCCAGTGCCGGGAGCACCTGATCGAGCGGACCTTCGAGTCGCTGCGCGGCGCGAAGCGGGCCATCGTGCACTTCTACAACTCGACCTCGACGCTGCAGCGCCGGGTGGTGTTCGGCCTGGACCGGGACGGCATCACCGACATCGCCACCCAGGGCGCGCGGCTCTGCCAGAAGTACGCCGAGATCCACACCCCGGACACCGAGATCTTCTACGAGTACTCCCCCGAGTCGTACACCGGCACCGAGCTGGAGTACGCGCTGGAGGTCTGCGCCAAGGTGATCGAGGTGGTCGACCCCACCCCGGACCGCAAGCTGATCGTCAACCTGCCGGCCACCGTCGAGATGGCCACCCCCAACGTGTACGCCGACTCGATCGAGTGGATGCACCGCCACCTGCCCCGCCGGGACAGCCTGGTGCTGAGCCTGCACCCGCACAACGACCGGGGCACCGGGGTGGCCGCCGCCGAGCTGGGCCTGCTGGCCGGCGCGGACCGGATCGAGGGCTGCCTGTTCGGCAACGGCGAACGCACCGGCAACGTCGACCTGGTCACGCTGGGGCTGAACCTCTTCTCCCAGGGCATCGACCCGATGATCGACTTCTCCAACATCGACGAGGTCAGGCGGGCCGTCGAGTACTGCAACCAGCTGCCGGTGCACGAACGCCACCCGTACGCCGGGGACCTGGTCTACACCGCCTTCTCCGGCTCCCACCAGGACGCCATCAAGAAGGGCTTCGACGCGCTCGCGGTGGACGCGGCGGCGGCCGGGGTGCCGGTCGACGAGCAGACCTGGGCCGTGCCGTATCTCCCCATCGACCCGAAGGACCTCGGCCGCACGTACGAGGCGGTCATTCGGGTCAACTCGCAGTCCGGCAAGGGCGGCGTCGCGTACATCATGAAGTCCGAGCACCAACTGGATCTGCCGCGCCGGCTGCAGATCGAGTTCTCCGGCGTGGTCCAGCAGGTCACCGACCACGACGGCGGCGAGGTCGACCCGGCCACCATGTGGCAGATCTTCGCCCGCAACTACCTGCTCGACCACCAGGTCGACCCGGCGCTGACCCTGACCGGCTACACGATCGGCACGCCGGAGGGCAAGGTCGAGATCGAGGCCCGGGTCGGGCTGGCCGGCGCGCAGCGGTCGCTCACCGCGGTCGGCAACGGCCCGATCGACGCGTACGTCAACGCGCTGCAGTCGGTGGGCGTGGCGGTACGGGTGCTCGACTACCACGAGCACGCGCTCTCCTCCGGCGGCGACGCCCAGGCCGCCGCCTACGTGGAGTGCGACGTCGACGGCCGCACCGTCTGGGGCGTCGGCACCGACGCCAACATCATCACCGCCTCGATCAAGGCCGTCACCAGCGCCGTCAACCGCGCCCGCGCCTAACCCCCTCGCCCCTCCCCCTCCCCGCCGCCCCTTTCCTGCGTCGATCTAGGGGTTATCGCTGTTGTTGGAGATCAACTAGCAGCAACTATCCCTAGATCGGCGAGGAGGGGTTGGGGGGAGCGGGCCGGGCCGATTCAGCGGGGGCGGGGGGCGGGTGGGGTGGAGGCGGGTAGGGAGTGGCAGGGCTGGGAGGGTGGGGACTCCCGGGGCGGGCGGTGGATCAGCAGGGCGGCCATCAGGGCGCCGGCCAGCAGGCCACCCGCGCACCACAGCAGCGACCCCCGGTACGCGCTGGTCAGCGCCGACTTCTGCTCGTACCCGGCACCGGAGAAGCCGACCAGCAGCGGCAGGGCGGCCACCGCGAACAGGCCACCGGCGCGGGACGCGGCGTTGTTGAAGCCGCTGGCCACCCCGGCGAAGCGGTCCTCCACCGCGGCCAGCACCGACGCGGTCAGCGGGGCCACCACCAGGGTCAGCCCCAGCCCGAACAGCGCCACCCCGGGCAGCACGTCCACCCAGTACGACGAGCCGGGACCGACCCGGCGCAGCAGCAGCAGGCCACCGGCGGCGATCACCGGGCCCACGGTCAGCGGCAGCCGCGGCCCGATCCGCGCCGACAGCGCGCCGGCTCGGGCCGAGCCGAGCAGGAGCAGCACGGTCATCGGCACCGTCGCCAGGCCGGTCCGCAGCGCCGACCAGCCGACCACGTTCTGCAGGTAGACGGCGAGGAAGAAGGTGAACCCGCCGAGCGCCGCGTAGACCACCACGGTGAAGACGTTCAGCACCGAGAACAGCCGGCTGCTGAACAGCCCGGTGGGCAGCATCGCGGTCTCCCCCCGGCGCCGCTCCACCAGCACGAACGCCACCGCGGCCAGCACGCCGACCAGCGCCGACACGAGCACCGGCGGGGAGCCGACGCCGCGGGCCGGGGCGTCGACCAGGGCGTAGGTGACGCCACCGAGGGCCAGCGCGCCGAGCAGCGCGCCGGTGACGTCGAACCGGCGGCGCCCCGCCCCGGTACGCGCCGCGTTCTCGTCCCGGCTCTCCGGCACCCAGCGCAGCGCCGCCAGCACCACCCCGACCGCCAGCGGCAGGTTGATGAAGAAGATCCACCGCCAGGAGAGCGCGTCGATCAGCCAGCCGCCGAGCAGCGGCCCGAGCGCGGTGGACACCCCGGCCAGCCCGGACCAGGCGCCGATCGCCTTGCCCCGGTCGTCCGGGTGGAAGCTGGCCTGCAGCACGGAGAGCGAGCCGGGGGTGAGCAGCGCCCCGCCCGCGCCCTGCAGGATGCGGGCGACGATCAACTGGCCGGTGTCCTGCGCGAGGCCGCAGAGGACGGACGCGGCCGCGAACCAGACCACCCCGACGAGCAGCACCCGGCGGCGGCCGAACCGGTCCCCGAGCGATCCGCCGAGCAGCACGAACGCGGCCAGCATCAGCAGGTAGCCGTTGATGGTCCACTGCAGACCGGCGACGGTGGCGCCGAGGTCGGCGCCGAGCCGGGGCAGCGCCACGTTGACCACGGTGCTGTCGAGGAAGACCATGCCGGAGGCGAGGATCGCCGCGAGCAGGGTGCCGCGGCCGGCGGCGGAGCCGAACCGGAGCGCGTGGGCGGGTGACGTCATGGGTACCAATGTGCCCTGCCCACCGTGGACACGCCACGAAACGCGCCACACCGCGCTTGGGTACTGTGCGGGATCGCCCGGAGCCCGCAAGCTGGAGAGGTGTCGTCTGTGCGTACCAGATCAAGAGCCCGTGTGGCGGTGGCGGCCGCGCTGGCCGCGGCGCTCGCCCTCGGCGGTTGCGACGTCCCCGTCGAGGAGCCGGAGACGTCGCCGAGCGTCAGCGGGAACGTCGGTGAGCAGCTCGCGGAGCTGACCGTGGCATCCGCCCGCTCGATGAAGGGATACAGCCGGGACCGCTTCCCGCACTGGCGGGACACCGGCAAGAACTGCGACGTGCGGGACAGCGTCCTCCAGCGCGACGGGAAGGACATCCGGCTCTCCGGCTGCAACGTGGTGGCCGGCCGCTGGTCGAGCGTCTACGACGGCAAGACCTTCACCGACCCATCCGACGTGGACATCGACCACGTGGTGCCGCTGGCCAACGCGTGGCGCTCCGGCGCCGACGACTGGGACGACGCCAAGCGTGGCAACTTCGCCAACGACCTGACCCGACCGCAGCTCATCGCGGTTTCCCTCACCTCCAACCGGGCAAAGGGTGACCAGGACCCGTCCCAGTGGAAGCCGCCGAACCGGGGCTACTGGTGCACGTACGCCGAGCACTGGGTGACGGTCAAGCACTACTGGCGGCTGACGGTCACCAGCGCCGAGAAGGCCGCCCTCGGCGACATGTTGAAGGGTTGCTCATGACCGAACAAGCCGGCCCCGGGGCCGCCGGAATGACCGCGGACGGACGGCCGGCCGAGCCGGCGCGGGTGCCGGGCGCGGGGATGACCGCGGACGCCGGCGGCACCGCCGCGCCCCGCGAGCTGACCGCGGACGTCACCGCCGGGCCGGGCGGGGTGATGACCGACGAGGCCGGGGTGGTCACCGGCGACCTGACGATCCGGACCCGGTACGCCGACGGTCAGGTCACCGTCGGGGTGCAGTACAAGGACGCCGCGGAGTGGTACGCGGTGACCGGCGCGACGGCGAAGCTGACCGACCCGGCCGACCTGGACGCGGTGCACGCGATCACGGTCGCGCTGCTGCACCGGCCGCAGGGCTGAGCGGACGCCGAGGCCCCCTCGCCACGCGGGGAGGGGGCCTCGGCACGTCCTCACGGGGTGGGGATCAGCTCACCCGGGTCGCCGGGCGACGCCCCGTCGTCCGGCCGGACCAGCTCGGCCTCGACCTGGTGCGGGCGGATCCGCCCGGCGTCGATGTCCTCGGCGAAGTGGCAGGCCACCTTGTGCCCGCCGACCACCTCGCGCAGCGCCGGCCGCTCGTCGGCGCAGCGGGTCGGCTGCGCCCACGGGCACCGGGTGTGGAAGCGGCAGCCGGGCGGCGGGTTGACCGGTGAGGGCAGGTCGCCGGCGAGCAGGATCCGCTCCCGCCGGTCCTCCACCGTCGGGTCCGGCACCGGCACCGCCGACATCAGCGCCCGGGTGTACGGGTGCATCGGCTCCCGGTAGAGGTCGTCGCTGGACGCCTCCTCCACCAGCCCGCCGAGGTACATCACCCCGACCGTGTCGGCGATGTGCCGGACCACCGCCAGGTCGTGCGCGATGATCAGGTACGTCAGGCCGCGCTCGCGCTGCAGGTCCTCCAGCAGGTTGAGCACCTGCGCCTGGATCGACACGTCCAGCGCGGAGACCGGCTCGTCGGCGACGATCAGCTCCGGCTCGAGCACCAGGGCCCGGGCGATGCCGATCCGCTGGCGCTGGCCGCCGGAGAACTCGTGCGGGTACTTGCCGAGCGCCGAGGGCGGCAGGCCGACCGCGTCGAGGGTGTCCAGGAGCCGCTTGTGGGTGGCCGCCTTGTCGCCGGCCAGCCCGTGCGCCTTCAGGCCCTCGACCAGCAGCGACTCCACCGACTGACGGGGGTCCAGGCTGGACAGCGGGTCCTGGAAGATCATCTGCATCCGGCGCCGGGCCAGCCGCATCTTCTCGCCCTTGAGCGCGCGCACGTCGGTGCCGTCGAAGACGATCTCGCCATCGGTCGGCTCGACCAGCCGCAGCAGGCCGCGCCCGAGCGTGGACTTGCCGCACCCCGACTCGCCCACCAGCCCGTACGTCTCACCCGCGTTGATCGACAGGGAGACCCCGTCGACCGCGTAGACGTGACCGACGGTGCGGTCGACGAGCAGACCGCTCTTGATCGGGAAGTGGACCTTGAGGTCACGCAGTTCGACCAGTGGTCCGGTCCGCTCGGTCACGGCACCGCCACCTCCTCGGAAACGGGGTTGTTGCAGCGCAGGTCGCCGCCGGTGGCGGTGGGCTCGAGCGGCGGAGCGCCCTCCAGGCACGCGTCCACCACGTAGTCGCAGCGGGGCGCGAACGCGCACCCCTCGGTCCACGGGATGTTGTCCGCCACCGAGCCGCGGATGGTGTGCAGCCGCTCGCCGCGCACCGAGTCCAGCCGGGGCACCGAGTTGAGCAGCCCGTGCGTGTACGGGTGCCGGGGCCGGGCGAACAGCTCGTGCCGGGCGGCCCGCTCCACCACCTTGCCGCCGTAGAGCACGTTCACCGTGTCGCAGAGCCCGGCGACCACGCCCAGATCGTGGGTGATCATGATGAGCGCGGTGCCGGTCTCGTCGACCAGCTGCTTGAGCAGGGTGAGGATCTGCGCCTGGATGGTCACGTCCAGCGCGGTGGTCGGCTCGTCGGCGATCAGCAGCCGGGGCTTGCAGGCCAGCGCGATGGCGATCAGGGCGCGCTGCCGCATGCCGCCGGAGATCTGGTGCGGGTACTCCGCCAGCCGGCGGTCCGGGTCCGGGATGCCGACCGCGTCGAGCAGCCCCCGGGCCTCCCGCAGCGCCTTCTTGCGGTCCATCCCCTGGTGCCGCTCCAGCACCTCGGCGACCTGGACGCCGATCGGGATGACCGGGTTCAGCGAGGAGAGCGGGTCCTGGAAGATCATGCCGATGTCCCGGCCGCGCCGGTCCCGCATGTCGTCCGCCCGCAGCTTCAGCAGGTCGGCCCCGTCGAAGAACACCTCGCCGGTGACCCGGTTGCCGCGCTTGGGCAGCAGACCCATGATCGCCAGGCTGGTCACGCTCTTGCCGCAGCCGGACTCGCCGACCAGGCCGACGGTCTGGCCGGGCTCCACGGTGAAGCTGACCTTGTCGACCGCGGTGAACGGCCGCTCACCCCGGCGCTGGAACACCACGCTCAGGTCGCGTACGTCGAGCAGGCTCATCGGGTCACTCCTCGCGCTCGCCGGCGGTCCACGCCGGCCGTGCTGGTCGCTCGCACCGCCGTCACCGCCGGTTCTTCGGGTCGATCGCCTCGCGCATGGCCTCACCGAGCAGGGTGAAGCCGAGCGCGACGACGATGATCGCGGCCGCCGGGTAGTACGCCAGCTCGGGGCGGACCTCGAAGTAGCGCTGGCCGTCCACGCCGAGCATCAGGCCCCACTCGGCGCGATCCTGGTCGGGGTCGCCGAGGCCGAGGAAGGACAGCGACGCGGCCTCGATGATCGCCGTGGAGAGGGTCAGCGTGGCCTGCACGATCACCGCGGTCATCGCGTTGGGCAGCATGTGCCGCAGCACGATGTTGCGCTCCTTGACGCCGAGCGCGCGGGCCGCCAGCACGTGGTCGCTCTCCCGCTGGGCGAGCATCGAGCCGCGCAGCAGCCGGGCGAAGATCGGCACGTTGACCACGGCCACCGCCATGATCACCGTCCACTGGCTGGACTGGCTGGCCAGCGCGACCAGGGTGATCGCCAGCAGCAGGGCCGGCAGGGCCAGCATCACGTCGGTGAGCCGCATCAGCGCGTTGTCGACCCAGCCGCCGAACGCGCCGGAGACCGCGCCGATCAGCACCCCGAGGGCGAGCCCGATCAGGGTGGCCAGCACGCCGACGAAGAGGGTCTGCCGGCTGCCGTAGATCAGTCGGGACAGGAAGTCCCGGCCCAGCGGGTCGGACCCGAACGGGTGGCCGGCGGTGGCGCCGGGGATGGTGTCGGCGGTGATCAGCTTGTTCAGCTCGTCGAACCGCTGCATCGGGTCGTGCGGGGCGATCAGCGGCGCGAAGATCGCGATCAGCAGGAACAGCGCGACGATGCCGGCGCCGATGATGGCGGCCGGGTTGCGCCGCATCCGGCGGACGGCGTCCCGGACGAGGCTGACCCCGCCCTGGCTGGCGCTGGAGCGGGCCAGCTCGTCGAGCCGGGCCTTCTTCCGCTCGCCGAGCAGGCCGGCGCCGCGCGCGCTCATCCCGGTACGCGACGTGGCCGCGCTCTCGTCGCCGTGGACCGGCGTGGTCGCGTCGTCGCCGTGGCGCGGCGCGGGGACGTTGTCGTCGTCGCGGGGCGTGGCGGCCTCGGGCCGGGTGACGGGATCACTCATCGCACACGCACCCTCGGGTCGATGAACGCGTAGGAGAGGTCGACCAGCAGGTTGACCACCACGAAGACCAGCGCGGCGAGCAGGATGATGGCCTGCAGCACCGGGTAGTCGCGACCGCCGGTGATCGAGTCGGTGATCAGCGTGCCGATCCCGCCCCAGTTGTAGACCTTCTCGGTGAGCACCGCGCCGGACAGCAGCGCGCCGGTCTGCAGGCCGATCGTGGTGACCACCGGCAGCAGGGCGTTGCGCAGGATGTGCCGGCCGCGGATCGTCCGGTGCCGCAGGCCCTTGGCCTCGGCGGTGCGTACGTAGTCCTCGTTGAGCACGTCGAGCACGCTGGCCCGGGTGATCCGGACGATCACCGCGAGCGGGATGGTGGCGAGCGTGACGGCCGGCAGGATCAGGTGCCACAGCGCGTCGGCGGTGGCGTCGAACTCCCGGGTGAGCAGGCCGTCGAGGACGAAGAAGCCGGTGACGTTGGTGTTGTCCAGCCCGGTGGTGACCCGCCCGGACGGCGGGAACCAGTGGATGTTCTGGGTGAACACGTCCTTGAGCAGGTAGCCCAGGAAGAAGATCGGGATCGAGATGCCGAGCAGCGTGCCGGCGACCGTCAGGTGGTCCAGCGCGCGGCCACGCCAGCGGGCGGCCAGGTAGCCCAGCGGGATGCCCAGGCCGACCGCGATGACCAGCGCGGCCACGGCCAGCTCGATGGTGGCCGGGAAGGCACGGCCGATCACCTCGGTGACCGGGTCACCGGTGCGGATCGAGTTGCCGAAGTCTCCGGAGAGGACCCGGGACATGAACTTGCCGTACTGCACCAGGATCGGCTGGTCGTAGCCGAGCGCCTTGATCAGCAGGGCGCGGCGTTCCGGGGTGGCCCGCTCGCCCAGCAGCGCCTCGACCGGGCCGCCGGGCAGGTTCCGCAGCCAGATGAAGATCAACGCCGACAGGGCTATCAGCGTCACCACCAGCTGCAGCAGCCGGCGGACTATCACTCGCAACATCTCTCACGCACCAGACTCTCGTTGTTCGCGGGAAAGGCCCGGGCCGGGCTTGCGCCCCGACCCGGGCCGATCCACGCCTACGGCTTCAGCCGATCGACGTCACTTGCTGACGCTGACCGTGTTGAACCGCTCGTCGGTCAGCGGGCTGGCGACCAGACCCTTGACGTCCTTGCTGACCACGATGGCCGGCGGGGCGTGCCAGATCGGCACGGCCGGCAGCCACTTGCTGGCGATGTCCCGGTTGACCTGCTCCCAGGCGGCCTTCTTGCCGGCCTCGTCGACGGTGCCGTCGGCCTTGGCGATGGCGTCGAACATGTCGGTCATCGACTGGTCACCGAACTCGACCTTGGCGCGGCCGAAGAAGGTGCCGACGAAGTTGCCCGGGTCGTTGTAGTCGCCGGTCCAGCCGAGGATGTGCAGGTCCTGCTTGCCGAACTGCTGCACGTCGTCCTTGTAGCCACCGTTCCACGGACGCGGCACGCCGGTCACGTTGATGCCGACGGCCTTCAGGTCGTTGGCGAAGATGGTGAAGATCTCCTGCGGGTTCGGCAGGTACGGCCGGGAGACGTCCGGCGGGTAGTAGAACTTGAGGTTCAGACCGGTCGCGCCCGCCTCGGCGAGCAGCTGCTTGGCCTTCTCCGGGTTGTACTCGTACTTCTGCACGTCCGGGGCGTAGCCGAGCACGGTGTCCGGCATGAACTCGTCGGCGACCTTGGTGCCGCCCGGGCCCTTGGTCTGCACCAGCTGCTGACGGTTGAGGGCGTAGGCGATCGCCTGGCGCACCTTCAGGTCCTTCAGCTTCGGGTTGTTCTTCTGGTTGATGCCCAGGTAGAGGATGTTGAACGCCGGGCGGTCGAGGACCTGGAAGCCCTCACCGGACAGCGCCTTGCGGTCCGCCGGCGCCGGGAAGTCGAAGCCCTGGACGGTGCCCGCGCGCAGCTCCTGCTTCCGGGTGTTCTCGTCCTTGATCACCTTGATGATGACCTTGTCGACCTTGGCCTTCTCGCCCCAGTAGTCGGGGTTGCGGTTCAAGGTGATCTCGTTCTTGGCCTTGTCCCAGCCGCCGAAGGTGAACGGGCCGGTGCCGACCGGGCCGCTGGTGGCGAACGAGCTGTACTCGAACGAGTCGCCGTTCTGCTTGACCGTGTCGGCGTCGCCCTTCTTCAGCGCCTCCGGGCTGGCGATCGACAGGGCGGTCAGCGCGAAGGCGCCCGGGAACGCGCCCTTGTACTGGTTGAGGGTGAGGACGGCGGTGTTGTCGTCCTTGGCCTCGCACTTGGTGTAGACCGACTTGCCGGCGCCCTCGGCCTCGTTCTTGGCGAAGCCGCCGAAGACGTCCTGGTAGTAGACCATCTGCGACTGGGCGGCGACGCCCTTCATGTTGTACCAGCGGTCGAAGTTGAAGCAGACCGCCGCGGCGTTGAAGGGGGTGCCGTCGTGGAACTTCACGCCCTGGCGCAGCTTGAAGGTCCACACCTTGCCGTCCGGGTCGTGCTCCCAGCTCTCGGCCAGGCCACCGGTCAGCTCCGCCGTGCCCGGCTTGTGCTGGACGAGGGTGTCGTACATCTGGCGGATGGGCCGGAACGACTCACCGTCGTCGTTGAAGATCGGGTCGAAGTTCTTCGGGTCGCCGGCGCCCGCGAAGATGAAGGTGCCACCCGCCTTGGCCTCGCCACTGTCATCGCCGCGGTCGCTCTCCGCACAGCCGGCCGCGCCGACCGCCAGGGCTGCGACGGCCGCGAGACTCACGACCGTCCTAAGCCTTCTCACCTGCATCTCTCACCTCTGTCATCCGCGTGACCACGCCGAGTCCGTGGCTCGGTCCGTGAGCGGGAGGCTATGACAGGACACACAGAAGCGGAACGCCCGTTAGGCAATCGCTATCAAGCCGACACCAAGGCCGGGGTCTGACAGCGCACGATCTTCCGACAAACAGGACTGTCACACCCCCGGGTCCGCGCCGGGCAGGGCCCGCGCGCCCCCGCAGCACCCGCCGACCACCCCCGAAAGATCCCATCCGGTACGCGGGCAGCCTCCCCGCCCGTCGCCGGGCGGGCGGCCGACCCCGCCGGGGTGACAGCCACCTTTGGAGCTGATGACGCGAACGATTCACCCGTCATGCCGTCTGCGAATTTCAGGTCGGATGTCCGGTTTGCCGACCACCCGGACCGAAGCTCCGACCCTGATGTCCGCGCCGTCCCGTGACCGGCGGCACCCGGGTGGTGGAATGGCCGGCGGCCCGGGTTCGTTACACCCTCCGTACGACCGCAGCAGCGCCCACCCGGCCAGGCCGGTGGGGTGCCGAGGCCCCCGGGAATGACGGCGGGCCGACGGTCGTTACACATGGTCCGGCGCCGCGAAGCCCCCAGGCTCGCGAGGCTCAGCCGGCAGGACTTTCCTCCGCATGACGAGCGCCCCGTCGTGGTGCTTGCGCCGTGCCCGGCCCCCACCGAGCGCGGACGCCAACCCCCGAAGGAGATCGCCATGAACACCATGCTGCGTAAGAGCGTTCTGGGTATCGCCGGTCTGGCCTTCGCCGGTGGCCTCGCCGCCGGTCCGCTGAACCACGGTGCGCCGAGCACCGGCGTGGTGGACGCCAAGCCGGTCGCGGTGACCGTGCAGGCCGACAAGCCCGGCGTGGACAAGGCCAAGCTGATCCCGCACGGTGTGCAGGGTGAGCAGTCCCGGATCGACCTGAACGACGAGCAGATCGGCAACGTGAAGTCGATCATCGCCGCCACCAAGAAGTCCGGCCTCGACGAGCGGGCCGCGGTCATTTCGATCGCCACCAGCCTGCAGGAGTCGAAGCTGGAGAACCTGGGCCACCTGGGTGACCGCAACGACCACGACTCGCTGGGCCTGTTCCAGCAGCGCCCGTCGAGCGGTTGGGGCACCCCGGAGCAGATCACCGACCCGATCTACTCCACGATGGCCTTCCAGAAGGGCCTGAAGCAGGTCGACGGGTGGCAGGACATGCCGCTGACCGAGGCCGCGCAGACGGTGCAGGTGTCGGCGTACCCGGACGCCTACGCCCAGTGGGAGCAGCAGGCCGCCGACCTCGTCGCCCAGTACTGGAACAGCTGACCGTCGCGAAACGGCCGGCACTCCGATCGGGGTGCCGGCCGTTTCCGTGTGCGCGGGGTCGTCGGCACCGCGCTTCAGATCGCGCGGCGGCCCTCGAAGGCGCGGCCGAGGGTGATCTCGTCGGCGTACTCCAGGTCGCCGCCCACCGGCAGGCCGCTGGCCAGCCGGGTCACCGAGATCCCCATCGGCTTGACCATCAGCGCCAGGTACGTCGCCGTGGCCTCACCCTCGGTGTTGGGATCGGTGGCGAGGATCAGCTCGCGGACGGTGCCGGTGCTGAGCCGGGTCATCAGCTCGCGGATGCGCAGATTGTCCGGACCGATCCCCTCCAGCGGGTTGATCGCCCCACCGAGCACGTGGTAGCGGCCGCGGAACTCACCGGTCCGCTCGATCGCCACCACGTCCTTGGGCTCCTCCACCACGCAGAGCACCTCGTCGGTGCGGCGCGGGTCGCGGCAGAACCGGCACTGGTCGGACTCGGCCACGTTGAAGCAGGTGGTGCAGAAGCGGACCAGGTCCTTGACCTTGCGCAGCGCGCCGGCAAGCCGGTTGACGTCGGCCGGATCCGCCGACAGGACGTGGAACGCGATCCGCTGGGCGCTCTTCGGGCCGACGCCCGGCAGCCGCCCCAGCTCATCGATCAGGTCCTGGATGGCACCCTCGTACATCTGCGGATCAGAACCCGGGCAGGCCGAGGCCGCCCATGCCGCCGGCCACCGGGCCCATCTTGCGCTCGGTCAGCTCGCGGGCCGACTCCGCGGCGTTGTGCAGGGCCGCGACGACCAGATCCTCCAGCGTCTCCACGTCCTCCGGGTCGACCGCCTTGGCGTCGATCTTGATGCTCTTCACCTCACCGGAGCCGTTGACGGTCGCGGTGACCAGGCCGCCCCCGGCCGTGCCGGTCAGCTCGGCCTCGGCCAGCTCGGCCTGGGCCTGGGCGATCTGCTGCTGCATCTTCTGCGCCTGCTTCAGCATCTGCTGCATGTTCGGCTGTCCACCTGGGCGCACGGAGGGCTCCTTCTCGCACTCGTCTGCTCGGCCGCGCCAACCCTATCCGCTGGGACCGACCGACCCCCGCCCGGTGCGTCCGCCCACGCCGGGGCGCAGCGGCGTGGGCCGGCGGGCTCGGCTTGACCCTCACGCGGCGGGAGGCCGGACAGTGGCGGGCATGACTGACCACTACGACGCCTTCGAGTTCAGCCCGGTGCCCGTGCCCGGCCCGGACGCCGTCGCGCCGGAGCCGTTCCGCGGCATCTACGGAATGCCCGCGTTCGCGACGATCCCCACCGCCGACCTGGCGGGGTCGGTGGACTTCTGGGTGCGCGGGCTCGGGTTCTTCGAGCTGTTCGGCATCCCCGGCAGGCTGGTGCACCTGCGTCGATGGGCGTTCCAGGACGTACTGCTCGTCGCGGCGCCGAGCGTTCCGGCGCGACCGCCGGCGATCAGCATCAGCTTCGCCTGCGTGCTCCACCAGGTCGAACCCATCGCCGAGGCGTGCCGCGCGCTGCGTCCGGACTCGGTCGACGGCCCACGCGACACGCCCTGGAACACCCGGGACGTGGAGGTGGTCACCCCGGAGAACGCCCGGATCGTCTTCACCGCGGGCAAGCCCTTCGACCCGGCCAGTCCGGAGGCGCGGGACCTCGCCGCCGTGGGCATCGCCCCGTCCGGCGTCAGCCACGGCGAGAATGCGGAGCATGCCTGATGTCACCGACACCGACGGCCTGACCGTCGGCCAGGTCTCGACCCGGCTGGGCGTGACGGTTCGCGCGCTGCACCACTGGGACGACATCGGCCTGGCGCGACCGTCGCTGCGTACGACGGGCGGGTACCGGCTCTACACCGCCGGTGACCTGGAACGCCTGCACCGCATCGTGGCCTACCGGGAGAGCGGCGTCGGGCTGGACGGGATCAGGGCCATCCTGGACGACCCGGCCGCGGACGTGCCCGCCGCGCTGCGGGCGCAGCGCGGCCAGCTCAGCCGCCGGATCGAGCGGCTCCAGCAGCTGGCCACCGGGCTGGATCGGATGATCGAGGCCCACGAGCGCGGCCCGTCGCTGACCGTCGAGCAGCAGGCCGCGATCTTCGGCCCCGACTGGGACCCGGACCGGACCGCCGAGGCCCGCCGGCGCTACGGGGACACCACCCAGTGGCGGCAGTACGCCGAACGCTCGGCCGCCCGCGGCCCGGACGAGTGGCAGGCCGTCGCCGGCGCCGTCGCCGACCTGGAACGTACGCTCGGCGAGGCGCTGGACGCCGGTGTCGCCCCCGGCAGCCTGGAGGCGAACCGACTCGTCGAGCGGCACCGCGAGGTGTTCGCGTCGTACTTCCCGCTCAGCCGGCAGATGCAGGTCTGCCTGGGCCGCCGGTTCGAGACCGATCCCGGGTTCGCCGCCCACTACGACGGGATCCGACCCGGCCTGGCCACCTGGTTCCGGCAGAGCGTCGACGCCAGCGCACGTACGCACGGCATCGACCCGGACACCGCCACCTGGCGGTAGGGCGGCGGCCGCAGCGGCATCGCCGAGGGCGGGCCCGGCTAGCGGGCGTCGACCTCGTCGATCTTCTCGGCGCCGAACGCGTCCCTCAGCAGTCGTACCGCCTGCTCCTCGCTGGACTCCCGGGCGGTCTTCTCGTCGATGACCTCGTCCAACGGCTCGTCACCCGGGTCGAACCCCTCGTACGCCGGGGTGGCCGCCGCGCCGGCACGCACCGGGCCGTCGAAGTCCGGGTCGTAGGGCGGCTCGCCGGCCCATTCGGCGTCCGCGACCGGCCGGGCCGCCGCTCCGGTACGCCCACCGCGCCCCGCCGCCGCCGCACGGGCCGCGGCGATGGCGCTGCTCACCGGGGCGCCACCGGCCGGCTGCCGGGCCGCCGGCGCCGGGTTGGCGGTACGCGCGCCCGGCTGACCGTGGCCCGCCGAGCCGGCGCCGTCGCTCCCTGCCGAGCCACCGGCCCTGGCGCCGTTCGCCCCCGAGACGCCTCCGGCGCCGCCCGGCCCGCCGCCGTTCGCCGCGGCACCGCCGTGGCCGGGGGCGTTCGCAGTGCCGCCGTGGCCGGAGCCGTTCGTGCCGGGTGACGCCGACGTGGAGCCGGCGGTGTCGGCGTGCGCGGTGCCGCCGGGGCGGGCGGCCTCCGGCCAGTCCTCGTCGTCGGACGGCTCCGCGGCGGCGGCACTACCACCGGGGCGGGCCGCCTCCGGCCAGTCGTCCTCGTCATCCGTCGCGGGACCGTCGGGCGCGGGCGGCACCGACCCGGCCCGGTCCCGGGTCGGCTGGGTAGCCGACGCGTTCGTCGGGCCGGCCGCAGTGGCCGCCGCGCTGCCCGGGGCGGGCGCCGGGGCCACCCGAGCCGATCGGGTCTCCGCCGGAGCGTGCGGGGATGAGTCCGACGTGCTGGTCCGCGCACCCGCCGAAGCGCTCGGCGCGGCGGAGAAGGCGTCCGTGGCCTCCGCCGGAGCCGACGCGGCGGGGCGGGCGTCCGACGGCGGGGCGGCGGGGCGGGCCGCGGCCGGTTGGGAGCGCGGCGGCCCGGACAGCGCCGCGCCGCCCCGTTCACCGGCGACCTCGCAGCGGATCTGCCAGCGCCCGCCCAGCTCCTCGTAGAGCGCGTCGGTGAGCACCGCGGCGTGGTCGGCCATCATCTTGGCCAGCACCGTCGACTTGACGGTCAGCACCAGCGTGTCGCCGTCCAGGTCGCGGACCACGGCGTCGCGCATCAGCGCGGCGATCCGCTTGTTGGTCCGGTTGACCTTGCCGACCACCTCGGGCCAGACCCGGCGTACCGCGACGGCGTCCAGCGCCCCGGGCGCGGCGGAGCCCGGTCGGGGCGGCGGAGGGGTGGCGGGGTCGGGCATCACCGCGGCCGGCGACACCGGACGGCGGGCGCGGGCGGCGGAATCCGGTTCACCTGGCGTGCCGGCGGCCCCGGAACCGGGCACCGGGACGCCGGGGTTGGGTGACCCGGAACCGGAGGCGCCCGCGCTCGGTGGGGTCGGGGACGGCCGCCCCGCACCGGCGGCGGCCGCGCGGGCGGCGGTCACCCCGTCGGGGGTGGCGGCAGCCGCCGGCGTGCCGGCGGTCGACGGGTCGGGCGCGGCGGCAGCCGCGGGCGGGGCGGGAGGCTCGGGGCGTACCGGTGGAGGCGGGGTGACCGGCGCGGAGCCGGCGGCGGCCGGCGGCAGGTCGGCGCCGCCCAGGGTGAGCCGGCGTTCCATCCGCTCCAGGCGCTGGAGCAGGCCGCCGGTGGAGTCGTCCGCGCCGGGCAGCAGCATCCGGGCGCAGACCAGCTCCAGCAGCAGCCGGGGGGCGGTGGTGCCGCGCATCTCGACCAGGCCGTTGTGCACGATGTCGGCGCAGCGCGACAGGGTGGCCGGGCCGAGGCGCTGGGCCTGGGCGGCCATCCGCTCGATCTGGTCGGCCGGGCCGTCGATCAGGCCCTTGGCGGCGGCGTCCGGCACCTGTTGCAGGACGATCAGGTCACGCAGCCGTTCCAGCAGGTCGGAGGCGAAGCGGCGGGAGTCGTGCCCGGCCTCGGCGACCCGGTCGATCGTGGCGTACGCGGCTGCGCCGTCCCCGGCGGCCAACGCGTCGCACATCTCGTCGATCAGCGCCGCGTCGGTGACGCCGAGCAGCGCGGCGGCCCGGGCGTAGCCGACCCCCTCCGGGCCGGCGCCCGCGATGAGCTGGTCGAGCACGGAGAGACTGTCCCGCATGCTGCCCGCGCCGGCGCGGACCACCAGCGGGAAGACCGCCGGCTCGACGGTGACCCCCTCCGCCTCGCAGAGCTGCTCAAGGTACGGCCGGACCACCTTCGGCGGGAACAGCCGGAACGGGTAGTGGTGGGTCCGCGACTTGATCGTGCCGAGGACCTTCTCCGGCTCGGTGGTGGCGAAGATGAACTTGACGTATTCCGGCGGCTCCTCGACCAGCTTGAGCAGGGCGTTGAAGCCGGCCGACGAGACCATGTGCGCCTCGTCGATGATGTAGATCTTGAAGCGGCTGCGGGCCGGCGCGAAGAACGCCTTCTCGCGCAGGTCGCGGGCGTCGTCGACGCCACCGTGACTGGCCGCGTCGATCTCGATGACGTCGATCGACCCGCCGCCGTCGGGGGCCAGCCCGCGGCAGGACTCGCACTGCCCGCACGGCTCGGGGGTGGGGCCCTGCTCACAGTTGAGCGAGCGGGCCAGGATCCGGGCGCTGGAGGTCTTGCCGCAGCCCCGCGGGCCGGAGAAGAGGTAGGCGTGGTTGAGCCGGCCGGTGCGCAACGCCTGGGACAGCGGCTCGGTGACCTGCTCCTGGCCGATCATCTCGGCGAAGGTGCGCGGCCGGTACTTGCGGTAGAGCGCCAGCGTCACTCGTCCCGCCTCCTCTCGACCGAGCCATTCTGCGCCGGTCGGGCGCGGGTGACCACCCACCACCCCGGGACCCGACCCGCGGCTACGCTACCCGGGCCCGGAGACAGAAAGGCCTCCCGTGCACCCGGCAGAGCTCGCTTATCCTTGCTGCCTTCCGGCCCTGGGGAGGTTCACGAGATACCGCCGCACGGGAGGTGACGCCAACCCTACCCGACCCGTCGTGGATCTTCAGGGGGTGGTGGGGTGTCCGGCCGTCGGCGGACCTGTATCCTGGCTCGCGGAGGATTCGCCTAGAGGCCTAGGGCGCACGCTTGGAAAGCGTGTTGGGTTAACACCCTCACGAGTTCGAATCTCGTATCCTCCGCTCATTCGAGCGCGATGAAGGGCCGGTCCCACGGGGCCGGCCCTTCACGTGTCCCCGATTTCTCCGCCCCGATGCCGCTTTCGTGCCGGATCAGGGGACCGTACGGAGGCCGCCCCGCCGGTACGATCCGACGCACATTCGATCTTCGGGCGGCCCCTCGCGCCGCCTCTCGCACGGGGAGATTCATGCGCAGTCGCACGCGCACCACGGCCGCCTGCGCGGCCACCGTCCTCGCCCTGACCGCCCTGCCCGCCGCCGCCGGCACGGCCACCGCCGCCCCCGCCGGTACGGCAGCACCGGTCGGGCGTACCGCGGACTTCAACAACGACGGCTACCCGGATCTGGCCATCGGCGCGCACACCGCCCCGGTGGGCGACATCGCGCGGGCCGGTCTGGTCTCCATCGCCTACGGCTCCCCCACCGGGCTTCGGTTCGACACCGCTTCCATCGTCAGCCAGGCCACCCCCGGCGTCCCGGGCGACGCGGTGACCGACGGCAGGTGGCGGGAGGTCAGCGGCTTCGGTGACCTGGACCACGACGGGTACGACGATCTGGTCGTCTCCTGGAACAACCACAACACGGTGCTCTGGGGCGGCCCGACCGGCATCACCGGCGCCGGCACGTTGCTGCCCAGTGCGGGCACCGCCGCGGCCCCCCGCCTGCTCGGGGGTTCCGGCGTGGGTGACGTCAACGGTGACGGCATCGACGACTACGTCAGCAAGGGCGTCGTCGGCTCACCCGTCGACCCCGTCCAGTACGACGGCGTCGCGGTGCTGCTCGGCCCGCTGAACCGGGCCACCGGTCAGCCGGCCGGCCGGTGGTTCCGCGACAGCCGGTCGAACGAGAACGCCCTCACCACCCTGCACGTCGACGACATGACCGGGGACGGAATCGCCGACGTGGCGCTCAGTGGCGGCTCGTCGACCGGCACGTCGGCCAACTGGGTGCTGCTCAAGGGCTCTGCCGCCGGGCTGGTCAAGGGCAGTTCGTTCGTCGGTCCGTACGCCTCCGAGACCAACCGCGCCGTGGTCGGCGACCTCGACCGGGACGGCTACGGCGACCTGGTCACCGGGATCGCCGACCGCAACCAGGTCTACGTGGTCCAGGGCGGGCCGAACGGGTTCGGCGCCACCCGCCGCCTCTACACCCAGGACACCCCGGGCGTACCCGGCGTCGACGAGGAGTACGACTACTTCGGCTCGGCGCTGGCGGTGGGCGACACCGACCGGGACGGCTACCCGGATCTGGTCATCGGCGCGAAGTACGAGACCGGGGCCGACCCGGTGGCCAGCTACCGCTCCGGGGCGATCACCGTGCTGCGCGGCAGCGCCACCGGGCTGACCACCACCGGCGCGAAGGTGCTCACCCAGAACTCCAGCGGGGTCCCGAGCACCTCGGAGCGCACCGATTACCTCGGCAACGCCGTGACGGTCGTCGACACCGACCGCGACGGCAGTCCGGAGGTCTACGTGGGCGGCAACGGCGAGGACGGCTTCAAGGGCCGGGTCTGGCGGCTGCCGACCGGCGCCACCGGGGTCACCGGGACGGGTTCGACCAGCTTCCACCTCGGCTCGCTCGGCGGCCCTACCGCCGGCGGCAACTTCGGTTACCGAATGGCAGGGTGATCATCTTGTCTCGAAGGGCGATTCTCGCGACGGCCGTCGGTGCCGCCGCGATGCTCGGTGCGACCGCGGTGGCGCCGGGGGCGGCAACCGCCGCACCCGCACCCGCACCCGCCCGGTTCGCCGACTTCAACAACGACGGCTACCCCGACCTTGCGGTCAGCGCGGCGACCGCGCCCGCCGGCACCGTCAGCCGGGCCGGTGCGGTGGCGGTCGCCTACGGGTCACCGAGCGGCCTGCGGTACGACAACGCCTCGATCGTGAACCAGGGCACTCCCGGCGTGCCGGGAGACCCGGTCGACAACGGCCAGTGGCGTGCGGTGACCGACTTCGGCGACCTCGACCACGACGGTTACGACGACCTGGTCATCCGGTGGGGCGACGCGGGCACCGTGCTCTGGGGCAGCGCGGCGGGCATCACCGGCGCCGGTGTTCCGGTGGCGTCCGGCACCATCACGGACGGCGTGCCGCAACTGCTCGGCCGCCTCGCGGTGGGCGACGTCAACGGTGACGGCATCGACGACCTGGTCAGCCGGGGCTGGGACACTGGCGCGTCGAGCGGCCTGGTCGACGGGGTCGCCGTCCTGCTGGGCCCGCTCAACCACACCACGGGTCAGCCGGCCGGTCGCTGGTGGCGGAACACCGAGAAGCTGGACAACCTCCAGACGTACGGCGTCAACGTCGGCGACCTGACCGGGGACGGCATCGCCGACATCGCGGTCGCCGGCGGAGTCGTGGGGGCGTCCACCATGGCGTGGATGGTGTTGAAGGGTTCTCCCTCCGGCCCGGTCAAGGGCAGCGCGTGGAACGGCCCCTACGGGACGGACTGGCCGCACCCCACGGCAGTGGGTGACATCAACCGGGACGGCTACGCCGACGTGGTGGAGGGCTACCCGTTCACCAGCCGCTTCTACGTCATCTACGGCGGGCCGGCCGGCATCAGCGCCACCTTGCCGCCGCGCCTGTACACCCAGGCCAGCCCCGGAGTGCCGGGCGTCGACGAGAAGGACGACAAGTTCGGCTCGGCGGTGGCCATCGGGGACACCGACCGGGACGGCTACCCGGACCTGGTCGTCGGGACCTCCTACGAGACCGGTTCGGACCCGGCCACCACCTGGCGGTCCGGGGCGGTCACCGTGCTGCGCGGCAGCGCCGGCGGGCTGACCACCACCGGGGCGAAGGTGCTCACCCAGAACAGCAGCGGCATCCCCAGCACCTCCGAGAGGGAGGACCACTTCGGCGCCGCGGTCGAGATCATCGACAGCGACCGGAACGGCACCGCCGAGGTGTATGTCGGCGGCAACGGCGAGGACGGTTACCGGGGTCGGATCTGGAAGCTCCAGACCGGCGCCACCGGCGTGACGGGCACCGGCGCCACCAGCTTCCAGCTCGGTGACCTCGGCGGCCCGACGGGCGGCAACTTCGGCGCGTATCTCGTCGGCTGATCCCGCCTGGTCGTGCGCGCCCCGGTCCGTCCCGCGGACCGGGGCGCGGTGCGTTCCGCCTCCGTACGACCACCGGCGCCCCTGCGTCGTCAGGCGCTTGGCACCCGGAACTCGTTGCCGTCGGGGTCGGCCAGCACGACCGCACCGTCCGGGGCCACCTCGACCCGGGTCGCGCCCAGACCGATCAACCGCTCGACCTCCGCCCGCTGGTCGCCGTCGGCCGGGGCCAGGTCGAAGCGCTGCCGGTTCCGCCCCGCCTTCGGGTTCAACGGCGGGCCACCCCAGGCGACCTTGGTGCCGCCGGCCGGGGACTGGATCGCGGTCTCCCCGTCCTGGTCCCAGACCAGCGGCCAGCCGAGCGCCGCGCTCCAGAAGACGCCGACCGCCCGGGTGCCGTCGCAGGCCAGCTCGCCGAGCGGGCCGCAGCCGGCGAGGAACGAGTTGCCCGGCTCGATCACACAGAACGCGTTGCCCTCCGGGTCGGCCAGCACGACGTGGCCCTCCTCGGGGCGCTGCCCGACGTCGAGCGGGGTGGCGCCGAGCTGGCGGGCGGTCGCCACTGCCTGCTGCTGGCCGTCCGGGCTGTCGCTGGTCAGGTGCAGGTGGATGTGGCGGTGCCGCACCCGCTCCGCGGGGCTCGGATGCGCGCCGCCGGGGCTCGGGGCGAACCGCAGGCCGACCTGGGTCGGGCCGCCCGGCAGCAGCGCCGCGTCGCCGTCCGTCCGGACGTCCCGACCCAGCAGGTCGCCCCAGAACCGCGCCAGGCCGCCCGGGTCGTACGCGTCGAAGGTCACCGTCAGCAGTCGCGGCAGCATCACCGCACCGTAGGCATCCCGCTCCACCTCGACAACCGGATAACGCCCTGGCAGGCGAACAGACTTGACCGGTTCAGGCTCTCCGGCCACCGATAATTCGCCTCGAAAGTGGAACCAACGGGCAACGGAAGATGTCGGGGGTGTTGACAAGTTAACCGGTTCACCATAACTATCATCTATGTCTTCGCTGGGGCGGCGACCGGGGGCAACCGGCCGACCGACCCGTCCGGGCAGCGCTGGTGACGGGACGACCGCGTCCCGCGTACGACCACACCTCCACCCGCCCAGGGAGATCATCACCATGACCCATCGCGTACGAGGCGCCAGAGCGTATCTGGCCGGCGCGGCAGGGCTGAGCCTGCTGTCGGCCGCGTTCGTCGCCATGCCCAGTGCCCAGGCGGCAGCCGGCACCTGCCAGGTGCAGTACCAGGTCACCAACGACTGGGGCAACGGCGCCACCACCAACGTCGTCATCACCAACACCAGCGGCAGCGCCGTCAACGGCTGGACGCTGGGTTGGGCGTTCCCCGGCAACCAGGTCGTCGGCGACATCTGGAACGCCACCAAGACCCAGTCCGGCGCCAACGTGACCGCCACCAACGTCAGCTACAGCGCCGGCATCCCGGCCAACGGCGGCACGGTCAGCTTCGGCTTCAACGTCACCTACAGCGGGTCGAACCCGGCACCCACCGCGTTCACCCTCAACGGGGTGGCCTGCGGCGACACCGCGCCGTCCCCGACCGGCACGCCGACCCCGACGCCGACGCCGAGCGACAGCCCGAGCCCGACGCCCAGCCCGACCGGCACCGCGCCGGCCGGCAACCTGGCGCTGAACCGACCGACCACCGCATCGTCGAACGAGAGCACCGCGCTCGCCTCCGGGCTGGCCGTCGACGGCAACGGCGGGACCCGCTGGTCCAGCCTCTACACCGATCCGCAGTGGATCCAGGTCGACCTGGGCGCCACGTACCCGATCGCACAGGTGAACCTGCGCTGGGAGGCGGCGTACGGCAAGGCGTACCAGATCCAGACCTCGACCGACGGCACCACCTGGACCTCGATCTACAGCACCACCACCGGTGACGGCGGGCTCGACGCCCTCACGGTCACCGGCAACGGCCGGTACGTCCGGATGTCCGGCACGGCGCGCGGCAGCGCCTGGGGCTACTCGCTCTACGAGTTCGAGGTGTACGCGGTGAAGCCGCCCACCCCGCCGGGCCCCAACTGCGGGCAGGATCCCGCCGACCCGCAGGCGAACTCCAAGGTCCGCAACCTGCTCTGCTACCTCAAGACGCACCAGTTCGTCAGCGGCCAGACCGACCTGCCGGACGCGGACAAGGTGCAGCAGCTGACCGGCCGCTACCCGGCGATCGTCGCGTTCGACTTCATGGAGTACACCAAGGGCAGCATCCAGACCCAGCAGGTCATCGACTGGGCGAAGTCGAAGAAGGGCATCGTCGCCTTCCAGTGGCACTGGTACTGCCCGCGCGGCGGCAACTACTCCGCGCCCTGCGACTTCCAGCAGGACCTGAACAACCCGTCGTCCCAGCTGTACAAGGACATCGACCTGGTGGTGGCCGAGCTGAAGAAGATGGGCGACGCCGGGGTGCCGGTGCTGTTCCGCCCGCTGCACGAGGCCAACAACAACTACATGTGGTGGGCCAAGAAGGGCCAGGGCGCGTACCAGCAGCTCTGGCGGCTGATCTACCAGCGGGCGCAGCTCGCCGGGGCGCACAACATCGTCTGGGTCTTCAACGGCATGGCCAGCAACCAGGGCACCTCGCTCGCATCCTGGTACCCGGGTGACGCCTACGTCGACCTGGTCACCTCGGACTACTTCCAGAGCTGGAGCGACTTCGACATCACCAAGGCGGTCAGCGGCAGCAAGACCACCGGTGTGGCGGAGACGTTCAGCCCGCTCAACCCGTCGTCCGACCCGGCCTGGCCGTACTACGTGGTCTGGGCGTCCCGGGACTGGAACGGCAGCGGCAAGGACGTGGCCGGTCTGTGGAAGACCGCGATGGCCAACCCGAAGACCATCTCGATCGACCAGCTTCCGGACATGTCCGCCTGGTAATCGACCGCGGCAAAAGGGGGCCGGGCCCGCACGGGCCCGGCCCTTTCCGTGCGTACGCGGCCAGCCCGGCCGCCTCATGCACGATACGTATAGCGAATACTCACCGAACGGGTTGAATGAGCCGGACCGGCCCGATACGGAGGGGAGCCGCTTCGCATGACCGGCTCATTGAGGATCGGCACATGCGCCCGATGCGGCGGGCACCTGGCGAGTGACAATGATTCGGGACGATGCGCGGCGTGCCGGCGAACGGAGCGGGACCGGTTGGTCACCCCGCCCGAGCCGCCGCTGACGTTCTGGGCTCACGAGCCGTTGCGACAGGCGCTGGCGGAACGGCACCTGGGTCGGGTCGTCCGCGCCTATCGCCACCACCCCTACCACGGGACGCAGCCGCTGCCCCAGAGGACGGTGGCCGGTTGGCTGGGCGTGACGCAGGCGCAGCTCAGCCGCATGGAGAACGGATCGCCCGTGGTGCACCTCGACCGCCTCATCCATGCCGCTCGCGTGTTGCGCATCCCGGCTCACGAGCTGTGGTTCCAGCTTCCGGCCCAGCCGAGGAGCCCCTCGGAGACCCTGCCCGCGGATGCCGGAGAAGCCGGACTTCACCTCGTTCGCGCACTGCGGTCCGCCGACCGGCAGATCGGAGGCAGGAACCTCTATGGGGCGGTGCTGGCGCACCTCGCCGGGTTCTCCGTCACCGCGCATCGGTCGCCGTCCGCCCCTCGCTCCTTGCTGGCGGCCGTGGTCTCGCTGCACGAGATGGCCGGCTGGATGGCACATGACTCCGGTGCGCCGACGACAGCCCGCATACACCTGCACAACGCTCTCGGGTTGGCCGCCGAGGGCGGAGATCAGCGGTTGATCGGCCAGATCCGCGGCAGCCTGAGCCACCTCGCCTGTCATGAGGGCGACGCGGAAACCGCCATCGCACATGCCTCGGCCGGGTTGAGCGTCGTTGCCGGTGACAACGCTGACGCGCTGATTCGCGCCCGCCTGCTCGCCTTGCAGGCGCACGGCTTCGCCGTGGCGGGACGCGGCCAGGAATGCCACATCGCGTTGGCCGCCGCCGAGGCCGCGCTGTCGGAGGACGGTCCCACCTCCTCGGAGTGGCTCAGCCCGTTCGACCGCACCTCCTTCAGCATCGAAGCGGCCCGCTGCCTGCTGCGCCTGAATGATCTGACCGCTGTGCTGCGCGTGCTCGACGACGTTCCGGTCGGCCGGGTGACGACCCGGGTACGCAGTCAGGCGCTCGCCCGCTGCTGTTGATCACCGCCCTCGTCGGACAGGCCCGGATCGAGGAGGCATGCGTCGTCGCCCACCAGGCCATCGACCGGACCCACGCCCTGGGGTCGGCCGTCGTCCTCGGTCAACTCCGACAGCTCGCGCTGCTGCTCCGCTCACACGTGGAGCGCTGTCCCGAGGTGCCGCCGCTCCTCGAGCGCCTACGTGACACCGTTCGGGAACGGGCGTGGGTGACGCTGCCGATGCCGACGGGGTGAGTTCGGCCGACAATGGCCGTCATGGCCGACGAGCGCCCGCTGTACGAGCGGGATCCAGCAGCCTGGCGGGCGCACCTCGCCGAGGGCAACGCGCGCCAACCCCGCAAGCGGGTCGGGGTGGACGTGCTGCTGCGCGATGAGCGGGGTGACATCCTGCTGGTGGACCCGCGCTACAAGCCGGACTGGGATCTGCCTGGCGGCATGGCCGAGGCGAACGAGTCTCCCCGGCTCACGGCGGAACGCGAACTCCGCGAGGAGTTGGGGCTGCGGCTGCGCGTCGGGCCGCTGCTGGTGGTGGACTGGGTGGCGCCGCACGGGCCCTGGGACGACAGCCTGATGTTCGTCTTCGACGGCGGGGTGGTACCTGCCCCGCAGGAGCTGCGCCCGACGGACGACGAGCTGCGCGGGTGCCGGTTCGCCTCGCTGGAGCAGGCACGGACCATGCTCCGCCCGTACGTCTGGGAGCGGCTGCGGCACGCGGCCGACGCCGCTCGGGACGGGTGCCCGAGATACCTGACCAACGGCGCGCCGTGACGGCACCATCGGTCGTACACATGTTCCATCCACAGGCTGTGGACGGCGGGGGGACGGGATGAGTTACCAGCTCAGCGCGGTGGTCGCGGACGTCGAGCTGCTGCGGGAGCACACCGCCGAGCTGGACCGCGCCGTCCTCGCCGCGCTACGGCAGGACTTCGCGCTGCTGCCGGTGACCCCGCAACTGGTCGAAGAGTTGACCGGCGCCCTGCCGGACTTCGCCGCTTCGGCGCCCGGGCCGGAGCAGCCGTTCCACCTCGTCCTGTCCCCCGCGCTGGCCGGGGTGCTGGCGGCCTGGTCGCGGGAGGGTCCGGTGGCGTACCTGGAGGCGGAGTTCTTCGGCGGGCTGGGGCACCAGGCCGCGGTGGTGTGGTTGGGCGGCACGGTGAGCTGGGGCCCGCGAGTCGACGAAGCCCTGGACGGACCGCGGAGCGAGTGGCCGATCAACGCGGCGCTCGCCCGGCTCGGCGCGGAGCCGGGTCGCTGGTTGGATCTCTTCGCCGAGCTGGGCCTGCACCTGGAGCGGCACACCGACGGCTGGTTGGCCCACGGGCGGCGTGGACTGTCCGCCGACTACTGGGACGAGCTGGCCGAGGAGTGGGAACACCGGCAATCCGGCACCGACCAGCAACCTCAGCGCCCCGGTCCCGTTGGGGACTGGGGGATTCCATGAAATTGCGACAATTTGCCTTTCTCGCCGCGCTGATGACCGCCGCCTCGGTGGCCGGCAGCGGCGTCGCTCCACGCGGGCCGATGGTGCCCGCCCGGCCGGTCGGCGACGCCGAGGTGGTCGGCCTGGACGGGCTGCGCGGCATCGAGTTCGGCGACAGCGAGCGGGAGCTGAGCCGGCGCGGCGCGCTGCGTACCGACCCGGACGGCTGCGGCCCGATCCTGACCGGGCACGAGGACGTCGGCCCGATCTTCGTCGACGACCGGTTGGTGCTGCTCTGGCTCGACGACCCGATGAGCACGCCCGGTGGGATCACCGTCGGCACCCCGGTCAGCGAGGTGTGGGACCGGTACCCGTCGGCGACCCGACTGGTCGCTCCACACGGGACGTACCGGTTCGACGGGCTGCTGGCGCGCAGCGGCGACCGCGCGTACCTCTTCCTGCACGACGGGGTCACCGTCCAGAAGATCGTCACCGGGTACGCCGACTGGGCCCGCCGCCTCTTCGCCGAGGGCTACGACCCCTGCTGAACCTGCCCCAACAGCTGATTGCCGTGGATCGAGCGCCGTGGAACCATCTGCTCTCCCGCGCGCGTCGCGCGGATCATCACGGGGGAGTTGATGTGAGCACCACCCTGTCCACCGCCCGGAACGGCTCGCGCCGGAGGCTGTCCCGGCTGGCGATGGCCGTCACCGTCACCGTCGCGGTGTCGAGCGTCCTGATCGGACCCTCCATCGCGACGGCCGCCCCGGCCCCGGCCGCCCCGTCGGCGGCGTCCCGATCCACCACTGCCACGGCCGCCCCACGCCCGGCACCCAGCGTCTCCTCGTCCGCGACGCAGGCGGCACCGTCGCGCGGCACCGTCGTGTCGACCGCGCCGGCGCCCACCCGCCGCACCGCCACCGCGGTGGCCACCGCCCGCCCCCGACCCGCCGCGCCGGGGTGCGGCGGCAAGCTGGCGTTGGGGACGGTCGCGAGCTGCGCCTCGATCAGCGGGGCGCGGCAGCACGCCTTCACGGTCACCTCGCAGGTCGCGCAGGACATCCTCCTCGTCCGGCTGCGGGAAGTCTCCGGAGACCCGGTCAGCGGCCGGGTCACCGGCCCGACCGGTGAGTCGGTCTGCATCCTCGGCCCGTACCTCGACGAGTGCCGGCTCGGCGCCGCCGGCAGCTACCGGGTCACCGTCTCGCTGACCTACTCCACCGGCGAGGCCGCCTACACCCTCTCCGCCGAGTCCACGCGCACCCCGTCGACGTGCGAGACCCTGCCGGCCGAGTTCTTCTCGTTCGCCTCGCCCGGCCGCGCCGGCACGCTCCCCGCCGGGCTCGCCTCCCGCTGTTTCACGTTCACTCAGGCCCCCGGTGAGGTGCTCCAGGTGAGCGAACCGGGCGGCCGGGGCGAGGTACGCGGGGTCATCCGCGACGCGACGAACCAGCCGCTCTGCACCGTCGACTACGTCGAGCGCTGCGAGCTGAACGGCCCCGGGCCGTACCGGCTCTTCCTCGGCGAGATGTACGGTGCCGAGTCCGCGTACACGCTGAAGATGCCCCGGCTGTCCCACCAGGTCGGGTGTCCCGCGCTGCCGCTGGCCCGCTTCGGCGACCCGGGGCCGGCGGTCGCCGCCGGCTCGCTGCCGACCGACACGGCGGTGGCGTGTCACGCGCTGACCGCCGCCGCGGCCGGCCCGGTCGTGGTGCGGGTCGACGCGTTCGCCGACCAGTTCCTCTCCTGGGCCGTCTACGACGCCGCCGGCGCCCTGATCTGCGAGGAGTGGTCCCACGCCCACTCCTGCACGCTGCCGGCCGCCGGGTCGTACACCCTGCTGGCGCGCAGCGATCGTTGGGAGCCGCTGCCCTACCAGGTGGCGGTGGTCTCGCTCGGCACCGCTGGCTGCGCCGCGGCCACCGGCACCAACTGGGACCAGCCGGCCCTGCTGGTGCACCAGACCTCGGCGGTGCAGACGAACTGCCAGCCGTTCCGCGGCGAGGGCGGCGACCGGGTGCAGGCCTACCACGCCCCGACCGCCTACAACTCCCCGTACGCCTGGATCGTCGACGAGGGCGGCAACGAGGTGTGCACGGAGCCGTCGGAGGAGGACGGCTGCGTGCTGCCGTCCACCGGGACGTTCCGGGTCGTCTCGTACCTGGCCTTCTGGAACGCAGACGACGTCGACCTGACGTACCGGATGCAGGTCCGGCGGCTCTCCCAGCCGGTCGGCTGCCCCACCGTCGCGCCCGGCGCCTACGACGCCCCGCCCGCGGGGGCGCTCGGCGGCATCCGCTGCCGCAGCCTCGACATCGGGACCGCCGGCACCTACCGGGTCCGGGCCGCCGGCGCGGAGAACGACCGGCGGTACGCCACCGTCTACGACAGCACCGGCCACCGGCTCTGCACCGACGAGGTCTGCCGGTTCCCGGCCGCCGGTCGCTACCCGCTGGTGCTCGACGGCGGCACGGCCAGTACGGTCATCGACCTGGACGTCACCTACACGGTGGCCCTGCTGCCGCTGGTGCCGAAGGACTGCCCGACGGTCTCCGACAGTGGCCTGCAGGACCCGCCGCACCGTGGCCGGTTCACCGCCGCCGGCCAGTTCAACTGCCTGAAGTTGGCCAGCCCGGCCGGTGCCCGGATCGTGGAGCTGCTGCCCGGGGAGGCGGTCGGCGCCGCCGCGCCGCGGGTGTCGGTGGTCGACGCGAGCGGCACGCAGGTCTGCGACTCGTCCTGGTCACTGCGGGAGTACCGGTGCGAGCTGACCGGGCAGGCGCCGTTCTTCGCGGTGCTGGACGCGGCCGGCGGCTCGCCCGTCGGGGCGTACTCGCTGGCCTTCGCCCGCGTCGACGGGCCGCCGGCCTGCCCGGTGCTGCCGGCCGGCGACACCGGGGCGACGGCGACCACCGGCGCGGACCGTTTCGCCGTCTGCTTCTCCATCCCGGCCGACCAGCGGGCCGCCCAGGAGTCGATCACCTGGCAGCGGACGTCGGGCATCGGCGACGCCCGGCTGTCGGTGTTCGACGCCGAGGGCAACCGGTACTGCGGGCCGACCGCGTACGCAGTGCAGCGGACGGTCACCTGCACCCTCCCGGCCGGCCCGGTGACCGTGCTCCTGGAGGCGGACGGGGTGGACGCCACGTACCAGCTCACCCACCGGCCCGCGACCGCGCCGGCCGCCTGAGCGCGCGGTGGGCCGGTCCTCGCGGCCGGCCCACCGCCCGCGCGCCACGCGCTCAACCGGCTCCCCGGAAATGCTCGCCGACTTCCCGGCGGGCGACCGGCGAACAATTTGCGAATTCGACGTGATTCGATCATCGGGTCGACACGATGGGTAATAGAGTCGCTACTTTTGACCCATGGGAAGCGGCCGGACGATCAGCAGCCGGCGCAGCTATTCCACCCGGACCCTGAAGATACTCTTCGCGCTCTCCGGTGGCTGCTGCGCCTTTCCCGGCTGCCGGCTGCTCCTGGTCGACCGGCGGCACGACGTGTCGAACCCCGCCAACCTGACCAACATCGCGCACATTCGCGGCGCGGCCGACGACGGGCCGCGGGCCGACCCGGCGCTCAGCCACGCCGAGCGCGACGCGTACCCGAATCTGATGTTGCTCTGCCCCACCCACCACAAGCTGGTCGACGACCACCCGGACCGCTACCCCGTCGCGGTGCTGCTGGCCTACAAGGCGCAGCTGGAGGAGTGGGTCCGAGCCCGGCTCACCGCGGCGATGGTGACCGTCACGTCGGCCGAGCTGGACGTGGTCTGCAAGCACCTGGTGGCCGGCGGCCCGTTGCCGTCGACCCCGCTGCGCGCGGTGCCGACCGAGGAGAAACTGCGGCACAACGGCCTCGGCGAGCCGTCCCGCCTGCGGCTGACCCTCGGCCTGGCGCAGAGCCCGCTGGTCGCGGAGTACCTGCAGAACATGGCGGCCGCCGTCGATCCCCGCTTTCCGGGAAATCTGCGCCACGCGTTCGTCCGCGAATACGAGCGACTCTGGGCCGAGGGGCTACGCGGTGATAGCCTATTTGTCGCGCTCAGTGAATTCGCGGGCGGGGAGGGCACGACCGCCGGCGACCTGCCGCGGCAGGCGGCCGGGCTCGCCGTTCTCAGCCACCTGTTCAGCGTCTGCGACGTGTTCGAGGAGGCGCGGTGATCCTGCCGGATAAATACGTCGACCTGCCGCACAGCCTGCTCGGCCAGGCCGCCGCCCTGATCGCGGCGCGCCGGGGCACCACCACCGTCTCCGACCTGTGGGCGGCGGTCCAGCCGCAGATGTCGTACGAGCGCTTCGTGCTCGCGCTGGACCTGCTGTTCATCCTCGGCGTGGTGGACGGCGGCGGTGGCGTGCTGCGGTGGTCCCGGTGAGGATCCGCCGGGTCTCCGCCAACCAGCCCGGCTTCCGGGAGGTACGCCTCAATCCCGGCTTCAATCTCGTGGTCGCCGACCGGGTGGTGGACCGCGGGCCGGCCACCCCCCGGCGCGGCCTGGGCAAAACCAGCCTCATCGAGATCATCGACTACTGCCTCGGCGCCGGGCTCGGCGTCGGCCAGAACCTGGTGCACGTCAAGGCGATCGACGACGGCTGGGCGTTCACCCTCGACCTGGAGCTGGACGGGCAGCCGATGCAGGTGACCCGGGGGCTGCGCCGGCCGAACGAGATCCGGGTCCGCGGCGAGGTACGCGACGACCACGGCGTCGTCGAGCCGGACGGCTCCCGGCTGCTGCGGCTCAGCGAGTGGCGGGCCCACCTCGGGGAACGCTGCTTCGGTCTGGGCGCCGACCAGCCGCACAAGTACGTGCCGAGCTTCCGCTCGCTGTTCGCGTACTGCGCCCGGACCGGCCCCGGCGCGTTCGTCGACCCGTTCCGCGTCTCCGGTGAGCAGAAGGCCTGGCAGGTGCAGCTCAACACGGCGTACCTGCTCGGCCTGAACTGGCGCACGGTGGCCAGCTGGCAGCAGCTCAAGCAGGACGAGGCGGCGCTGCGGACGCTGGCCGACCGGAACGAGGAGTCGATCGAGCGGATGGAGGGCGGCCTCGGGGAGCTGGAGTCGGAGCGGATCCGGGTGGCCGCCGACCAGGCCGAGCTGCGGCAGGCGATCGCTGAGTTCCGGGTGCTGCCGCAGTACCGGGAGGCCCGGACCCGACTCGACGACACCACCGCCCGGATCAAGGAGCTGATCTCCGAGATCACCCTGCAGGAGAACCTGCTCGACCTGTACGCCGAGCGGGTCAGCGCCGAACCGGAGGTGGTCACCGCCACCGTCGCCGCCCTCTACGACGAGGTGGGCGTGGCACTGCCCGAGCTGACCCGTCGTTCGCTGGACGAGGTGCTGGAGTTCCACCGCGCGATCACCCGCAACCGGCGCGACTACCTGCAGATGGAGATGACCCGGCTGCGGACGGCCACCGCGTCGGCGCAGACCCAGCTGCGCGGGCTGGAGGAGGAGCAGCGGCAGGCCCTGCGGCTGCTCAGCTCCGGCGGGGCGCTGGACGACCTGGCCGAGCTGCAGGCCCGGTACGGCCGGCTGAGCAGCCGGCTGGAGACGCTGGACCGGCGTGCGGAGGACGTCCGCCGGCTGCGTACCGACCTGGAGAAGCTGCGCACCCAGCGGCAGATCCTGCGGCAGCAGACCTTCGTCGACCACTACGAACGCCGGGAGCACTGGACGGGCGCGGTGGCCACCTTCGCCCGGATCACCCAGGCGCTCTTCGGTCGCCCCGGCGACCTGGTCATCGACGTGACCGACTCCGGGTACGCGTTCCGCACCAAGACCCGCCAGGACGACGGCGACCGGCTGCACGTCTTCGGGTACGACCTGACGCTCGCCACCGTCTGGGCCGGGCGGCCGCACGGGCCCGGGGTGCTGGTCCACGACAGCGCGGTCTTCGAGCGGGCGGACGACCGGCAGATCGCCCGGGCGCTCGCGGTGGCCGCCACGCAGAGCGCCGCCGCCGGCTTCCAATACATCGCCACGATCAACTCGGACGTGCTGCCGGAGGAGGAGCTGACCGCCCTCGGCATCGACCTCGACAACCGGATCGTGCTGCGCCTCACCGACGCCGACCCGGCGGGAGCGCTGTTCGGTCAGACCTTCTGACGGGCTCGGCCTCGGAAACGACGAAGCGCCCGGGGAGTCCCGGGCGCTTCGGTTGGCGGTGGCGGCGGGATTTGAACCCGCGGAGGGCGTAAACCCTCACACGCTTTCGAGGCGTGCTCCTTAGGCCACTCGGACACGCCACCGCCGACGAGGGTACAGGACCCCCGGTCCCGATGCCGAACCGGTATGGCCCACCCCGACCTGGCAGGATCTTTGCCATGAGTACGCACATCGGCGCGAAGCCGGGAGAGATCGCCGAACGGGTCCTGATGCCGGGCGACCCGCTGCGGGCGAAGTGGATCGCGGAGACCTACCTCGAGGGCGCCACCTGCTACTCGACGGTCCGGGGCATGCTGGGCTTCACCGGCCGCTGGAACGGCGTCGAGGTGTCCGTCCAGGGCTCCGGCATGGGCATGCCGTCCGCCTCGATCTACGCCCACGAGCTGATCAACGAGTACGGCGTGAAGACGCTGATCCGGGTCGGCTCCTGCGGTGCCCTCTCCGAGGAGCTGCAGCTGCGCGACGTGGTCGCCGCGATCGGGTCGTCGACCGACTCGAACATGAACCGGATGCGCTTCGACGGGCTGATCGACTACGCCCCGGTCGCCGACTTCGGGCTGCTGCGCACCTCGGTCGAGGTGGCCGAGCGGCGCGGCATCGCCATGCACGTCGGCCCGATCCTGGCCGCGGACGCCTTCTACACCGACCGGCCGGACCTGTACGACGCCCTCGCCGACTACGGCGTGCTGGCCGTCGAGATGGAGTCCGCGGCGCTCTACACGATCGCCGCCCGGTTCAAGGCCCGTGCGCTGACCATCCTGACGGTCAGCGACCACATCAAGACCGGCGAGAAGACCACCTCCCAGGAGCGTGAGCAGACCTTCGGCCAGATGGTCGAGATCGCCCTGGACACCGCCACCGCCTGACGCCTCGGGTCGCGAGCGGTATGACTCTGGGTCATATTCATGACGCAGCGTCATACCGCTCCTCGCGGATTCGTCTCCGCCGGCCGCCCCGCCCGGCGAGCGATCCGAGCGGCAGGTGCGGCGGAGCGCGGGGCTGAGCAGCCGGCGTCAGCGGAAGAAGGCGCGCAGGAGGGCGGCGTTCTCCCGCTCCAGGACGCCGGCGTACACCTCGGGGCGGTGGTTGAGGCGGCGGTCGCGCAGCACGTCCCAGAGCGAGCCGGCCGCGCCGGTCTTGGGTTCCCAGGCGCCGAAGACCACGGTCGAGACCCGGGCCAGCACCAGCGCGCCGGCGCACATCGTGCAGGGCTCCAGGGTGACCACCAGGGTGCAGCCGTCCAGCCGCCAGCGGCCCAGCCGCGCGGCGGCCCGGCGCAGCGCGAGCACCTCGGCGTGCGCGGTCGGGTCGCCGGTCAGCTCGCGCTCGTTGCGTCCGGTGGCCAGCTCGGCGCCGTGCGGCCCGTAGACCACCGCGCCCACCGGCACGTCGTCCACCGGCGACGACTCCGCCGAGGCGCCGGGCGACACGGCGGGCGCGTCGGGGCCGGTGACGGCGATCTCCAGGGCCCGGCGCATCCACAGCTCGTGCCGCTGCCGGCGCCCGACGGCGCCCGGGTCGGCCAGGCCCTCGTGCGCGCCCGGCCCGACCCGACCGGACCGGCCGGGGGTGGGCTGGCCGGGCTGTACCGTCTCCAGCGCCGGATCGGTCGCGTCGGCCGGCTCGGCCGCCCCCGGGGTCGGGTCAGACCTCACGCAGCTCCTCGACCTCGTCGGCGCAGCCGAGCACCTGGCAGACCTCGGCGGTGACGTCGGCCGGCATCATGCCCTCGCGGGTGCACAGCCGCAGCAGTCGCTGGGCGGGGATGCCCAGGTCGGCGAGGATGTCGGCGTCCCCGACCGGGTCGGCCTCCGGGTCGACCGCGGGCTGGTCGCCCTCCTCGTCGCCGCCGGCCGCCGGTTGCGGCTCGTCGACGTCGTCCACGTCGGTGACCGAGGTCTTCAGGTCACCGACCAGCAGCGCGCCCAACCGGGACTCCTCGGCGTACGCCGAGTCGGAGCCGAAGACCCGCAGGTCCTCCCCGTCGTCGAGGCGCAGGACGACCAGGTACGCGTCGTCGGCCTCGACGAAGAGCAGGGACAGGCCGGCGTCCGGCTCGACGTCGCGCAGCCGCTCGGCGACGTCGTCGAGATCGGTGGCGCCGCGCAGGTTCACCTCGGCGGCGTTCCAGCTGTCCTCGGCCCGCACCACGGCGGCAGCGAAGTACGACACGGTCCCCCCAATGGCCTCGGCACGGCACGCCGACTCGTTACGCGTGCACGTTATCCGGTCGGGTCGGCAGGCGACCGGTCAACGCCCCGAGTGGCGGGCCAATCGCGGAGAAAGTCGGTTCAGCCCGCGAGGCGACGACGGGTGGCGATCAGTTGGCGGAGGCGCTCGGTCTGTTCGCGCCGCGGCTTGTCCCGCTGCCGTACCGCTCGGGACCCGGCCAACTCGGCGAGGATCTGCAGGCGACGACGGCTGCGTTCGGGATCGAGCCGCGGGGTGGTCCAGGCCATACCGCGAAGCGTGCCCAGTCACAGCGAGTACGTCAAGAGAGGGTTCGTTGCGCAGCAGGGCGATGACCGACGGTCACCACATCGGCCAGTCGTTGCTGGTCGCCCAGCGCAGCACGACCACCGCGAAGGCGATGCTGCCACCACCCGCGGTGACGATGGCCACGCCGGTGGCGACCCCCCGGTCGCCCCACCGCACCAGCGCCAGGGCGCCCGCCCAGGCCAACCCGACGGCGACCACGGTCCACCAGGCGTAGCCCGCGACGTCCCGGCCGAGCAGGCCGAACAGCACCAGCCAGACCGCGGCGACCGCCGCCCCGGCGGCCACCGAGCCACCACCGATCGGGTACGGCTCGCGCCAGGTCGGCCGCCGCGGTGGGCCGGACGGGAAGAGGCCGGACGGGACGCGCACCGGTTGCGCCGGGCCGGTCGTGGGCGACAGCGGGCGCGCGGGCGGGGCGGGCGAGGCCGGCGGGACGGGCTGGGGGTTCATCGCCGTCGCTGCTCCGTTCCGGGGTGCGGGCTGCCGGTGGACCACCCCACCGTATCCGTCTGCCAGGATGTCCGGATGTCCTCGCGATCGATCCGCCGCCGGGCGGCGTACCCGGTCCTGCCGTTGCTCGCGGCGGCGCTGCTGGCCGGGTGCGGCCCGGGCGGGGTGCCGCCGTCGGCGGCGCCGGACGGGGGCGGACCGAGCGCGGTGGCCACCGCGGACCAGCCGGCCACCGCGGACCAGCCGACCACCGCCGCACCCACCCCGGCCCGGCCGTCGCCGGCGCCGATCCGCACCGACCTGCGGCGGGTCTTCCCGGTACGGTCCGACAACGTCGACTACCACCCGACGCACTCGGGCTACCCGGGGACGGACATCTTCGCCGACTGCGGCGAGCCGCTCCTGGCGGTGACCGACGGGACGATCCTTGAGGTGAGCCGGGTGGACCGGTTCGACAAGCGCGGGCCGTTGGGCCCGAACAACGGCGGCCTGTCGGTGTCGCTGCTCGGCGACGACGGGGTGCGCTACTACGGCTCGCACCTGAGCGCCATCGCCGCCGGCATCGACCCGGGGGTGCGGGTGCGGGCCGGCCGGCAACTCGGCCGGGTGGGGCGTACGGGCAACGCGAACAACGTGTGTCACGTCCACTTCGGGCTCTCCCCGAAGTGCACCGGGCGGGACGACTGGTGGATCCGGCGGGGCGTGGTCTGGCCGGCGCGGTACCTGAACTCCTGGCGGTCCGGGGGCGACCGTTCGCCGGCCGCCGAGGTGATCGCGTGGGAGCGGGATCACGGCTGCCCGAAGGCCCCGCGGACCACCTCCGGGGCGGGCTGACCGCCCGGCCACCGGCGCCGGGCACCGGGTGCGTCATCCGACCGACACATTGACGCAAGTCTTGCTGGTCGGTTAACGTCCGCGTGAGAGAGCGCTCTCTCAGGTAGCTGACCTCCCTAATTCCGACGAATCGCGCTCGGCCCCGAACCGTAGCGCTGGAGGAAAGATGACACCTCCCGTCCCACGCCGCCGCGCCCCCTGGGTGCTCGCCACCACCACCGCCCTGGCCGTCTTCGTCGGCGGCCTGACCCTCACCACCGCCACCTCCCCCGCCGAGGCCGCCCCCGTCGGCGCCGGCAGCTACACCACCGACCCGGTGGGCCCACTCCCCGCCGGCTGCGGCGAGATGTCCACCAACCCCCGGCAGTACGCCACCGCCAACGCGCCCGCCGGCCCGATCCCCACCAACGACTGGTGGTCGTCGCTGCTGTGGAAGAAGACCAACTGCTCGTACAGCGAGCCGCTGCACGCCCACCCCGTCTCCTACCAGGCGTTCAGTGACGGCCTCGGCTTCTCGGCCCCGTCGAGCGCGACCATCAGCGGCACCGCCACCGGCGTCGGCGAGTACAAGTACGCCTACTCCGAGGACTTCCGGGTCGGCGTGACCGCGCTCGGCGTCCCGGTCGTCAAGGTGGACGACTGGACCGACTGGACGGTCAGCCCGTACTGGAGCGACGGCGTCCGCAGCATGCGGGCCACCATCGGCCACGGGCTGCCGTTCGCGTACTTCCAGACCACCGGCGGCGACGCGAACATCAACCCGACCGGCGGCAGCCCGACGGTCTGGTCGAACAGCGGCGCCACCATCGGCTTCACCATCCGCGGCCACGACTACGTGGCGTACGCCCCGACCGGCGCGAGCTGGACGGTCAGCGGCGGCCGGATCACCTCCAGCCTGGCCGGCAAGGGCTACTTCTCGGTGGCCCTGCTGCCGGCCACCGCCGACGCCACCGCCCGGGCCGACCTCGCCGCCAGCTACGGCCGGTACGCCCACGCCCACGTCACCGGCACCCGGGTGTCGTACGCGTACGACCCGGCGACCAGCACGGTGAACACCACGTACGCCTTCACCACCACCGCCCGGGAGGGCACCGCCACCCAGACCGTGGTGAGCCTCTACCCACACCAGTGGAAGGCGCTGGCCGGGTCCACCCCGATCCCGCAGGGCTATCCGTCCGCCCGGGGCCGGATGAAGGTGCTCACCGGGGTGAACGAGTTCCGCACCAGCATGAAGTACCACGGGGTGCTGCCCGAGCTGCCGGCCGTCGCCGACGGCGCCGGTGCGGACCTCGCCCAGCTGAAGGACCAGCTGGCCGCGGTGCGGGGCAACCCGATGGACCAGCGCGGCGGCGACACCTACTGGACCGGCAAGGGCCTCGGCCGGGCCGCCCGGATCGCCGAGATCGCCGACCAGGTCGGCGACGCCGCCACCCGGGACGCGGCGCTGAACGCCATCCGGAGCACGCTGACCGACTGGTTCACCGCCGCCCCGGGCAAGACCGCCCGGGTCTTCTACTACGACCGCAACTGGGGCTCGCTGATCGGCTACCCGGCGTCGTACGGGTCGGACCAGGAGCTCAACGACCACCACTTCCACTACGGCTACTTCGTCGCCGCCGCTGCCACGCTGGCCAAGTTCGACCGGACGTGGGCCTCCAACGCCCAGTACGGCGGCATGGTCGACCTGCTCATCCGGGACGCCAACAACTACAGCCGCACCGACAACCGCTTCCCGTACCTGCGGGACTTCGACATCTACGCCGGGCACGACTGGGCCTCCGGGCACGGGTCGTTCAACGCCGGCAACAACCAGGAGTCGTCGTCCGAGGGGATGAACTTCGCCGACGCCCTCATCCAGTGGGGGCAGGCGACCGGCAACACCGCCGTCCGGGACGCCGGCATCTTCATCTACACCACCCAGGCGGCGGCGATCCAGGAGTACTGGTTCGACGTCGACGACCAGAACTTCCCGGAGAGCTTCGGGCACTCCACGGTCGGCATGGTCTGGGGCGACGGCGGGGCGTACGCCACCTGGTTCAGCGCCGACCCGGAGATGATCCAGGGCATCAACATGCTGCCGGTCACCGGCGGTCACCTCTACCTGGGCTACCACCCGGCGTACAACCGGGCCAACTACGCCGAGCTGGTCCGCAACAACGGCGGGGAGCCCACGGTCTGGCAGGACATCCTGTGGCAGTTCCTGGCCCTCGGCGACCCGGACGCGGCGCTGGCGAAGCTGCGCGCCAACCCCGGGTACACCCCGGAGGAGGGCGAGAGCCGGCCGCACACCTTCCACTGGATCCGTAACCTCGCCGCCCTCGGCCAGGTCGACACCTCGGTCACCGCCAACCACCCGCTCGCCGCGGTCTTCAGCCGTAACGGCGCCCGCACCTACGTGGCCAGCAACATCAGCGCCGTACCGCTGACGGTCACCTTCTCCGACGGCACCCGCCTCGCGGTCGCCCCCGGAAAGACCGCCACCTCCGGGGCGAACACCTGGAGCGGCGGCACCGCGACCGGCGGCGTCGACCCGGGCCCGACGGGCACCCCGAGCCCGACGCCGACCACCACCAGCCCCACGCCCACCCCGACCACCAGCCCGTCCCCGACCCCGAGCAGCCCGTCGCCGACGCCGACCAGCCCGAGCCCCACGCCGACCACGCCACCGAGCGGCGGGCCGACCCGGTTCCTGCTTCCCGGCGGCGGCCTCGCGGCGGCCGGCGCCACCGGCAGCACCCCGGTCTCCAACGCTGGCGGGGCCAACTGGGACGGCACCCCGCACAACCCGGTGGTCTTCACCGCGACCGGCCTGAACCTCGCCTACGCGGGTGGCCAGACCGGGTTCGACCTGTTCCTCGACGCCGGCCAGTCGGTCGGCAACGGGGTGCAGGCCCGGGTCTCCTACGACCTGACCGGTGACGGCACCTTCGACCGGGTGGAGACGTACCGCTACTTCCCCACCGATCCGGTGCCCGGGTATGAGCACTACACGCAGAACGCCGGCCTGCTCTCGGCCACGGGCACGCTGGGCAACCTGTCCGGCGGCACGGTGAAGGTGGAGGTCTGGTCGGCGATCGGCGTCAACCCGACCACCCTCGGCATCGGCGACCAGTCGGTGGTGAAGCTGCCGTACTCCTGATCCGGCGTTCCCACCACCAGCCCGCGCCGCCGGTCGTCCCCCGACCGGCGGCGCGGGCGCGTAGGTTGCAACGCATGAGCGATGCCCGGGATCCCGTCGCCGACCTGCGCCGGATCGCGTTCCTGCTGGAACGGGCCAACGAGGCCACCTACCGGGTACGGGCCTTCCGCTCGGCCGCCAGGGCGCTGGCCGCGCTGCCGGCGAAGGAGGTCGCCGAGCGGGCCCGGGCCGGCACGCTGACCGAGCTGTCCGGGGTGGGCGACGTGACGGCCCGCTGCGTGGCCGAGTCGCTGGCCGGCGAGGAGCCGGTCTACCTGCGCCGGCTGGTCGCCACCGAGGGCACCGACCTGGACGCCGAGGCGACGGCGCTACGCGCGGCGCTGCGCGGCGACTGCCACACCCACTCCGACTGGTCCGACGGCGGGTCGCCGATCGAGGAGATGGCGCTCGCCGCGGTCGAGCTGGGGCACGAGTACGTGGTCCTCACCGACCACTCGCCCCGGCTGAAGGTGGCCCGGGGCCTGACCGCCGACCGGCTGCGCAAGCAGCTCGACCACGTGGCCGCAGTCAACGCGGCGCTACCCGAGGGCTTCCGCATCCTCACCGGCATCGAGGTGGACATCCTCGCCGACGGCTCACTGGACCAGGACGACGAGCTGCTGGCCCGGCTGGACGTGGTGGTCGGCTCGGTGCACAGCGGCCTGAACGACGAGCGGGCGAAGATGACCCGGCGGATGCTGGCCGCGATCGCCAACCCGCATCTGGACATCCTCGGCCACTGCACCGGCCGGATGGTGTCGTCCCGGCCGGCGGGGGTGACCGGCCCCGGCGACCGGGGGCACCGGGCGCGGACCCGGGCGGAGAGCGACTTCGACCCGGACGCGGTCTTCGCCGCCTGCGCGGAGCACGACGTGGCCGTCGAGATCAACTCCCGGCCGGAGCGGCAGGACCCGCCGAAGCGACTGATCCGCCGGGCCCTGGAGGCCGGCTGCCGGTTCGCCATCGACACCGACGCGCACGCCCCCGGCCAGCTCGACTGGCAGCGGTTCGGCTGCGAGCGGGCCGCGCTCTGCGGCGTCCCGGCCGACCGGGTGGTCAACACCTGGCCCGCCGACCGGCTGGTCGGCTGGGCCCGCGACCGGGGCTGATCCGCCGCCGGGCCGCAGGCCGCGGCCCGATCTACTGACGGGCCCGCACGCTGCGGCTGATCAACCGGCGGGCCGGCCCGTCGCGACTCCCCGGCGGGGCCGGCCGGCTCAGCGGGCGGCGGGCTCGGCGGCCGGAACGGCGGGCGGGCCGGCGGCGGCCGGTGCGGTGCGGCGCGGGCCCAGCAGGCCCTGCGCCACGGCCACGCCGAGCAGCACGACCAGCGCACCCACCGGCTGGTGCCAGTTCAGCCGCTCACCCAGCACGACCGCACCGATCAGCACCGCGAAGACCGGGATCAGGTACGTCACGGTGGACGCCGTGCTCGCCCCGGCCACCCGGATGTTGCGCAGGTTGATCACGAAGGCCAGGCCGGTGCCGAGCGCGCCGAGCGCCAGCACGCTGCCCACCACCGGCGCGGACAGCCCGGTCGGCACCGGGGGCGCCCCGGCCACCAGCGGCGCGACCACCGCGAGCTGCGCCGTGGCCACCAGCAGCTGGGCCGCCGAGAGCGACAGCCCGGAGTAGGCGCTGCCGGCGATGAACCGCTTCTGGTACGGAATCGCCACGCCGTAGCAGGCCGCCGCCCCGAAGCACATCAGCTGGCCGGTGAAGTGGGCGCCGCCGACGCCCTCCCAGACGCCGAGCACCACCAGCACCCCGACGAAGCCCAGCAGCAGACCGACCGCCCGCCGCGCGGTCAACCGCTCGGTGCGGAAGACCAGCACCGCCAGCGGCAGCACGATCAGCGGGGTGGTGGCGTTCCAGATGCCGGCGAGCATCGACTCGACCCGCTGCTCACCGAAGCCGAACAGGGTGAACGGGATCGCCACCCCGAACGCGGCGACCACCACCAGGTGGGCCCAGACCCGCGGCTCGCGGGGCAGCCGGTCGCGCAGCAGGGCGAGCACCACCAGCAGGGTGAGCGCGCCGGTGGCCACCCGGTAGAGGGTCAGGTGCAGCGGGTGCAGCTCGCCGACGCCGACCTTGATGAACAGGAAGCTCGATCCCCAGATGGCGGCGAGCGCGAGGAAGCCCGGCAGCCAGCTGCGCACCGCCGCCTTGTCAGGAGTGGAATCCGGTCTCACCCCTTGCACTCTGCCGTAGCGGTACGACGAAGTCGCGCGAGATTCGGACGTCGTGTCCGGCGCCGCAGCGGCCGGGAAACCGGCGACTGAACACGGCAAACGCGGTCGACAACCAGGCCGGGTGGTCCCGTAGTGTCACAGCGTGGGACGAATCGATGACCTCGCGAACCGTTACGTGACCGAGTGGGCGCCGTTGAGCCCGACCGGCGCCACCTACGTCGGCATCGCCGGCTACGACGACCAGCTCGACGACCTGTCGCCCGACGGGTACGCGGCCCGGGCCGACCTCACCCGCCGCGCGCTGGCCGACCTGGACGGCACCGAGCCCGAGTCCGTCGCGGAACGCACCGCGAAGGAGGCCATGCAGGAGCGCCTCGGCCTGGAACTCGCCCGGTACGACGCGGGCGAGGTGACCAGTGAGGTCAACGTGATCGAGAGCGGGCTGCACCAGCTGCGGATGGTCTTCGACCTGATGCCCACCGAGGGCGAGCAGGCGCAGGCGGACGTCGCCGCCCGGCTCAACGGCTTCGCCGGCGCGCTCGACGGCTACCGGGCCACCCTGCGCGAGGCGGCCGCCGCCGGGCACATCAGCTCCAAGGTGCAGCTGGTAGAGGTGGCCAAGCAGTGCGACGTCTGGACCGACCCGGACGGCGACAATTTCTTCCACGGGCTGGTCGAGCGGCTGGGCGCCGACGGCGCGCTCGACGCCGAGCTGCGCCGGGGCGCGGCGGCGGCCACCGCGGCCACCGCGGCGTTCGGCCAGTTCCTGCGCACCGAGCTGGCCCCGCACGGCCGGGACAAGCAGGCCGCCGGCCGGGAGCGGTACGAGCTGGCCTCGCAGTACTTCCTCGGCGCCAAGGTGGACCTCGACGAGACGTACGCCTGGGGTTTCGCGGAGCTGGCCCGGCTGGAGGCCGACATGCGGACGGAGGCCGGGCGGATCGTCCGGCCCGGCGCGACCGTCGACGAGGCGGTCGCCGCGCTGGACGCCGACCCGGCCCGCACGATCCAGGGCAAGGAGGCGTTCCGGGACTGGATGCAGGCGCTGGCCGACAAGGCGATCGGCGAGCTGCACGGGACGCACTTCGACATTCCCGAGCAGGTCCGGCGGATCGAGTGCCGCCTGGCGCCGACCAGCGACGGCGCCATCTACTACACCGGCCCGAGCGAGGACTTCTCCCGCCCGGGGCGGATGTGGTGGGCCGTGCCGCAGGGGGTGACCGACTTCTCCACCTGGCGCGAGGTCACCACCGTCTACCACGAGGGCGTTCCGGGGCACCACCTCCAGGTCGCGCAGACGGCCGTCCGGGCCGAGCTGCTCAACCGCTGGCAGCGGCTGCTGTGCTGGGTGTCCGGGCACGGCGAGGGCTGGGCGCTCTACGCCGAGCGGCTGATGGACGAGCTGGGCTACCTCGAGGACCCGGGCGACCGGCTCGGCATGCTGGACGGTCAGGCGATGCGCGCGGCCCGGGTGATCGTCGACATCGGCATGCACCTGGAGCTGGAGATCCCGCGCGACAACCCGTTCGGCTTCCACCCCGGCGAGCGGTGGACACCCGAGCTGGGCTGGGAGTTCATGCGCGCGCACTGCCGGGTGCCGGACGAGAACCTGCGCTTCGAGCTGAACCGCTACCTCGGCTGGCCGGGGCAGGCCCCGTCGTACAAGGTGGGCGAGCGAATCTGGTTGCAGGCTCGGGAGGAGGCCAAGGCCCGCAAGGGCGCCGACTTCGACCTGCGGGAGTTCCACCGGCAGGCGCTCGATCTCGGCGCGCTGGGGCTGGACCCGCTGCGCGCGGCGCTGGCCCGGCTCTGACCGGCACGCCGATCCGGGGGCGGCGCGGGCCGCTCCCGGGTCAGGCCAGGCTGAGCTGCAGCGAGGGGGTCGCGGTGAGCGTGTCGGACCGGACGAACGCCAGGTCGATCACCGGCTTGCCGAAGGTGATCGGGATCGGCGAGGTGATCGGGATGCCGTCCGGGAACGGCAGGTCCGGGGTGAGCGTGATCTTGAGCGGGCCGAGCCAGCCGACGAACCGGGTGGCGTAGAAGGCGACGTTCGTCCCGCCGCCGGGCAGGCCAGGGTTGCGCTTGACGGTCAGCTGGTCGGTGACGTACTGCTGGTGGCGCCCGGAGGGGCCGTCGGCGACCAGCTTGAAGTCGTCGGTGACCGCCTTGGACATGCTGAACTTCAAGGCCCGCAGCTTGCCTCCGCCGGCGGTGTCCAGCTCGGCGATGCCCTCGAACCGCAGATCGCTCATCTTGACCCGGGAGCCGGTGAGCTTGGACGGCTGCGACGCCACCCTGGGCAGGGCCGGGTCCGCAGCGAGGCGGGGCAGCACCTTGCCGGGCTGCACCTTCGCCGGCCCGGTCGGCTTCCGGATGACGCAGCGCGGGCCCTCCGGCCGGGGCCGCGCCTTCGGTGCCGCGGCCGTGGCGGCCGGGCCCCGGGTCGAGGCCGACGCACCGCCGGTCGCCGCCGGGCTGTCGGTCGGCGCGGCGGCGCGGCGGGCCTGGGTCGGGGCGGCGACGCTCCCGGCGGTCGGAGCCGTCGACGGCACGGGTGTCGCGGTGGGCTCGGTGGTGGCGGATCCGCCGATGTCGGTGCCCGGCTCCACCGGCGGCGGGTTGTCGTCGGTGCCACCGGTGAGCAGGTCGCCGATCCCGTGGACCAGGTCGGTGAGCAGGTTGCCCTCGGTGGCCGACGGCGACGCCGTGGCGCTCGGGCTGCCCGAGGCGGAGGGCTTCGCGGCCGACGCGGACGGCTTCGCGGCCGACGGGGTGGGCGTGGCCGGGGCGACGGCGCCCCGGGTGGGGCAGGCGGCCGGCGCCGCGGGGGTGGCCGGGGCGGCCTGGCTCGGGGTCTGGTCCCGCACGGCGAGCAGGCCGACCGCCGACACGCTCAGCAGCACCAGGGTGATGGCGAACAGCTTCGGGTCCCGGCCCGAACCCCCGTCGGGTCGGGTCTCCCTGTCGACGGCGGGGATCACCTGGGTGCTGTCCAAGCCGTCGCGGTCGGGCGAGTGGTCGTCGACGGGTCGCCCCTGCGCGGGCGCCGGCTCCCGCAGCGGGTTGCGGGGCTGGGGCAGGGTGTCGGTGAGCACGCCGGTGCGCCGGTCGTCCCAGCTCTCCCCCTGCCGGGGCGGCATCAGCTCGTCGACCAGCGGCGACTCGTCGTCGTCCAGGTCGTCGGCCGGAGGCTCGTCGTCGGGTACGTCCGGCGGTGGGACGTCGGCGGCGGCCGACCGGCCGGGCACCCAGGCGAAGCCGAGCGCCGCGCCGACGATGCCGAGCAGCATGCCGAGGAAGAACCCGCCGAGGTTGACCCCGATCAGCGAGTAGAGCGCGGTGACCCCGGCGATGATCGAGTAGAAGGCCCGCTGTGCCGGGCTGAACCACATCAGCAGCCCGCAGACGACCAGGATGGTCGGGATGAGCCAGGCCAGGAAGCCGGTGGGACCCATCTTGAGGGTGAGGCCGGCGATCGACGCCTGGGTGGACGCGAAGATCTCCACCCCGGCCAGCACGGTGAACAGGCCGCCCCAGAAGGGTCGGTTGCGCCGCCACTGCTGGAAGCCACGCCAGGCCCGGGTCGCTCCTCCCGGCCGTGCGTGCTGGGCGTCTGCGGTCACGTGCTCCTCCTACTACTGGCGGTGCGTCTGCTGCGGGGGTTACCGGTCCGGATCGGGGTCGGACAGACGTGAGGTCCGCGGAGGACGTCTGCTCCGCGGACCTCACGATCAGATCACTGGAAGCATTCCTTGCCGGCCGCCTTCGACCCGACGTTCACGTCGAGCGCCAGGCCCTTGAGGTTGAAGGTGCCCGCGGTGGTGTAGCGCGCCACCTGCTGGAGGTCGGTGATGGTGACCTTGGTGGCGTTCTGGCCGAACGAGCCGGCCTGCGCCGACGGGTTCAGGTCGGTCGCGTCCCGGCCGATGTTGATGTTCTCGAAGACCGCGTCGCCGCCGAGGTGGTCCATCGCGATCAGCATGTTGTGCGCGGTGGCCGGGTCGTTGTTGCCGCCGGCCTTGATGGTGAGCACCACCGGCAGGCCCGGGACGCTGGCGTTGACCGACTGGCAGAGGTCGTAGAGCTTGGCGTCGGTGATCTCGGAGAGGGCGACCGGGTGCGGGGTGCCGTTCTTCTCGTAGACCACGCCGCCGTACTGCTCGAAGCCGTCGCCGACCAGCTTGGTGGCGCCGACCTTGAAGGTGGTGCCGGAGACGGTGATGTTGGCGGCGATGGCGCCGTTGGCCATCCCGAAGAGGATGCCGCCCGCGACGGCGGTGGCGGGCAGCATCATGGCGGCGAACCGGCGCCAGCGGGTACCGCCACGCACCTGGCGGTCGTCCGAAACCTTCACGGGGGTCCTCCTCAAAGGGGGGTGGCATCTCCGCGTCGCGGGGCGCGACGCGGGACGGGGGAAGCGTCTGCGGCCACTGCCATACCGCTGTGCCGGCGGTTCGCGCAGTGTGCGGATTGGATGCTCCACCGAAGCGACCTAGCTCACAAGCCCCTTACTACTAGCCAGTAACACGACCGTGTTATCAAGATCGCCTGGTGTTACCTTCCGTTAACGGAGCGCGCGGGTCGTCCCGGGGGCAAATCGGCTGGATTACGACAGGAGGGCGCACAGGTTTCACGAAAGGTAGCCGCAGCGGCTATGCATCACATTTCGATAACGGTCAGCTGGCAAGCCGCTGAGGGTGACCCCGGCGTCACCCGTACGGCGGAGAAGGCTGGACGGACGGATCACCGGCGCTCACCGCTGGGCCAGCCACCCGCCCAGCAGATGGTTGTCGATCGAGTCGACCCGCCCCGCCGGGTGCCCCGCGGCCGCCCGCGCGCGCACCTCGTCCCGGGTGAACCAGCGCGCGTCGAGCAGCTCGGCCCCGTCCACCCTGAGCTCCTCGCCGACGGCCCGGGCCCGGAACCCGACCATCAGGCCGGCCGGGAACGGCCAGGCCTGCGACCCCTGGTAGGACAGCGCCTCGACGGTCACCCCCGCCTCCTCGGCCATCTCCCGCCGGACGGCGTCCTCCAGGCTCTCGCCCACATCCACGAAGCCGGCCAGCAGCGACCAGGAGTCCTCCGCCGCATTGGCGTGCCGGGCCAGCAGACAGCGGTCCGGCGGGCCGGGCGCCTCCACCAGCACGATGATCGCCGGCTCGATGCGGGGAAAGAGCAGCCGCCCGCAGGCCGGCCCGGAACAGGCCCGTACGTGCCCGCCGTCGCGGGCCACGGTGGTCGCCCCGCAGCCCCCGCAGAACCGCTGCTGCCGATGCCAGTGCAGCATGCCCCGGGCGTACCCCTGCACCGCCGCCTCGCCCGGGCCGAGCCGACCGACCAGGCGGCGGACGTCCTCCGCCGCCACGGCCCCGGCCAGCCGCACCGCCTCCGCCTCGGTACGCCCCGACAGGTCGGCCGCGAAGACCGCGTCGTTCCCGTCCAGGCCGAGGAACACCTCCTGGTCGGCCACGGTCAGCAGGTGCGCGGCGTCGGGCCCGGCCAGCCGGACCGGTGACCGGTCGCCGTCCACCAGGCAGCGGTCCCGCCACAGCGGCAGGACCCTGCTCGTCGGCTCGGCCCGGCGCGCCGAGACCCACTCCGGGTCGGCCCGCAGCGCCGCCGCCCGGTCCAGCCACCCGCCCCCGTACGCCATCGTCCGCGCGTCCATCCGGACACCGTGCCACGAACGGGCTCACGGCGGGTGACCGGGGCGGACGCCCGCGACACGCGGTGGCGAGGATGACCGCCCACACGGTGTCATCCGGCCTGCGGGTTGGCTACCGTAGGTTTCTCTCTGGGGGCCCGCAACCCCCCATGTGGTACGTCCCGATAGAGGTGGCTGTGACCCTGTACGGCGACAAACAAGTCTCCGACGAACGGCCCACGGTGCAGGTCACCGCGGTGAGCTGGCCGGGCGACGACGACGCCCCGCAGGCGTCGCCCGGGAAGACCGGCCCCCGCTCGTGGTCCCGGCGCACCCGACTGCTGCTCGCCGGTGGGCTGACCGCCGCGGTGCTGGCCGGCGTGGCCGGCGCCGGCGCCTACGCGTACGCCGGGGACATCCCGCGCGGCACCACGGTGCTCGGCGCGGAGCTCGGCGGCCGGAGCCGGTCGGCGGCCGCCGCGGCGCTGCGGGCCGAGCTGGAGCGCCGGGCCGGCACCCTCGGCGCCCCACTGGCGGTGCAGGTCGGGCAGCTCAAGGGCGAGATCAAGCCGGCCGAGGTGGGCCTGGCGGTCGACGTCGACGCGACCGTCGACGCGGCTGCGGCGGCCGAGGCGGACGCGGCGGACCGACTGCTCGGCTCCCGCGCCGTCCAGCCGGTGGTGACCGTGGACGCCGCGAAGCTCGACGCGGCGCTGCGCCGGGTCCTCGGCAGGCAGGGCCGCGAGATGACCATGCCGGCGATCATCTACACCGGCACCAGCCCCCGGCCGGTGTACCCGAAGCCGAGCCTCGCGCTGGACCCGGCCGCCTCGGCCGAGGCGGTCCGCCGCGGCTGGCTGGCCGGGCGGCCGGTGACCGTGCCGCTGACCGAGAAGAGCCCGGCCACCACGCGGGAGGAGGTCGACCGGCTGGTGGCCGAGCTGGCCAGGCCGGCGGTGGCCAAGCCGGTCACCCTCGTCACCGACAAGGGCCGGGTCACCGTCCCGCCCGCGGCGATCGCCCGCGCGCTGCGCTTCGCCGCCGACCAGGCCGGCAAGCTGACGCCGCGGGTCGACGTTAAGCGGCTGCGCGCCGCGCTCGGCGACCAGCTGGCCGCGATCGAGACGCCGCCGAAGGACGCCGGCCTGACCATCGCCGGGGGCAAGCCGACGGTGGTGCCCGGGCGCGCCGGACGACAGCTCGACGCGGCGGTGCTCGGCCGCGACCTGCTCGCCGTGCTACCGAAGGCCGACGGCCGGACGGTCACCGCCGCGCTCACCACCGCGCAGCCGGAGCTGACCGAGGCCAAGCTCGCCGAGCTGGGGATCAAGGAACGCGTCTCCACCTTCAGCACCAAGTTCACCGGCGGCCTCTCATCGCCCCGCAGCCAGAACATCGTCCAGGCGGCCAAGGACGTGGACGGCACGATCGTCCGGCCGGGGGAAACCTTCTCGCTGAACGAGCACACCGGCGAGCGCGGCTACGGCCAGGGCTACCAGGACGCCCCGACGATCGTCGGCGGCAAGCTGGTGCCGGGGGTCGGTGGTGGCGTCTCGCAGTTCACCACGACGCTGTTCAACGCCACCTACTACGCCGGGATGCAGGACGTCGAGCACAAGCCGCACTCGTTCTACTTCAGCCGGTACCCGGCGGTGATCGAGTCGACCATCTACTGGCCGCAGCTGGACTTCAAGTTCAAGAACAACACGCCGTACGGGGTGCTCCTGGACACTTCGTGGACCTCGAACACGATCACCGTGTCGGTCTGGAGCACCAAGATCTACGACAGCGTGAAGACCGAGTACGGCCCCCGCCGCAACGTCACCCAGCCGAAGACCGTCCACCTCGAACCGGGTCCGTCCTGCATCGAGGCCGCGGGCGGCGAGGGGTTCGCCCAGGACGCCTTCCGGGTGATCACCAAGGACGGCAAGGTGGTCAAGCGGGAGAAGTTCAGCTGGACGTACGACCCGGAGCCCAACTTCGTCTGCGGGCCGCCCACCAACCCCTGAGCAGCGAGGAGCCCCGCCGGCTGGTCACCGGCGGGGCTCCTCGCTGGGTACGTCAGGGCCGCGCCTCGGCCAGCCCCTGCCGTACGCCGTCCGCGTCGCGATCGGTGCCGTAGACCGGGGTGTCCGGCTGCTGCCGCCAGCTCTCGTCCAGGGTGCCGGCGTCGACCGGGTCGAAGCCCAGGGCGTCGACCAGCTGCATCACGAGCTGCTTGGCCTCGGCGTCGTCGCCGGCCACCGGCAGCGCGATCCGGCCCGCCTCACCCGACGGCTTGCCATTGTCCAGCAGGTGGGCGGCCTGGATGTTGTTGAAGGCCTTCACCACCCGGGCGCCCTTGAGGTGGTCGGCCGTCCAGCGGCTGGAGCTCAGGCTGCGGTCCAGCAGCTCGGCGATGTCGCCGTCGCGCTGGGGGTAGTAGTTGTTGGCGTCGACGACGACCTTGCCGTCGAACAGCTGCACAGGCAGCGCCGGGACGGCCAGCAGCGGGATCGCCACCACCACCAGCTCGGCGTCCTGGACGGCCTGCTCCAGCGTGCCGGCGGTCGCGCCGGTCTCCTGGGCCAGGTCGGTGAGGCTCTGCGGGCCCCGCGAGTTAGTGACTGTCACGTCATGGCCGAGGGTGCTCAGCCGGCGGGTGAGGGTACCGCCGATGTGTCCCGAGCCGATGATTCCGATCTTCATGACCACTCCAGCCTCCGCCGGTCCCGACGGTCAGTTCCGGTCGTACGGTCAGCAGGTACCCCGAGCGGCCCGCCCCCATTGCGGACGAGGCGTACGCCACGTCGCGTTCTCACCGGGCCGCCGGGAGACACGCCACGAAGCGGCGGTCCCGCACCGACGGTACCGACCGCGGTGGCCGGCGCCGGCGAGAATCGGCGAACGCCCCGGGTGAACTCTCGGGGCCGGAATGCGCAGTAGGCCCACCCCTTGCGGGGTGGGCCTACTGGAATGGTTGTCCGGCGGTGTCCTACTCTCCCACACCCTCCCGAGTGCAGTACCATCGGCGCTGGAGGGCTTAGCTTCCGGGTTCGGAATGTGACCGGGCGTTTCCCCTCCGCCATGACCGCCGTAACTCTATGAACATGTCAACCAACCCTTACTTGGGGTTGTTTGTTTGTTCTGAGTTGCACAGTGGACGCGTAGCAGCTTTGTAAGTCAAGTCCTCGGCCTATTAGTACCGGTCAACTGAACCCGTT